>JAGCCZ010000049.1 GCA_017651425.1 Bacteroidales bacterium
CATTGAAGGTTAGGGTTCAATGTTCAAGGTTCAAGGTCAATGGTCGAATTATCTATAAATTGATTTTATTAAATAGCGTTTTATAAAACAGCGCAAAACTATAAAATTCTGTTTAATAAAAATGGAATGATGTCGTTTTTTTATAGCCCTACACTTGCAGTGCGGGGTGGGCCATGCGCGGGAGTGAAGTTTTTCAGTGTCCATCTGTCCAGATTAAAAATAATTACTATTTTTGTAAACTGAAACAAAACAAAAAAACGAACGAAAAATGTGCACATATAATATTATAGTGGATGAGAATGTGTTAGCGCAGCGTTATCCAAATGTTGGCAGAGAAAAGTTCGGTGAACTGTTGCAAAAGTGGGTTGATGATATGATGTCTGACGACACCCCTGTAGCAGCTGGCCGAGTTTCTCCTAACGTTCACACCTACGAAGAGATGAAGACGGCTCTTCACGAGCGCATTGACAAGATTGAGGCCAGTGAAGCCACCTTCCACACCAACGAGGAGGTGTTCTCAAGCATCCGCGATCGGTATGGCATATAAGATAATGTAGCTTGATGAAGCCCGGCAGTCTCTCGATGCCGAGATGGAATATGTGTATGCTGAATTTGGGCAACTTACTTTGTCGAAAGTGTATAATGACCTGATGAGGCGTGTGTCTCAATTACTAACTTTTCCGAAGATTGGAGTAAGATGCGAGGACTTGGACTATCATGGTTACGAGATGCGGATGCTCCATGTGAAAAAGGTCACCATTGTCTATGCGATTGTCAACAATACCATAGAGATTTTGTACGTCTGGAACAACCAGCAAGACCCGAACCGATTGGGGAAGGTATTGGGGTTAAAATAGTTGCGTGTCTCCGACACACTGTTGTCGCGGGAGGCCACTTATACCCCACACGGCGGCTTCGTCTTGTGCGGGGTTACTGGGATTTTGCCCCTTCGGGACTGATTAAAGAAAGTCTTACGTCTCAACTCCTTCGTCTCCAAACTCCAACGACAGCTGTTTCTCCTTCGCGGCGAGTTTCTGCTCCGTCTTGGAAACGAGCAGGGGGCGCAGGCGCTCGGGACTCAGCTCGTTGATGCCGAGGAGGGGTTGCAGGTCGGAGGCGCCGAGTTCGTGGCAGGTAATGAAGTATTTGGCCTTTTTCATCACCACCCCCATCTTCTTGAGGTCGAAGGTGGTGAGGCGGTTGAAGCGGCGGGAGTTGACAATGAGCCACGCCGACTTGGTGCCGAGGCCGGGCACACGCAACAGCATCTCGTAGTCGGCGGTGTTGATATCGACGGGGAATGCCTCCGGGTGGCGCAACGCCCACGCTAATTTGGGGTCAATCTCCAAGTCGAGGTTCGCGTGGCTGTCGTCCACCAATTCATCCACCTTGAAATGGTAGAAGCGCAGCAGCCAGTCGGCCTGGTAGAGGCGGTTTTCGCGCACGAGCGGCGGCTGCTTGAGCACGGGCAGGCGCGAGTCGAACGTGTTGACGCTCACGTAGCCGGAGTAATAGACGCGGCGCATGGAGGGCTGGCCGTAGAGCAGCGACGACATCGTGAGGATCTCGCGGTCAGAGTCCTGGGTGGCGCCCACGATCATCTGGGTCGATTGTCCGGCGGGCACGAAGCGCGGCGCGTGGCGCATCCGCTGCCGGTCCTCCTTGTTCTCGAGCACACCCTGCTGGATGAGCTTCATCGGCTGGAAGACGCTCTGGTGGTCCTTCTCGGGCGCGAGCATCTTCAGCGACTCCTCGCGGGGGATCTCGATGTTCACGCTCATACGGTCGGCATAGCGCCCGGCCACGTTGAGCAATTCCTGCGAGGCACCGGGAATGGCCTTCAGGTGGATGTAGCCGTTGAAACGATGCACTAACCGCAGGTCGCGGACGATGGCGGTAAGCCGTTCCATCGTGTAGTCGGGGTTGCGCACCACCCCGCTGGAGAGGAACAGCCCCTCGATGTAGTTGCGGCGGTAGAACTCCATTGTAATCTCCTCCAACTCGCTGACACTGAGCGTGGCGCGCTTGATGTCGTTGGAGCGGCGGTTCACGCAGTAGGCGCAGTCGTACATGCAGTGGTTGGTCAGCATCACCTTCAGCAGCGAGATGCAGCGGCCGTCGTCGGCAAACGAGTGGCAGATGCCCACGCCGCCCACGGTGTTGCCCACCATCCCCTTCTTGCCGCTGCGCACGGTGCCGCTCGACGAACACGACACGTCGTATTTCGCCGATTCCGCCAGGATGCGCAGCTTCTCCAATGTCTTCTCCGCCAGCATACGGTTGCTGTTTTTGCTATTTTTCTGTCTGTAAAGGTTATTTGGTTTGTCCCTTCGGGAACGAAGGCAGGCGCAAAGGTACACTTTTTAGGATTACAAGCGCTGTTTCTGTTTGCTTTATTTTTCCTATTTTTGCACCGTTACTATCTATATGAAAAAGAGATTCAAAATTAAAGAGAAAATCCACCAATTCAAGGCTTGGCGGGAGCGGCCTCGCGAGGTTGCCCCGATGTCGCAAGAGGAGCACGAGTGCCTGAACTGTCACGACCATTATACCGGCAATTACTGTCCCCGTTGCGGACAGGCAGCCTCCACCGACCGCTTTTCCATGAAGGTGGCGGCTGAAAACTTCGCCGAAGCCTACGGTATGGGCGAGCGCGGCATGTTCCGCACCATCCTTGACCTCATCCTGCGTCCCGGCCACCTGATCCTCGACTATCTCCGTGGCAGGAGGGCCTCCTATTTCGCCCCTTTCAAAATGTATTTCCTGCTTGCGGCCGTCTCCCTTCTCGTGACCCACGGGCTGAATATCACAGGGCACGCGCTCCACGATGATTCCGAAAACACTACCGAGGAGGTGAAACGAGAGCATAAGAGTGGTAAGACAACCAAAACGACGAATGATTTTGAAGAAAATACCCCTACGATGGAGCAAGGTATTACCATCGATGAAGATGGTGTTCAAAGATCTTTTGAAAAAGATTATCCTGAAGAATCGCGAATGTACTCCATTATTTATAGCGTATTGGAAAAGATAGAACGTTTTGAGGAAAAATACCCCAGTATTAACATCTTGTTGCTGTTGATGCTGATTTCCGGGAATCTCTTCCTCTTTTTCCGGCACAGTCCGAACATCCCCGATCTGCGCTATCCAGAACTCTTTATCTCATTGGTCTATATCGCCAACATGTACACGGTCTATTCCATTGTGTTCGATTTCTTCAGCCTGACAAAACTGGCGTCGCTTTCCATATTCCTCACAATCATCCCGCTCAAACAGATGAGTGGCTACAGCTGGTGGCGCACCATCCTGAAAACCGTCGTGGCCTTCACCATTATGTTTGTGCTGCTCATCGTGTTTATTGTGCTGGCGGTGCTGGGTGTCGGCTTTTTTGTGAAATGTCATGGGTGATGATTTTTAACTTTGTCGTAATATTCGGAAGTGCCGTTAATGTTCGTGTTGTCCACCCTGTTCCCCCAACAGCCAATCCACACTGAAGTTGTAGAACACCATCGAGTAGTTCTGACCGTTGTTGCAGGCCTCCTCCACATAGAAACCGATGGTGCCGTCGGGGAGCTGACAAAGTGAAGAATAGGCGGACGGATAAGGGACAATGGTGCGGCGCATGGGCCAAGTCACCCCCTCGTCGAAGCTGACAAAGACAGAGACATCCCTGCGCTCCTTGCCACACGGCAGCGAATGCAGCAGCAGTGTACGGCCATCAGGAGCCGTGCAGCGGAGAAGGTCGCCGTTGCAGGCGGGCGCCTCTAACTCGGGCCACGCGGTGGTGGTGTCGCGCCAGGTGACGCCGCCATCCTCGGAGACATTGTAGAGCCGGTGGCCTTCGGCACGGATGCTCATCAGGATGCGCCCGTCGGAGAGTTCCACCAACTTGGCCTCGTCGCCTTTCGGGGAGGCCTTTTCCGAGCATTGCCACGTTTCACCGTCATCATCGGAGTAGAAGACGTAGTTGCAGGCCATCCAGAGGGAGTCCTCGCGCACGGCGGCCACGAACATAATGCGCCCCGTGGAGGTGCGCAGACCCGCGCCCGAGGCGAAAAACGACGACCACCAGCTGCGGTGCTCCGGAATCACACAGTCGGGACCGAGGATGAAGTGGGTGATGTCCTTCGGCTCACTCCAGGTGCGGCCGTTGTCGCGACTGCGGCAGAGGTAGGTGCGCAGCGGATTGCCGGGCCGCGACTGCCAGAAGCCCACGCCGCCGACGAAGACAGCAAGGAGTCCGCCCTCCTCATGGGTGCGCACCAGGGCACAGTCGCCGAAGCCACGCCCCACGCCCGCACCCGCCGCCAAGATCAGCGGTGCGCTCCACGTGCGCCCGCCGTCGGTGCTGCGGTTGATGAGGATGTCGATATCCTCGGGCAAATCTCGGTCGTTGTATTTGCGTTTGTCGGTGGCCACCACCAATGAGCCGTCGCCCGCCGTGATGACGGCCGGGATGCGATAGTTCTTGGAGTTGTAGTCGCCGGGACGGTAAAGAATGACGCGGCTACACCCCTCTTGCGATTTCTCGGACATACCCCGACCCGTATCGCGGGCATCTTGTTCCGTGAACTGTGCGGAGAGTGAGAGAGACGCCAGGAGGAGAAAAGCTATCAAGGGGTATTTCAGCATAGGAAAGTGTTTCCCTATCTACTGATTGACGATTTTACGCACCACTACCCCACTCTTCAACTCGCAATAGAGCAGGAAAACACCGCTTTCCGGCAGACGTAGTTCCACAGTTTCCTTTTGCGGGACGATTTCCTGCAAAAGCTCACCGTTGATGGCATACAGACGCAGCATCACCGGCTTCTCCTGCCCAAAGTGCAACATACATTGTCCGTGTGCAGGATTCGGGTATATCTTAATGTCATAATTGGCATAGTTATGGATGCCCACCGTGTCGTCGATGACTGGCGGCACTAAGGTGTCGGTATGGAAAGACATCATAGCCCAGGCGCCGAAGAGGTCGTTGTCGCACACACAACGCACATAGATGTCGTAATAGGTGTCGGGTTGCAGGTCCGACAAGTGCAGGAAACTCTCCGTCACACCCACTGTGGTGCCGTTGCCTTGTGCAAATCCTTGCGGGCCGTATTCCGCCTCAAAATGGTCGGGACTCCCTTCAAAAGACCAGCCTATCGTGGCACTCATCGTGTCCACTTCGATGAGGTGCAGGTTGAAAACGGCGCTGCAGGTGTCAGGTTCTGGAATGACAGGGGGCACCAGCGTGTCGGTATGGAACGTGAGCATCGCCCAGGCACTCGCCAACGTGCTGCTGCACACACTGCGCACATACACATCGTAATAGGTGTCGGGCTGCAACGACGACAAGGCAATGGTCGTGCCGTTTACATTTTGCGTGATGCCGCTGCCCTGGGCAAAGCCCTGCACGCCGTACTCCACCTCAAAGTGGTCGGGTGTCTCCGTGCAGGTCCAGGCCAGCGTGGCGTGCATCGTGTCCACAGACTGGACGGTCAGGTTGGCGACGGATGCGCAGGTGTCGGGCACAATAATGACCGGCGGCACGAGCGTGTCGGTATGGAATGTGAGCATCGCCCAGGCGCCCGCCAGCGTGCTGCTGCAGACGCTGCGCACATACACGTCGTAATAGGTGTCGGGCTGCAGCGACGACAGGACAACGGTCGTGCCGTTTACATTTTGCGTGGTGCCGCTGCCCTGGGCAAAGCCCTGCACACCGTACTCCACCTCAAAGTGGTCGGGCGTCTCCGTGCAGGTCCAACTCAGCGTGGCGTGCATCGTGTCCACGCTCTGGAGCGACAGATTGGCGACCGCCGCACAGGTGTCAGGCGTGACCGTTTGTTGCGCCCAAAGCTGAAGGTTGTCCAGAAACAGGGCCGATCCCTGCTGGGGGGTTGCGTTGGCAGAGGAGAGCATCATAATAATCAACGAGTCGGCTTCCACATACGGATAGGATGAATTAACCTCTGAGAGAGGTGTGTAGAGCACTTCAAAGGGCGCATAATTGGCGGTGTCGGTCAGGGCCACGGTATAGCCGCCCCCCACAGCCTCGCGACGGTGCGTGGTCGTATTGTACTTGGTGCCGAGGATCAAGACGCCCCCGTTGTCACCACTCGTGGCAGAGGTGTATTTGTAATACCCGGTCAGCTTGCCGGGCTGTACGCCGTTCAAGGAGACACCGCCATCTATCAGGGTGTTGATGTCCACGTTGACAAAGGTGGACAACACCTGCGACAGGTTCCCGAGGTTCGCGGTCAGCGTGCTCAGCAGGGGCAGCAGGTTGTCGATGTCAACCGCACCGGTGGAGAGCACCGTGGGGAACACGGTCGTGGTCAGCATCGGGTCCAGCGACGAGGATGCAAGGCCATAAACAGTGGAACTGATGATATCGGAGAGCATAAAACTCTGCATCTTGAGGGCGTGCGAGCCGTCCACGGCGCCGCTGGTCTGGTTGGCCACCTTCAGCAGCGGCAGGTTGGTGTTCACGTTCACCGTCATACCGCTATAGGTGATGCTTTCGTTCACCGGATAGGTGGGGTAATTCCACCCAGTGGGATAGGTGTAGCTGCTATAGACCTGCAGAGGGAAGATGACCACGGTGACACTGTAGCCACTGCCATTCGACCAGTTCTCGAAACTGGGATTGGGAATGGCGATGGTGCTGTCCTGGGTTTGGGCATTCACGTTCAAGGAGAAAAGGAAGCAAAAAGCTAAAAATAGTACAAATACACGTTTCATATTAGTAAAGTTTAGAAAGTGCAAAATTATAAAAAATTACGCAAAAACACGATTGGATTTGTATAAAAAGTAAAGTGTTATTCTTAAGCGAATGAGAACCTCGGCAATGGCCTCGAAATTTTGGCGGCAGGGCGATTTTGCACGATTATTGAAAAAGCGACGAAAGGGGAATCCCCATCATCCGTCGAATCCATATACCGAGGAAACGGTCGTTCACTCGGTAACGTTTGTTGTGCTCCACTACTAACTCCTCGCCTAAGAGTTTTTTTATGGCTGCCTGTACCGAGCTGGGAGACAGTAATTTATGGCGTTTTACAAAAGCTGCCGAGGTGATTTGCGATGCCCAGCCGTCTATTGCAATGGCGTAAAGCAGCGACTTTTGACTGGCCGGCAAATTTGAAAGTGTCTCCCGATAGTAAGTGCCATTATCCTCCAAAATGTTTTGGATAGAAAGAATAATTGTTTCAATGGAACAATCTGTTCCTTTATCCGTATTGGAAAAGGCCTCGTTCATAGTTTTCTGCACATAATAGGTGTGTCCCTCAAATGCGTCGTACACCACTTCGGCAATTGGTTTCTCAATCTTTTTCCCTTGTTTTTCAAACATCTGGCAAATGAAATCAACATATACATCGCGTACGATTGGCAAAAGGTCCATATTATCTGCACTCTTGTAGAACGGTCGGCTTCCGCTTTCAAACATCATGCCCAACAGATGTTTCTCGCTGCCGGCGAAGACGAAATTACAATTGTTTACCTGCTGTATCTGCCCTCTCAGCAAAGCCTCCACATTCTTCTCTGGATATTTGCCGATTTGCTGGAACTCATCGATGGCTACTATACAAGGTTTGTCTGCATTTTGCAGGTACTGGAAAATCTCCTTCAAGGTATATTCCGGCTGTTCAATATCGCCCAATCCAAGACTGAATGTCGGAAGCCCAGTGTTGCCGTCAAATCCCATTTTCCCGCTGATGCTTTTAAGGATTCGTACAAAACTCTGCGTCATTTTCTTGCCGCGTGGAACCGTCTGTTCATAAACAGCGCGGCCGAGTTCGTGCACCAACTCCTGCAAGCAGCTGGTGTGCAGAATGTCAATGAAAAATGTGTAATAGTGGTCGAGCAGTTCCGCTTTGTCGAAACAAAATTGGACCAGTCCGGTCTTCCCCATACGCCGGTCTGATTTCAACAGTACATTGTTGCCGTTTCGCAAGAGTTTGATGAGGCGCTCAGATTCCGTCTTCCTGTCGCAGAAATATTCTGGTTTGATCCGCCCGATTACGGCAAAGGGATTTTCTATGTTCTTCATAGCCTTATTATTTTGGCGGCAAAGATACGAAATAATTTAATATTATTCAAAATGAATTATTTGATTTGAATAATTTAATTTGAATAATGCAGGATTTGATTATGTATTAGGCCTTCCTCACGAGGTCAAGGGCGGCGGTGTAGTGGAAAGTGCCGGTGATCAAGTAGAATACAGAAAGTTAATTAACAAAAATATTTTCGTCATTCCTCACGTGAGGATCTTGCCTTGTAAAAAACAATCCTGGTAAATTTCCAGTGGGATACATCTTTGATTTGGAATCTAATGAAAAAAAAGAACTGGTGGAAAAATCCCACCGGTTCAACCGACAAAAACATTCTACCGTAATGCCCAAAGCCTTTACCGAGCGTGGTCTCTATATGCTGGCAACAATATTGAAGAGTCCGAAAGCAGAAGAGACCACTATCGCCATCGTGGAGGCTTATGCGAAGCTGAGGGAACTATCGCAGGTGATGACTGAAATTCCCCTTCAGGAGGAAAATTCCGTGGAACAGAAAACGTTGCTCCATCGGGGCGGACAATTGGTGGAGGACCTGATGACCGACGTGCTGCCGGTACAGAGCAGCGAGACATCCTTCGAACTGAACCTCGCGATGTTCAAGTTCAAGCATTCAATAAAGCGGGAGAACGAGGAGGAAATTAAGAAATTACGTGAGGAGATTGCGGAACTCAAACACATTCTCAATAATCAAAATAAAGCGCCATGACAAATATCTTGAAAGTTGAAATTAGAATGATCACCCTGCGAGGGCAGCAGGTGATTCTGGATTCATTTAATTTGCCGTGCTCGTTTCTCGCGCCTCGTCACCGACACACTAATCACTGATCACTTATCACTTATCATAACGATCACCACAACCACTATGCCACAATTTTTCATAGTAATTGTTTATCTTTGCCGCGTAAAATATAATTGCTATGACAAAAGATTTGATCAGACGGTACATTTGGCTGGTTGACACGATCAACCAGGCTGGAGAAGAGGGCGTTACATACGCCAAAATCTCCGACAAGTGGGCGGAAAACGACCTGCTTTCGGGCGGAAACGAGTACGCCTGGCGCACGTTCATGAACCATCGGAAGGATATTTTCGACCTGTTCGGCATCCGGATCGACTGCAAGAAGAGCACCAACACTTACTACATTGCCGACAGGGGCGACCTGAAGGAGGCCACGGGGTTCAAGCGTTGGGTGTTCGATGCGCTGTCGTTGAGCAACCAGCTGAGCGAGAGTGTGGCCTTGCGCGACCGTGTGCTGTTGGAGGACAATCCCTCCGGGCAGGAGTTCGTGTCGGCCATCTTGGAGGCCATGCGCAACAACAAGATGCTGACCTTCAGCTATAAACCCTTCTGGATGGAAGGCACTGCGGTCTCCAACCTCTACCATGTGGAGCCCTATGCGCTCAAGTATTTCAAAAAGCGATGGTATCTTTTGGCCAAGTATGGCGACTGTCCGCTGCGCATCTACGCTTTGGACCGGATGTTGGACATCGACATAGAGTTCGAGGACTTCACGATGCCCGCCGACTTCGATGCCGAAGGTTTCTTCAGCAGCTGTTTCGGCATCATCGTAGGCGACGAGGATCCGCAGCTGATCCAGCTCAAGGTGGACGACTACCAAGCCAACTACCTGCGCAGCTTGCCGTTGCACCATTCGCAGAAGGAGGTCGAGCGCACGGAGGCCTACACAGTCTTCAGCTACTTCCTGCGCCCCACTTTCGACTTCATCCAGGAGCTGTTAACCTTGCGCGAGACCGCCGAGGTGCTGTCACCCAAGAGTTTGCGCGCCGAGATGTCACGGATCGGCAAGGCGGTGGCGAAGCGAAACAGCAAATAGAACGTAGAGACGCGGCGTGCCGCGTCTCTACAGTGCGGACGTTATCCTGAATCCAGAGCCCGTGTCAGTTATTCTTGTTAATCAGATTCACCACCACCTTCACCATCACGTCCTTCTCCTCCGGTTTGCTCTCAGCAATCATTAAAGTTAGGGCCACCAGCGTGTTGTCAGCGATGCGCTTGGTGCCATCTTCGTGATAGAGAATGCCGTTGTTGTTAAGGAACCAGAGAAACAACGTGGCGGCGATGCGTTTGTTGCCGTCGCTGAACGAGTGGTTCTTGGTGACCAAATAGAGAAGCATGGCCGTTAATCAGATAAGTCTTCAGCACCCCTATGTGCAAATTTTGCACACGTGGTCTCGATGTCAAGTTCGCTCTCTTTATTTATATTTATGCGAAAACTTGGAACAACTTTAGGTAAACGTGCAAAAAATGCAC
>JAGCCZ010000050.1 GCA_017651425.1 Bacteroidales bacterium
ATGTGGCAGTGCGCCACGGCGTTGTTGAGCAGTCCCTTGGCGATGAGGCCGCTGGGGTGGGAGATGTCGGCCATCAGGATGGCACCGATCTTGTCGGCAATCTCGCGCATGCGCTTCCAATCCCAGTCGCGGCTGTAGGCGGAGGCACCGCCGATGATCAGCTTCGGACGCTCCTGGAGGGCCACTTGCTCCATCTTGTCATAGTTGATGCAGCCGGTCTCCTCCTCCACTTGGTAGGCCACCTGATGGTAGAGGATGCCGGATGAGTTGACGGGGGAACCGTGGGAGAGGTGCCCGCCATGGTTGAGGTCGAGGCCCATGAAGGTGTCGCCCGGTTGCAGGCAGGCTAAAAGCACTGCCATGTTGGCTTGCGCGCCGGAGTGAGGCTGCACATTGGCCCATTCGGCACCAAAAAGCTCCTTGACACGGTCAATGGCGATCTGCTCGCTCTGATCGACAATCTGGCAGCCGCCGTAGTAACGCTTCGTGGGAAGTCCTTCGGCGTATTTGTTGGTCATCACGGACCCCATGGCCTCCATCACTTGGGGGCTTACAAAGTTCTCGGAAGCGATCAGCTCAATGCCGTTGGTCTGGCGCTGACGCTCTTGCTCGATAAGGTTGAAGATTTGCTCGTCTCTTTTCATAGATATAATTTATTGATTATTAGATATTTTATGTTTTTCAAAAATAGTGCTGCAAACATACATAAAATTTGTGAAAGAAGAGAATAAAAAAAACACCATAATTCAGTTCCTTAGCAAATAATCTTGCGGATGGCGTCGGTGTTGGCGTGGGGCAGTATCTCGGAAAAGTGCTTGAGGATGCGCTCGAGGGACTCTTGTGGGGTGCGGTCGCAGTGGCAGGCGGCACGCCCGACCGTGTTTTCCGGTGTGTTGAGCAGCGCCCAGCCGAAGCCGTAGCGCTCGCCCTGCTTGTCCTTGGGATAGACAAAGTCTTCGGTGACGATGCGGCATTCCATCTGGAGTCGGGTGACGTAGTTGTCAAAGCGGCTTCGCATTTTCGGACCGGTAAAACCGCAGGCCTTGCGCAGCTCGCGGGTGATCATGGCCCCGTTGAGCTCGAGGATGTCGAGGATGGCACGTTCCACGCTGTTTTCGGCAGGGTAGGGGTGCGTGCCCCGCCGGTAGTTCATCAGGTCGGGCCACCACTCCAGGCTGACGAACCCGGCGCGCCCGCCGAAGAACTTGCCATAGACACAGGGCGTGTTCTGCACGGCGGGACCTTTCCAGTCCCACAGCGGCCAGCTCCAACTGCCGTCGTTATAGCGCTGGTAGCGGCATTCAATGGAGGCCATCTCCTCTGCGGAAAAGCCTGCCACGGGGTTGTCCAATAACGGCAGGAAGCCTAATTGTTGGATGAGAGCGGTGAGGTCGTCGAATTCGTGAATGGTCATGGCGTTGATGAAAAGGTTTTTTTCCACGGCAGTATCAGTTTTGTGAAAGAAGGGATTACAACATGAAAATAACGTGCAAAGATAAAAGTATGGCTCGCCGACAACGCCCCGATGTATGTCGCTGCCTCGGGTTATGTGATAGACAGAATCTTGATCTCCAGCGCTCCCCGTGGCGTGTCGAAATAGACGATGTCGCCGACCTTCTTGTTCATCAGGGTCTTGCTCAACGGTGAAAGGAAGGAGATCTTGCCCTTCGTGATGTTCGATTCGTCCACGCCGACAATCTGGTATTTGAACAGCCTGCCACTTCTCAACTCTTTGTATTCAACGGTGGCGCCGAAGGCGATGTCCTTTTGTCGCGCAGGGTCGTAGTCGAGGACTCTGGCGGAGCGGATGCGCTCCTCCACTTGCTTGAGTTTTGCCGTGAGAAAGTTGTTGTTCACGCGGGCATCGTTGTTGTCAACGCCCTCGTAAGGTTTGCGCTCCGCCAGGATGGCTTCGCGCTCCTCGTTCAATGCGGCCAATCCTGCGGACGTGACGAAATTTTCGACGCCGGCTGGCAAAAAGGCTCTTGGTGTGACCAACGGGACCTCCTCCTGGTCACCCTCTTTTACAAATCCTCTGCTCATATTCTCTCCTCCATGCAATGTTCGCCTCTTTTTTTGCCGGTGGCGATGATACTGATCTTGGGTTGTTTCATAGCGATGATATTGGATTGCAAAAAAACACTTTTTTTCAAAACACATCTCAAAAATAATTGATACTTTTGCAAAACATTTATCAGTCAAAAAACACTTGTTGAAACAACAGCCGCAAAACCCCATGAAGAGCGCATTTCACAATCGGTTTCTGGCCCATTTCGGCTTCTCGCCCACAGAGAGCCAGCGTGCGGCGATGGAGCGGCTTACCGACTTTATTTATGAGAAAGGGGAGCGTTTCCTGTTTATCTTGAAGGGCTACGCCGGCACGGGCAAGACCACTTTGGTGAGCGCTTTGGTGAAGGCGCTTGACGACATCCGCGTGCGCACCGTCCTCCTGGCCCCCACGGGTCGTGCCGCCAAGGTGATCTCCCAGTATGCGGGCCGCAAGGCGTTCACCATCCACAAGTGGATCTACCGTGTGGCCACCCGCGACGGGTTGCGCATGTTCCTCCGCCGGGAAAACAAGCTTACCCACACGCTTTTCATCGTGGACGAGGCGTCCATGATTTCCGCCGACTCCCATGCCGGCGAGATTCCCGGCATGGGCAGCTTGCTGGAGGATCTCATCGACTTCGTCTATTCCAGTCCCCACAACCGCCTGCTCCTCATCGGTGACGATGCGCAGCTGCCGCCGGTGCAGGCTGCCGAGAGTCCCGCGCTTTCCGCCGAGTACCTGAAGGCTGCGTTTGACGTGAATGTGCGCGGCGGGCAGCTCACCGACGTGGTGCGCCAGGCCAACGACTCCGGCATCCTCTTCAACGCCACTAAGCTTCGCGAGAAAATCCGGTGCGAGGAGATCGCCTTCCCCTTCTTCAGCAGCCAGCCCTTCGATGACTTCACCCGCATCCGTGGCGGCGAGCTCGAGGATCTGCTCTTCGACCTCTATGGCCACAACGCCTGCGACGACATCGTGGCCATCACCCGCTCCAACAAGCGCGCCTACCTCTTCAACTGTGAGATCCGCCAGCGTATCCTCTATCGCGAAAACCGCATTGCCACTGGCGACTACCTCATGGCTGTCAAGAATAACTACTATTGGCTCGACGAGGACTCCGAAGTCGGCTTCATCGCCAATGGCGACATCATGGAGGTGATGGCCATCCACAAGCAGCAGGAACTCTACGGCTTCCATTTTGCCGACGTTACCGTGCGGCTCTGTGACTACCCCAACTACCCGGACATTGACATTAAGATCATCCTGGAAAGCCTTGAGGTGGAGGCGCCCTCGTTGTCTTTCGAGGACAACCGTAAACTCTATGCGGCCGTGGCCGAGGATTATGCCGACGTCGCCAACAAGCGGCTTCGCTTCCTGCAAATCAAGAACGACCCCTTCCTGAATGCCGTGCAGGTGAAGTTTGCCTACTCGCTCACCTGCCACAAGACGCAGGGCGGCCAGTGGAAGCATGTGCTTGTCGATCAGGGGTATCTCACGGAGGAGAACCTCGACAAGGAGTACTTGCGCTGGCTCTATACCGCCGTCACGCGCAGCACGGACAAGGTTTACCTTATCAACTTTGAGGACAAACTCTTTGAGTAGAAACCACTCACCTGTGCATTGGCAGGAATGTGCTAAACATGAATAATAATCCCGGGGCTTTCATCTCCACATTTTTTGTATTTTTGCGCCCAAATTTTTGATACTATGGATATCGACAACGTCAACGAGATTTTCTCCCATTTTAATAAAACCACAGTGCTGGTCATCGGCGATGTGATGATCGACTGTTACATCACGGGTACGGTTTCCCGTATCAGCCCGGAAGCCCCGGTGCCCATTGTCAATGCGCAAAGCCGCAACTACCGTCTCGGCGGCGCGGCCAACGTGGCCCTCAACCTCAAGTCGCTCGGCGCCACACCCATTCTCTGCTCCGTCATCGGCGGCGACAACAAGGCCAAGGTCTTCTACGACCTGATGGAGGATTGCGAGCTGGATTCCGTCGGCTTGGTGCCCATGTTCGGGCGCAAGACCACTGTCAAATACCGTATCATCGGCAACAATGCCCACATCGTGCGTGTCGATGACGAGCGCGACGAGCAGCTCAAGGAACGCGAAAAGCGTCAGTTTATCACCACGGTTGAACAGCTCATTGAGCATCATCCCATAGATGCTGTCATCTTCGAGGATTATGACAAGGGTCTCTTCTCCAAGGATGTCATCGACGAGATTCTCGGATTCGCGCACAAGAAAAACATTTTCGTGGCCGTTGACCCCAAAAAGCGCAACTTCAACCACTATGCCAATGTCAATCTCTTCAAGCCAAACTTGAAGGAGTTGGCCACGGGCATGCATATTGAGGATAATGTCGATCTGAAGTTGGAAGACATCCACCAATTGGCCAAGCGTTTTGCCACAGAGAAGAACATTGACAAAGTGATGATTACCATGTCGGCCAAGGGCATTGCCTTCTACGATCGTCAGGCTGACAAATTCTATCACCAGCCGGCGTTCAAGCGTCGTGTCGCTGATGTGTCGGGAGCTGGCGACACGGTCATCTCCGTGGCCACGCTCTTCATGTACACGGGCCGTTCGATGGAGGAGACCTGTCTGGCCTCCAACTTGGCTGGCGGCTTGGTGTGCGAGTATGTGGGTGTCGTCCCCGTCAATAGCGCTCAGTTGCAGAATGAAATCGTCAAAAACCAGGATGCTGTAGTACAATAAAATAGCAGATTGTGCGTTTTCACAATCTGAATTTCTGCAACAGATATGAAACACTTAAGATACCTGTCGATCCTCCTCCTCCTTGTGACCGTCACCTTCTCCTCCACCCAAGCCCAGTCGTCTGGAGTCTTTGGCGTGCCCAATTTGCTCAAATACGACAACAAACTGTTCCATTTCGGCTTCTTGTTAGGCTACAACACAGCGGATTTCACCATCCGTTCGAAGGCCGACTTGAATGAACACGACACACTCAATATCATCAACACCCGCGGTTACAGCGGCTTTAATCTCGGCATCGTGACCAACTTGCGCATGGGCAAGTACTTTGACCTGCGCTTCATCCCCACGCTCTCCTTTTTTGACAGAAGTGTGGCCTACAACGATGCGGTGGAATACCATCAGAACACCAATCCCAAGAACAATGTGGCCGGTGCGGTTTATATGGACCTGCCCTTACTGGTGAAGATGAAGTCGTCGCGTATGATGAACAATATCAGGGCCTATGTGCTCGGTGGCGCCGAATACAGCCTTGACCTCACCTCTATAGCCAAGAAACATCAGAATAATGTGGGCTATGTGCTCCGTCTCCATCCCGGTGACGTGCATGCCATTGCGGGCGTGGGCTTTGACTTTTACTGTACCTATTTCAAGTTCTCCACTGAGCTCAAGATGTCTTTCGGCCTGCGCAATCTACTGATTGAGGACCCGGACATCCATGCCACGACCATCAATTCCTTGAAATCCAAAATACTCATGATATCTTTTACCTTTGAATAATTATGGCTAACAACGAAGATCTTTTCAAACAAATTATTGCTCACGCAAAGGAATACGGGTTTATTTTCCCCTCCAGCGAAATATATGACGGCCTTGGTGCTGTGTATGACTATGGCCAAAATGGCGTCGAGCTCAAGAACAACATCAAGCAATATTGGTGGAAATCGATGGTGCAGTACCATGACAACATTGTCGGATTGGACAGCAGCATCTTCATGCACCCCACCATCTGGAAGGCTTCCGGCCATGTGGATGCTTTCAACGACCCGCTGATTGACAACAAGGATTCCAAGAAGCGTTATCGTGCCGATGTGCTCATTGAGGACCACATCCAGAAAATCGAGGACAAGATCACCAAGGAGGTGGAGAAGGCTCGCAAGCGTTTCGAGAATTTCGACGAGAAGATGTTCCGCGAGACCAACGGCCGTGTGCTGCAGCACCAGAAGGAGATTGACGAGATCCGCGAGCGTTTTGCCGCGTTGATGAACGCCAACGACCTGGCCGGGTTGAAGGCCCTCATCGAGGAGTTGGGCATTGCCTGCCCCATCTCCGGCACCCGCAACTGGACCGATGTGCGTCAGTTCAACCTCATGTTCGCTACCAAGCTGGGCTCCGTGTCCGAAGGCGCCGACACCATTTATCTGCGTCCCGAGACCGCCCAGGGCATCTTCGTCAACTTCCTCAACATCTACAAGACGGGTCGCATGAAGCTGCCCTTCGGCATCGCCCAGATCGGCAAGGCCTTCCGTAACGAGATTGTGGCCCGCCAGTTCATCTTCCGCATGAGAGAGTTCGAGCAGATGGAGATGCAGTTCTTCGTCAAGCCCGGTGAGGAGCTCAAGTGGTTCGATTACTGGAAACAGACGCGCCTGCAGTGGCATACCGACCTCGGAATCGCCCTGGAGAACTATCGCTTCCACGATCACGAGAAGTTAGCCCACTATGCCAACGCCGCCACCGACATCGAGTTCCGGTTCCCCTTCGGCTTCAAGGAGCTGGAAGGCATCCACTCCCGCACCGACTTCGACCTGTCGCAGCACGAGAAATATTCCGGCAAGAAGCTGCGCTACTTCGATCCCGAGCTCAACGAGAGCTATGTGCCGTACGTCATCGAGACCTCCATCGGCGTGGACCGCATGTTCTTAGCTGTTTTCAGCAACGCTTACAACGAAGAGACCTTGGAGGACGGTTCCACCCGCGTGGTGCTGCGCCTGCCTGCCAAGTTGGCCCCCAACAAGGTGGCCGTGCTGCCGTTGGTCAAGAAGGATGGCCTGCCCGAAATCGGACTGGAGATCTTCGACAAGCTGAAAAAGGAGTTCATGGTGCAGTACGAGGACAAGGACGCCATCGGTCGCCGATACCGTCGGCAGGATGCTGTCGGCACGCCGTTCTGCGTCACCGTGGACAACCAAACCAAGGAGGACGGCACCGTCACCGTGCGCGAACGCGACACCATGGCACAGTACAGACTGCCCGTCGATGCGTTAGTGGACGAAATCTCTGCCAAGTTGCGTTAATTCACCGATGTGATATGGCCGTTCATGTTGGCCATATCCATCGGCCACAATATATAATGATATGAAAAAGATTACCCTCTTGCTTGGCGCCCTTTTTCTGGTCGCCGTAGCGTCTGCCCAAAACATGAAGGCCTTCATCAGCCACAAGGCCTACTGCACCTCGAATATGCAGCCCTATATTGAGTTCACTTTCATTGTGGGAGGCAATACTGTGGCGTATGCCCCCAATGAGTATGGCAAGTACCAGGCCGATGTGGAGGTGCTCGTCGAGGTCGCCCACGGCGACACTGTGGTCAAGGCGTTGCACTATATCCTCGCCTCCGATGAGTTCTCGGACTCGACACGCAGCAACAAACCCGACTTCGCCGACATTCAGAACCTGCCAGTCTCCAATGGTGAATATTTCCTCAATTTTTTTCTGAAAGATCGGAACAGCGACTCCGTGGAGCTTAGGTATATCGACCAGATTGTCGTGAACTTTCCTGACGACAAGATCTCCTCGTCCCGCATCTCCTTGTATGAAAATATGATTCAAACCATCGGGTCGGGATTGTATTCCAGATATGGCTATGACCTTCCGCCGCTTTACTATTCATACGTGAAGGAGGAGCAAAGCATGCTGCCTTTTGCTCTGGAAGTTTACAACACTCCTGCAATTATCGGCAAAGGCCATTACCTGAAAGCCAAGTGCTATATCGAGAATTTTGAGAACAAGATGGTGGCATTGCCCAATCAGATCATCACTAAGTTTTTGGAACCCAGTGATGTGGTTGTCATTCTCGATCAGTTTGGTATTTATCAGCTGCCCTCCGGGAACTTCAACGTTGTGGTTGAACTTTTCAACGACAGGGACAGCTTGCTCTTGGTCAACAAGACGTTCTTCCAAAGAAGCAACCCCTCTGTCCATCTGGACATCTCCCAATACGATGCCGTGAACATAGAGGGGACTTTCGCATCCGCCATTACGGATCGTAAAGTGCTGGAAGAGAACATCCGGTCATTATATCCGATCAGCACCAATATAGAGAAGGAGTTTTTCGACACGCGCATGAAGCAGATCCCCACCGACCAACTCCAGCGTTTCTTTTACTCCTTCTGGCTGGCGCGAAACCCGAATGATCCGGAATCGGCATGGAACAAGTATAATAAAATGGTAGGTTATGTGCAGGAACGCTTCGGCAGTGTGCAGGTCAAGGGATACAAGACCGACCGTGGTCGCGTTTACTTGCAGTATGGACAGCCCAATGACATCAAAGAGGTGCCGTTTGACCCTGTCACCATGCCGTATGAAATCTGGCACTACTACTATCTCGATGACCAACCCAACGTGAAGTTCGTCTTCTACGATCCCTCCCTTGTGGGCAACGATTACGAGCTTATCCACTCCAACAAGTATGGGGAACGCCATGAACCGAATTGGAAATATTTGATGGTAAGAAAAATACAGGTTCAAAGGGATCTCTATGATACGAATCCCGACGATTATTTTGGCGGAGATTTGGATGGGGATTGGAAGTATCATTGATTGTGTTGAAGTGGCAAAATGCTGTTTCTGAAATTGCTGTACGTTATTGATCGCAAATTAAGGAATGACGGGAAATTCCATCAAGATTCGTCAGGGATTTGACCTCCAGCTTGACGGTGGAGCCACATCCGTTGTGGAACCTTACGCGACAGGCCGGTATTATATCCGTCCATCGGATTTCCGCTGGATGACTCCCCAGCTTTTGGTCCGCGAGGGCGACTCCCTGTCGGTGGGCACACCTCTCTTTGCCGACAAGCGTGACCCGCGTGTGCGCATCTGCTCGCCCGTGGATGGCACGTTGACCCAAGTGGTTCGTGGTGACAAGAGACGCATACTTGCGCTCGTCATGGATGCAAAGGTGACACCGCCCGGCTCGTCGGTCATTGAGGTGCCGGACAATCCCAGCCCGCAACAAATCCGCGATATCTTGCTGCAATACGGCCTTTGGCCCGCCTTGCGGCAACGCCCGTATTCCGTCATCGCCGATCCTGACGGCACTCCCGATGCCATTTTTGTCTCTTGTTTCGACAGCGCTCCGTTGGCCCCGGATTTCAATGTGCTGTTGAAAGGCCGCGAAGCCGAATGGCATGAGGGCATCCGTGTCCTGCGCCAAATTTGCCCCGATGTTCCCATCCATCTCGGAATGCTGGAGGATGGCGATAATGCCCTCTTTGAGGGGACGGAAGGGGTGGACTTGCACTATTTCAGCGGTCCGCACCCCGCCGGCAATGTCGGCACTCAGATAGACTTTATTCGTCCGCTCGACAAGGGCGATGTGGTCTGGTATATCCATCCTTGGCAGGTAGCCGCTTTCGGACGGCTGATCCTCCGCCATACGCTCTCCTATGAGCGTTGCATCGCCCTTGTCGGCCCGGCGGAACCGCGCCCCCGCTATGTGACGATGACTTACGGGGCTGACTTGTCGCCGCTGCTCACCCCCGACCCGCAAGGTCGCGCTGTGCGCAACATTAGCGGCAACGTGCTGACAGGCGGCACTCTTGGCGAATTTCCCAGTGTGGGCTTTTACGACAGCCAACTCACTCGCCTGTTCGAGGGCGGTGAGCGCGAATTTTTGGGCTGGCTGCTTCCAGGGTTGAAGAAGTGGAGCTTGTCACATACCTTTGTGGCCTGGCTTGCCAAGCGGAAAAAGTTCTCGTTCAATACCTCCATGCAGGGCGGCGAACGTGCCCTCGTGATGAGCGACGTGTATGACGAGGTCTTCCCGATGGATTTCATGCCTGCCGAATTGCTCAAGGCCTGCATCGCAAAAGATGTGGAGCAGATGGAGGAACTCGGCATTTATGGCGTGGAAAGCGAGGATTTTGCGCTGTGTGAGGTTGTCTGTCCCTCCAAAATTGCATGGCAGCAAATTGTGGAAGAGGCACTGCATTATTTATATGAGAACTAAAAAACGGCAGAATATGGGATTTTTTCAAAAATGGAGCGACAAGTTGAGCGGCCACTTCGAGAAGGGGCGGCCGCTGCATGTCTTCAAATCCCTGTTCGATGCCGTGGACACTTTCCTGCTCACACCTGCGGCAGTCACCCATAACGGCAGCCATGTGCGCGATGCCGTGGACATGAAGCGCATCATGATTACGGTGATGATTGCGCTTTGTCCCGCCTTGCTCTTCGGCTGGTGGAACGTGGGATATCAACATTTCCTTTCTGTGGGTGCCACTCCCGGCTTTTGGCAGGCTTTTGGCTTTGGCTTCCTACGATGGCTGCCCATGGCGGTCGTGGTCTATGCTGTGGGCCTGACCATTGAGGTCTGCTTCGCGCAATGGCGCGGACACGAGGTCGCGGAGGGCTTCTTCGTGACAGGGTTCCTCATCCCTATGATCATGCCGCCTGCTGTGCCGCTTTGGATTCTCGCTGTGGCCACCGCCTTCTCGGTGGTGTTCGCCAAGGAGGTTTTCGGCGGCACAGGTTACAATTTCCTCAACCCCGCTATTGTGGCGCGTGTGTTCGTCTTTTTCGCCTACCCATCCGTCATCTCCGGCGACAGCGTGTGGATTGCCCGTCCCGGCACGTGCGATGCTGTCTCGGGCGCAACGCCCCTGGCAGTGGATGTAGCCCAAATTCCAAGTGATTGGGAACTCTTTGTGGGCGCGATTCCCGGCTGCGTCGGTGAAACCTGCAAGATCGCCATCCTGATTGGCGCGGCCCTCTTGCTGTTCACCAAAGTGGCCGACTGGCGCATCATGCTCTCTGTGCTGGTGGGCGGTGCCGGCATGGCCGCCATCTTCCATGCCGTGGGCATGACCGGCGTGCCGGTGCTCACCCAGCTGCTGATGGGCGGTTTCCTCTTCGGCACGGTCTTCATGGCCACCGACCCCGTGACCGCGGCGCACACCCGCGCGGGCAAGTACGTCTATGGCTTGCTTGTCGGCATCATTGCCATCATGGTGCGCGTCCTCAACAAAGGCTACGTTGAAGGCATGATGCTCGCCATCCTGCTGATGAACGTCATGGCTCCGCTCATCGACTATTGCGTCATCCGTATCCATATTCGCAAACGTAAACATAGAATCGCCCGGTCTAAAGTATGAAAAAGTTTAGCAATACCTATATTTTCCTCTATGTGGGCGGTTTGGTGACGGT
This sequence comes from Bacteroidales bacterium, assembly GCA_017651425.1. Taxonomy (GTDB): domain Bacteria; phylum Bacteroidota; class Bacteroidia; order Bacteroidales; family WCHB1-69; genus F23-D06. Next base: position 11,198 of record JAGCCZ010000050.1, read on the forward strand.
CATCGCACTGCTGCTTTCGTTGGCTGCCATCGGGTTGAAGCCCAGGCATGAGGCCAACCTCAAGCGCGAGAAGGCCGTCCAGATACTGAAGGCTGCGGGCTATGATGCCGCCGACAAGGCCGATGCCGTGAGACTGCTTGGCGAAGTCGCAAAACCCAAAAACAATGCCGCAGGACGTGAGATGTACGACATCCGCTGCCCGGACGGTACGGAGGGCGTTGTGGTGTATGTGGATGGCAAGGGACTGTGGGGACCCATTTGGGGCTATGTCGTTATGGATGAAAAAATGAGCGAAATAAAGGGCGTGACCTTCTCCCACAAGTCGGAAACGCCCGGCCTTGGCGCCAATATCGCGGAACCGGAGTTTGAAGATCGTTTTGTTGGGAAAAAACTGCGTGACGGGGACGGGAATTTCAAGCCGCTTCAGATAGTCAAGGGCGGTGGCCATTCCGACGACCCGCACGGCGTGGATGCAGTCTCCGGTGCTACCATTACCAGCCGCGGCGTTGAGAATATGTTGTCCCAAAGTTTGAAGGAGGTGATGCAATGAAGAAGTATTTAGGTCCTTTGAACAAGGAAAACCCGGTGCTGGTGCAGGTGCTCGGTGTCTGTTCCGCTTTGGCGGTCACGGCACAACTGAAGCCTGCCGTGGTGATGGCCCTCTCCGTGACGGTCGTCTGCGCCCTCTCCAATCTTATCATCTCCCTGATACGTAATACAATCCCGCCGCGCGTGCGCATCATTGTGCAGCTGCTCGTCGTCTCTTTCTTTGTGGTGATGGTGGACATGTTTCTGCAAGCCTTCGTCTATGACGTGAGCAAGATGCTCTCCGTATTTGTGGGCTTGATCATCACCAATTGCATTGTCATGGGCCGTCTGGAAGCCTTTGCACTGTCGCACAAGCCGCTCCCCTCGCTCGTGGACGGGCTGATGAACGGTCTCGGCTACGGGTTGGTGCTTGTGGTAGTCGGCACGCTGCGTGAACTCTTCGGCCGCGGCACCTTGTGGAACATTCGCATCATGCCCCAAGCGTTCTATGAGGCTGGCTACCTTGACAACGGCCTGATGATTCTCCCGCCCATGGCCCTCATCCTGGTCGGCTCTTTGATCTGGATATTGAATCGTAACCCTAAAAATGCGAAATGATGGAACTGGTGGATATTTTCGTGCGCTCTGTCTTCATTGACAATATGGTCTTCGCCTATTTCCTGGGCATGTGCTCCTATCTGGCGGTGTCGAAGGATGTGAAGACGGCTTTCGGATTGGGCGTTGCGGTTTGCTTTGTGCTGACAGTTACGATTCCGGTGAACTATCTTATAGACAAATATCTGCTCAGCCCGGGCGCGTTGGCGTGGGCTGGCGCGTGGGGCGAGGGCCTCGACCTGTCGTTCCTGACGCTCATCATCTTCATTGCGGTCATTGCCGCCATTGTGCAACTTTTGGAGATGGTCATTGAGAAGATTTCCATGCCGCTCTATCAGGCCTTGGGCATCTTCCTGCCCTTGATTGCGGTGAATTGTGCCATCTTGGGCGGCTCGCTCTTTATGCAGGAGCGGCATTTCCCCACGGTGGCGCACAGCTTCGTCTATGCATTAGGCTCCGGCGCGGGTTGGCTGTTGGCCATCGTGGCTTTCGCCGCCATCCGTGAGCGCCTGCGGTATTCCAACATCCCTAAGCCGCTGCAGGGCAATGGCATCGCCTATATCATCACAGGCCTGATGGGACTGGGTTTCATGTGTTTTCTTGGAATTTAGGAGGAAGAAAGATGTTGTTGAAAACTATAATCATATCGATTGTCATCTTTCTCGCCGTCATCTGGCTGCTGGTGGGACTCTTGCTGTTTGCGCGCAAGCGGCTGGTCCCCGACGGGAAGGTGAAGATCACCATCAACGGTGAGCGCGAGATAGAGCATGAGCGGGGCTGCTCGCTGTTGCAGGCCCTTTCCGACGAGAAGGTCTTCATGCCTTCCGCGTGTGGTGGCGGTGGCACCTGCGGCACCTGCAAGGGCAAGGTGCTTGCCGGCGGCGGTGAGCTGCTGCCCACCGAGAAAGCCCACATCACACGCGCCATGGCTGCGGAACACTATCGTCTTTTCTGCCAAGTGAAGGTGCGTGAAGACATGCGTGTCGAGATACCGGAGTCGGTGCTCGGCGTGCGCAAGTGGACCTGCCACGTGCTCTCCAACCGCAATGTGGCCACCTATATCAAGGAGTTGGTGCTGCAACTGCCGGACGGTGAGCGCATGGACTTCCGCTCGGGCGGCTATGTGCAGCTCGACATCCCTGCCTGCAACGTTGACTTTGCCAACATGGACATTGACGAGCCCTTCCGTCGGGAGTGGGAAGTCCGCCGGCTGTTTGCCCTCAGGATGAAAAACAGCGATGCCACGGTGCGCGCCTACTCGATGGCCAATTACCCGGCCGAGGATGGGGTGGTGATGCTCAATGTGCGCATCGCCCTGCCGCCCTTCGATCGAAAGAAAGGAGAGTTTCAGAAAGTGAACCCGGGTGTGGCCTCTTCCTACGTCTATGGCTTGAAACCGGGCGATGAGGTCGTGGTGTCGGGCCCGTATGGCGAATTTTTCGTGCAGGATACGAACCGCGAGATGATGTTCATCGGCGGTGGCGCGGGTATGGCCCCGATGCGCTCCCATATCTTCGACCAGTTCAAGACGCGGCGCACGACGCGCAAGGCGACCTTCTGGTACGGAGGCCGCTCGCGGCAGGAACTCTTCTATATGGACGAGTTTGAAGAGCTGGCGCGGCAATTCGACAATTTTGAGTTCCATGTCGCCCTTTCTGAACCGCAGCCCAACGACAAATGGGATGGCCCGGTCGGCTTTATTCATCAGGTAATCTTCGAACAATATCTCCAACATCACGAAAATCCGGAAGACATTGAATACTATATTTGCGGTCCTCCCTTGATGCTGCAGGCCGTGCTGACCATGCTCGACAGCCTTGGAGTGCCTACGGAAATGGTGCATTACGATGATTTCGGAGGTTGAGAAAACGTGTGATTTCATATCCTGAAAAACAAGAAGCAAAATAAGTGGGTGTGTATGCTTTTTTTTGTACTTTTGCCGCCCATTTGAAAAACCTAATTTAATCTATCAAAAAAAAATTTTTTATGGAAAACCAAGAACTTCTTCACCCGGAAAATGCAGATGTGCAAAACCAAGAGGTGAACTCTGGCGCTTCTGTCGAAGCCCAAGACATTACGTCCCAAGAAACTCCCGCATCCGTAGAGGAAAATGCCCCCATTGCTGAGGAGCCTGTCGTTGAACCTGCTGCCGAGCCTGCAGCCGAACCTGTGGCAGAAGAGCCCGTGGAAGAGCCTGTTGCAGCTGAGCCTGCCGCCGAACCTGTAGAAGAGCCTGTTGCAGCTGAGCCTGCGGCAGAGCCCGCAGTTGAGAAGCCTGCGTCTCCAGAGGAGATGATGGCCGAGATGGACCAACAACAAGCTGCCGAGACGTCTGAGACGGAGGCTGAGGCCGAAGCCGAGACGGAGGCACAGCCGGTGGAGGAAACCCTCGAACAAGTTGAGGCTGAATATGCCGGTTTCGACTTGGAACAGTGTGTGGCTGAACTGGAACGTCTGGTGAAGGAGCCGAACTTCAATCTCATCAAAATGCGCGTGGGCGTGCTGCGCGCGAGAATCATCGAATTCTTCCGCGCCAGAAGACGTGCCGCACAGCAGGAATTTGAAGCTGCCAAGGCTGCTGCAGCCGCTGCAGCCGCGGAAAACCCTGAGACACCCGTTGAGGAACCCGCCGCTCCGTCCAATGAGCCCGACGAGATTGAAGTGCGCTTTAATAAAGCCTTCCAACAATTCAAGGACTCCAAAGCTAAGTTCATTGAAGCCTTGGAAGCCCAAAAACAGGACAATCTCAATGCCAAGAACAAGATTATCGAAGGCCTGAAGAACCTCATTGAAACCGAATCGAACCTGAAGACCCTGAACGACAAGTTCAAGGAACTCCAGGAACAATGGAAGTCCATCGGTTCCGTGCCGCAAGCCGAGTCCACGAACCTTTGGCAGAACTACCATTTCTATGTGGAGAAGTTCTTCGACATCCTTCGTCTCAACAAGGAGGCACGCGAGATGGATTATAAGAAGAATCTCGAAAGCAAACTTGAACTGTGCGAAAAAGCGGAGTCCCTGTTGCTGATGGATTCTATCAACCAATCATTCAAGGAACTTCAGAATCTGCACGAGCAGTGGAAGGAAATCGGACCGGTGTCCGAGGATAAGAAAGAGGAGGTCTGGGAACGCTTCAAGGCCGCTTCCGACCAGATCAACCAGAGACGCAAGGAGCATTACGACAAGCTGTTCGCCGAAGAGCAGAACAACTACAACGCAAAGGTGGTCCTTTGCGAACAAGCCGAGGAAATCACCGCGGCGGCTTCCGACAGTGTCAAGAATTTCAATGAAATCAGCGACAAGCTGACCGAACTCCTCAGCGTGTGGAAGACACTCGGCCCGGCCCCTGCCAAGCTGAACGATGAGATTTGGAACCGCTTCAAGGGCACGCTCGACAAGTTCTTTACCCAGAAGAAGGAGTATTTCCAGCAGATCAAGGACACGCAGATGCAGAACTACAACCAGAAGCTCAACCTCGTCATCCAAGCCGAGGGCATCGCAGACCGCACCGACTGGAAACAAGCCACTGCCGACATCCTCAGCCTGCAGTCCGAATGGAAGAACATTGGCGCCACCCCGCGCAAGTATTCCGAGCAAATCTGGAAGCGCTTCAGAACGGCATGCGACAAGTTCTTCGCCGCCAAGTCCGAATATTTCAACAATATCCAGGACAAGGAGAAGGAGAATCTTCAGAAGAAGGAAGAGCTCATCCAAAAGATCCTCACCCATGAGTTCTCTGACGACCGCGCCGCCAATATCGATGTGCTGAAGGCCTATCAGAACGAATGGATTGAGATTGGTTTTGTGCCCAAGAAAGACAAGGATAGAATCTATGCGGACTATCGCGCCGCTCTCGACAAGCGCTTCGCCGAGCTGAAGATCAGCGCCGAAGACATGAGACGTACCCGTTACCAGTCCCGTATCGATAACATCCTCAACAATCCCAATGCGGACAAGCTCATTGACAAGGAGAAGAATTTCCTGAAGAACAAACTGGCGCAACTGAAGGAAGACATCGTCCTTTGGGAAAACAACCTGGGCTTCTTCGCCAATTCCAAGAACGCTGAGATCATCACGGCTGAGTTCCGCAAGAAGATTGACGCTGCCAAGGAGGAGGTGAAGGACTTGGAGTACAAAATCCGGATGATGAACAATCCCAAGTCCGCGGAGAACGAGGCCCCTGCTGCCGAGGCACCTGCCGATGCTCCTAAAAATGAATAAACCAAATGCTTAGAAAATTTTCCAGCATAATATTGGCAATCCTTTTGTCAACAACCGTTTTATCTGCGGTCGCCCAGTCGGCCGCAGATAAAATTTTAGGGGTGTATTACATCTCCGACGACCAGTCGGACGAGGACTGCAAGATACGGATCACCAAAACCTCCGACGGCCTGTATGAGGGGCAAATTATCTGGGTGAAGAACCCGACCTTCAAGGACGGGTCGCCCAAGCGCGACATCATGAACCCCGACCCCAAGAAACGCAACACCCCCGGCGACAAGATCAAGTTGTTGTTCCATTTCCGCTACGATGCGAAGGAGAACAAGTGGGTGGACGGGGAGATTTACGACCCTGTGCACGGCAAGTTCTACAAGAGCCGGATGTGGTTCGAGGATGACAAAACATTGCGGGTGCGCGGCTACATCGGCGTGCCGGCATTGGGCCGCACGATGAAATGGAAAAAGATCGGATAGCGTATGGAAAAACTGGATGTCAGAATTGACAAGTGGCTCTGGATGGTGCGTCTTTTCAAGACGCGCTCGTTGGCCACGGAGGCCTGCAATGCGGGCAAGGTGAAGTTGGACGGCACCAACGTGAAGCCTTCGCGCGACGTGCGCACGGAGGAGGTGTACGAGGTGCACATCGGCTCGCTGAACAAGACGGTGAAGGTGCTCGGCACACCCAAGAGCAGGGTGGGGGCGCCGCTCGTGCCGCAATACATGGAGGACCTCACCCCGCAGGAGGAGTACGACCGCATGAAAACCCTCAAAACCGCCGAGTACCGTCCCCACGGCCTTGGCCGCCCCACCAAGCGCGACCGCCGCCAGCTGGAGTATATCAAGAATAGGTATGCGGAAGAGGAGTAAGGGGAAATTAAGAAATTAAGGAGTTAAGAAATTAAGAAGTTAAATCGAAATAGGGTGTTGCCACTGGCCTTGACCGTCGCATTCTGTGCGATGGTTTTTGTCGTTTCCGCACAAAACTGGCAAACAATGCCCTCCGCCGAGCTTGTCCATGAGAAGTGCTATAGGTGTTACGAGTTTGACACCCTTTGCCAATTCAAATATGGGGATATTGTGTTGACTGAGGATTCCATAACGTTCAAGGACATGGATTGCATCGATCATTGCGTTGATAGTGGAATAAGTTTTTTGAACGGTGCGTATTTGATATTTTCTTTTCCGAACGGGAATCGATATATGATGGAACTCTTCAGCTATTTCTCCAGTTTTGTGCCTCAATATTCTCCCATTATTTTTAGAGAGGATTGGGGAAACACGTTGCCGTTGCAGCCAACCTTTTCAAAAAAAGATTGGACTAAATCGTTGAAGAAGTTCGTCAAGAAATGGAATTCGTATGCGGATGATGATGAGGATTTCATGTTCGGAGTCGACATCATCGACGGAGACACAATTTTTCTATTTCCCGAGTTCTTCCCGAAGTTTCCTGGCGGAACTGATTCCTTGAGAGCCTTCGTGCTCCGTGAAACCCAATATCCGGATGACCCGCTCTTGGATGCTGGTGGAGTGGTACGGGTGAAATTTATTGTGGATAAAGACGGAAGTATCATTAAGCCAGTGGTGATAACGTCTTTGCATCCTAAATGCGATGAAGAGGCCGTCCGGGTGATCATGTCCATGCCAAAATGGCAACCAGGCACACTTAGGGGGCTCCCTGTCCGCTGTTATTATGATTTGCCAGTGACGTTTTGGCGGTGAGTGTTTATAGTTGCGTGTCTCCGACACGCTTGCATCGCCGGGTGTCGCTATTTGGTTGCTTCCACACCGGTTCCTCTTCCCAATTATGAGGAAATCCCATAGCGGCGGGATCCACATTTGGGAAGTCGGAAAGAAGCATTTTGAGTTTTTGAGTCATATCATTGTCTGGTGAGATGACATTGACAAAGTATTTGATAATACAAAGGTCGAAGAAAATCCTTAATGGATCTATCGGATTGTGAATCCAGGGGTGTTTTGCACGGTTGGGTTGCATCGGACGAATGGTGTTACGTTTGTTCCATACGCGTGCGTGGTGACAGCAAGCGTTGCGGGTTAATGTCACGATGGTGAGCCACGATTCAAATGGGGAGACCTGTAGGCCGAACCGTTGTGCCACGTTTTTTTTCAGTCGCATATTTTTGAGGTTGCTGTATATGCTGGTGACAACACCAAAGGGCAATATTTCCGCCAAAATCCAAGCTGGTGGATATTTTTCATTATACTTTTGTTTGAAGTGGAGGATGAACTCCTCTCGAGAATGATTGATTTCTGACTCGATCAGTTCCAACGTGTGATTGAATTTGCTCACATCTTTAAAATTGTCTTGATTCGTCATCCAAAACGGGTCGTTGGTGGTCTCACAACCACATCCGACAATGGCACTTCTAACCGCCACTTCGATTTTCTCAATCTCATTAAAGGTTAAAACCCGCAATTGTTTGTCAAATCGATAAAGCATCAAGACTTGTTCGAACGAAGCGTTCTCTTTGTAGCGATGTTCATTTTTCGGTTTCCGCAACAGTGGATACATATATGCAGAAAGCCGATAATAGCCGATATTCTGGATGTGCCGTGCTGCAATAGAAGCATCCGTAATTAGCAAACCTCTTGATTGTAGTAGTTTTACAAGTTCTATAGGTGTGCTATATTTTTTGTTGAATGCTATTTTTGTTTCCTTCATAATATGTTTGGTTTCAAATAAAAAAAACGACCCGCACATTTGAGCATCGTGGAGAGGCTTGGCGGGTTCTGGGACTGCAAAAATACACTTTTTTTTAATAGTTCAATATTCTTTTGAAAAAAAATATCCCACATTTCAAATCGTGGGATATTTGCTGGTGTGGGTGAACTACTTAACAGCCTAGTTCTGTATCTTTCTAGTTGCGTCTTGCAGCCCATAGGGCTGCAGGGCTCGGTAGGGATGTGGCGTTGCGGGCGGGTATGTCGCACGCCGTAGGTGTGCGGGCGTTTATGGGTGCAACAGGCCGCGAAAGGCGAGATCGTTTCGAAGTGCATCCTCCACCTGACGCATATCCGTGTCTATTTGTGCCAACCTGCGCTCGATTTCCTCTTCCGGATGATGCTGACAGGTGATTGCGTTGAGCTTCATTTGGGCTTGGATGTATTCCATACCATTATGAAGGGTTATTGGGTCGCAAGGCGTCTGCATTTGTCGCCGTATTGCAAATATTGTCCATGGTAGATTTCTCAAACTTCAACAGCATTATTGCCCTCTCCTCTCATTTCAGCTCAAACGAAAGATGCCTCGCCGCCACAGTGGAAGGCCGATGGCAGCGTAACCAGTTAGTAGAAAATTTTGAATTTTTGATAGAGTATTTGATGTGTACAGTGTTGAACATTAATATGTTGGATGTGGAACACTTTGGATTTATTAATGGTAGAAGACTATCAACAAAAGAACTCGAATTTACGCGTAAGGATGAAATATGTGTTCTGTTTCTGCGAACAAAGCCTTCATGGGTATTCTGCGGGGTTGTTGGATTTACGCGGAAAACGCCCCCAAAACACCCTGACAAATTTCGTTTACAAGTTGAACCGCTACAGTCAGATTCTGAAACTCGAAATGAGTAAATATAAACACATTAAGATCAAATCGTTATGGTTTCGATGAAAAACGAAAAAACAAGGTGCAACCTTTTGTTGCATCATATAGATAAACTTGCTATCTTTGCAAGCCATATTTTTAGATCCTGTTTAACGGGCCTCGCAGGGTTTGAAGGTGTGGCGTGAAAATGGTAAAATAGAGGTCACAATATGTATGTTTATGAAAAAATTGCCGATTCCGTTTTTAATGCTTTTGCTAAGTGTAACGTTATTATCTTGCTATACTTATCACACAGAGGTGTCCAGATCACAAATAAAAGATATTATTTATGTGACATCTGAAGGTAGTGGCAGTGCTGTTACCCAAGCATATTTTTTGTTGGAAAATGGTGAGATTGTGCCGCTCCCAATTAATTTTAATCCATCCACACCAGAATCTTATATAGGGAAGACCCATATATACGAACATCTTGTAAAAGGAGATGCAGAAGTGACAAACACGACTTCTTTGACCCAAAGGAATATATATGAGTATTTTGTAGAAGGAGAAGAGTCCCAAACACGAAATCAATCTATGGATCAACAACCACAAAATCAATCTGCTGTGACATATAAACCTGAGGATTATTCAGAATATATTTGTCAAAAAAAATATATTTCAGACGGAAAGTACTACTTGAGAGTTTTCACAGACAAAAACCATGCTATTAAAACTATTCAAGTTAGTGCTGAAGTTTATCATAGAGTACAGGAAAGGAGTTATGTCTTGAAAATGGATATAGAAAAATACATAAAAAAGAAAGAATAGATCTGATCACAAACTATTAATTATCCAAGATATCTATAGCTTCAGAAAAAAACGTTGTGATACGAAAAACACAGGATTGTTCAATACTCCATTTTGGCAATCATAACACACACCTGCAAATAACAAAATCACGGTTATTATCCCCACTACGAGTCACTTGATGCGCTATCTATAATCTGCGTTTTCTACCGAGCTCTTGCCCCTGTCGGGGCTGCTCAAGGAAAAATCTCAAGTCTATTACTGTCTCAGCAGTTTCAGCGTTTCGACACCCTTGTCCGTGCGGATCTGACAGAGGTACAGGCCGGTAGGCAACGAAGAGAGGTCCAGTTCGGAGTGGCAGATGCCAGCGGATTGGACGGATTGGTCGATGCGCAAGACTATGCAGCCTCTCAAGTCGAGCACGGAAATGCTGACGGGTGAATCCTGCTCCAGCTGGTACTGCAGGATGACTTTGCCGACGCAGGGGTTAGGATACGCGTAAGTACTGGTGGTGACGGCGGGATGTTCCTCAAGCCCAACTCCAGAAGTGGGGTCGGCGTAGGCGGTCAGCATCGCCATATTGTAGCGCGCGACTTCGGCGAGGTAGGGGTAGTTGCAGGAGTCCGTCACATCGTGGAGAGTATGGTACGAGGAGGAAAACGTGTATTCATGGGTGAAGATGGCGCGGTAGCCGTACCGATAGTAAGCGTAGCTGTCACTTCGTGAAGCCATTTCCCAATTTTCGGTTTCGGGCAGTATGACTGGCTCCAGGTCTGTGTATTGTTCGCAGATGGCGGCGGCGTGGTTGGCCACATCTACGGCATTGTCGTACCATCGGAAGGTGAGTTTCCAATCTTCGTCCTCGGGCTGGTTGCTCACCATGTCGTTGTTCATCATCAGTGCGATTTTCTCGCCCGCCTCACTGCGCTTTTGCGCGTCATGTCTGCTTCCAATCAAACCGAACTCCTCCACGTCAAAGGCCATGAAGTGGATGTCGCGACGGAATTGGAGGTTGTTCTCGTGGATGATGCGCGCCAGCTCAAGCATCACGGCCACCCCCGAAGCGTTGTCGTCTGCTCCGGGCACTTGGGCGGTCATAGAAGTATAACTGCCATTGTTAAAGGAGATGGCGTCCATGTGTGCGCCCACAAGCACGAGTGAATCATCAATGGGATTGCTGGCGGGAAGAACTCCTTTGACATTGTAGAACCATTGGTCAATCCACATTCCATATATGATTCCTCCATGTATATCTAAAGAATCAATAGATGTTGATATACCGTAATTCTCCAGCCGTTGGATAATATAGTCGGCGACATCGCGGTTGCCGTCAGGGTTATTCTCGTTCCGCACAGCCAAGCGGCTGCCGAAGTTCTGCAGATCCTGCACCGTCGCATACACACTGTCGGCGCTGATCTGACTTAGAATGTTTTCCAGGTCGGTCGGGCTCTGCGCCCGCAGAGTACTGAACATCGAGGCACAAACTAACAATAAAAGGAATGTTTTCTTTCTCATTTCTGTATGATTTTGATGCGGCAAAGATAATCAATATATTTTCCCAGACCAAAGGTCTGCGAAAAATTCTAGTACGGGGATAATTTCAATATTATCCACAAGTCGGCGGTATTTGTCAAGAGTTACTGCAATAAGACGTGCTTCGGGATAATCTTTGCCGAACGAGCGTAATCCTTTTAATTGGTTGTTTCTCAATTCTTTGGTTGACTTGATTTCGATTCCTACCTTAGCGTCTCCCAATACCACATCAATTTCGAGCCCGCTGCTTGTCCGCCAATAACGGATTTCTTCCTCCCGCTGTTGATAGCCCAGATATGCAATCAATTCTTGGATGACCAGATGCTCAAAAGCGTGGCCATATTCGGGTGACCCTTGTTGCAGGTGCGACCTGTGCAACAGATAGTTGGTGACACCAACATCGAAAAGGTAGAATTTAGGGGCCTGGATTAGTTTTCTTTTTTTTGTTTTGGTATAGGCGGGCACGGTGTAGCCAAAGAGAGTGTCCTCGAGAATTTCAAAGTATGCCTTTGCCGTGACGGAACTCACGCCGCAGTCTGCTGCCACATTGCTGAACACAAGCATTTCGCCGCTTGTAAGGGCAGCCGCTTCCAGAAAACGGTTGAAAACGGCAAGGTTTCGGACTCTTGCCTCTTCCATGATTTCACTTTGAAGGTAATTGCCCACATATCCGCGAATACGTTTGGTCGCGTTTTGTATTAGATAATGCCGGGGGATCATGCCATTGTTGACCGCTCTGTCGAGGTCAAAGTCGGGGATTTCTGTGCTGACCAACGGATAGAAGTTGTTTTGCAAGGCGCGACCTCCTAAAAGGTTCACCCCTCCGCGGCGAAGTTTCCGCGCACTCGAGCCTGTCAAGATGAAGCGGAGTCCGCGGTTCGTTATCAGCCAGTGTACCTCGTCAAGCAGGATGGGGAGTTTCTGGATTTCGTCAATGATAATCAGTTCGTCAGACGGAAGATTTATCAGTTCTTCCCGTAATAGCGAGGGCCTGCGGCTAAGCCGTTCGAATTCATCGCTTTTTAACAGGTCGTAGTATCGCGTGTTTGGAAAGAGGTTTTTTAATAATGTTGTTTTTCCTGTTTGTCTTGCTCCAAAAAAGAAAACACTTTCTGTTTCAGCATCTTGTAGATTAAAAAATCGTGATAACATAAACTTTAACTTTAAATTATCTAAAATATTTTATAGTTTCAGTTTGCAAAAATACATTTTTTTTGGACAAAACAAAATATTTGTCAGTTTCAATATGGGGATATACCGGTTGCCGGTGACGCGGAGGCTGTGATATTGTTTTTTCTCGATTGTAGTGGCGTGTCTCCGACACGCTTGCATCGCGGGGTGTCGCTATGCCCCACACAGCGCTCCTTCGTCGCTTGTGTGGGGTTAATTGCGCTTCGCGCGTTTTGCCTCTTCGAGGCTGCTCAAGGAATGTCTTAGCTCATCTCCAGCATCCTCTGGATCGGCACCAGCGCCTTCTTCCGCAGCTCCTCGTCCATAATGAGCTCCGGCTGCTCCTCGAGCAGGGCGGCGTAGATGTTCAGCAGGTTGTTCTTCTTCATGTTCACGCAGTCGTGCTTGACGGCGCCGTTGTAGAGCGTGTAGAGCTTCTTGTCGGGGTTACGCTTCTGCATCTCGTAGATGATGCCGCTCTCGGTGACGACGATGAACTCCTTGGCCTCGCTCTCACCGATGAAGTTGAGCATCGCGGCGGTGGAGCCGATGAAATCCACCTTCTCCAACAGCTCGCGGCGGCACTCGGGATGCGCCACCACCAAAGCATCGGGATGCTCGGCCTTGGCCTTCTCCAAGTCTTCCACCTCATAATGGTCGTGTACGCAGCATGCACCGTCCCAGAGGAGCATCTCGCGGCCCGTCATCCGGTTGATGTAGTCGCCGAGGTTGCCGTCGGGCACGAAGATGATCTTCTCGTCCTTGGGCAGCTGGTTGACGAGCTTCAGAGCGTTGCCGGAGGTGACGATCAGGTCGCACTGGGCCTTCACGGCGGCCGTGCAGTTGACGTACGCCAACACTTTGTGGTCGGGGTGCTTCGCCTTGAATTCGGCGAGTTTCTCGGCCTTGCAGCTGTTGGCCAAGGAGCAGCCAGCGCTCATATCGGGCACGAGTACCTTGCGCGTGGGATTGAGGATCTTGGCCGTCTCCGCCATAAAATGCACGCCGGCGAAGAGGATGATGTCGGCATCCGTGGCGGCGGCCTTGCGGGCCAGCCCCAGACTGTCGCCTACATAGTCGGCCACCTCCTGCACTTCAGGAAGTGTATAGTAATGTGCCAGGATGATGGCGTTCTTCTCGCGTTTGAGGCGAGCGATTTCGGTTTTGAGTTCGGTGGTGTTCATGCGATTTACGATTTGCGGTTTACGATATGTCTCCTTCTCACGGCCCCACACTGCGGCTCCCGCCTTGTGTGGGGTTAATTGCGCTTCGCGCGTGTTGCCTCTTCGGGGCTGCTTGAGGAAAAGTTTTGGATAGGCCCGACCTTCTGCACGGCGAGGTCCAGATCGAGGTCGTGGAGGCCGGGGTATGCGTTAATCAGGTAGTTGACAGGTATATGATTGACTAATTCAGCACTTGGGATGTTGTAGAACCATTGGTAGTAAGCGTAGAACTCGCCGATCCAATCGGGCAGAAAGCCCTGCAACGATTCGCCGCGACGGAGCGAGTAGAGCTCGTTTTTCTGGAAATAGTCCCAAAGTTCATTGTGGTCCATCGTGCAGACATATGCCTGTGCGTTGTCGATGTGCTTTCTGGCGGCACTTTTCATGTAATGGACAATGAAGTCCGCCGTGTCCATGTCGGGATGGTCGTGCGCCACAAGGTCAAAAAGCTTGCCTTGCGCTTCCACAACATCGTCCAAATAGGCTCTCGGATAGGCGTGTTCCATATTCATCAAATTAAAGTGCTAAAAACTTTTGTTACCTTATTTCTATCAGAATCAATCAGTTCTCGCATATTTTCGCGAGCGGTGATGTCGCGTGTGTTATATTTCAGGTTGAATTCCGTGAAATCAACAGGTTGCAAGGCGGTCGTGTTTTCTACGATATTGTCAAAGGCTTTCTGACTTTTCAAGCAGTATTGGATGCCAAGGCCGCCTAATGTCATCAATTCTTCCAATATGTCCACATCAATCTCATCCCGTACAAAAGCCTTGGCGATGTAGAAATAGGAGGCATTCGCCCTCCAGCCTTTGATTACATCGTATGAATCTGTCGGAACCGCATATTTCTCAATGAATTTTGTGGATAGCATACGGTAACGCTTTGAATCTGCTGCTTCACGGTGCTTCATCAGCTCGGCCAACCAACATAGTATGTTCAATTGGGTAAAGTCCAAGATTTTCAGTTCATCGGTATTTAAAGTGAACTGATGTAACCAGCCGTTCTTGCTGTTTGGCTTGTAAACGGCCCATTCCATCGCTAAATCCCTGCTCTCAGTCAAATAGAAGCCCCTGCCGTAGTCGTGACGGTCGTTCCCCAAACCAAAAGTCGGGAGAACTTCTTTGGCTTCGCTGCCGTGATATAAGGTGATTTGCGACATATTCCCTTAACTTCTTAATTTCTTAGTTACTTAAAAAAGAACCTCCTGAAGTCCAACCCCAACGCATAGACCATCAGCAGGATGAGCAGCACGAAGCCGATGGTGTTGGCGATGCCGAGGAACTTGTCGCTGGGTTTCTTGCCGGTGATCATCTCCACGAGGATGAAGAGGATGTAGCCGCCGTCAAGGGCCGGGATGGGGATGATGTTCATAAAGGCGAGGATGATGCCCAACAGGGCGGTCATATTCCAGAAGCGCTCCCAATCCCACGTCTTCGGGAAGATGCTGCCGATGGTGAGGAAGCTGCCCAACTGCGTGGAGCCTTCCTTGGTGAAGACAATCTTGAACTGCTTGACGTAGTCGGCGAGGGTTTGGAAGCCCATCACGATGCCTTTGGGTATGGACTCGAAGAAGCCATATTCCTCTTTCACGCTGCCGAAATAGTCGTATGGCAGCTTGTAGGAGACGCCAATGTTGCCGAGCGAGTCGAGGGTGACGGTGCTGCGGCAGAGGCTGTCGCCACGATAGTAGGCGAGCTCCACGGGCTGGCCCTTGTTCTCGCTGAAGACCTTCTTGTAGTCGAAGAAGCAGAAGGTGGCGGAGTCGTTGACAGCCACGAGGGAGTCGCCGCGCATCAGGCCGGCGCGCGCCGCGGGTGTGGCGGGCAGCACGCTGTCGATGACAAACGGGATGCGGTAGTTGCAGAAGGCACTGTTGGTGCCGGCACCCACCACCTTGCGGGGCAGCGACTTGGGTATGCGGATGACTTTTTGCTCGCCGTCGCGCTCCACGGTCACGGTCTTGATGTCATCGAGGAGAATGTCGTTGGCGAAGTCGCTCAGCGTCTGCGGCTTGTAGTCGTTGAGCAGGAGTATCTTGTCACCGTTGCGGAAACCGGCGTCCTGCATCTCCTGCGAGAACTCGAGACCGTACTTGGCGTTCTCGAGGGGGATATACTCGCGGCCGTAGGTGAAGCAGAGGGCGATGTAGATGATGATGGCGGAGAGGAAGTTGACCAGCACGCCGCCGATGATGATGAAGAAGCGCTGCCAGGCAGGCTTGGCGCGGAACTCCCACTCGTGAACCTCCTCGCCCAGGTCGGAAGCCTTCGTGGTCTCGTCCACCATGCCGTTGATGGAACAATAGCCGCCTAATGGCAGCCATCCCAGGCCCCATTCGGTGCTCTCCGGATGGTCGGCCCACTCCTTGGGGGCGCGGCCCGAGAAGAAACTGAAGTGGTTCTTCCCGTCATATCGCTTGAAGCGGATGAAGGAGAATCCCGGGTTGAAGAAGAGGTAGAACTGGTCCACCCGTGTCTTGAAGATCTTGGCGAAGGTGAAATGCCCCAATTCATGTGTGAGGATGAGGAAAGAGAGGCTGGCGACCAGCCCTAATATTTGTGTTACTACGCCCATTGTCGTGTCAATTTTACAAGGCCGCAAAGATACAAAAAAAATGTGGGTTGACTTTCCACTTTTTTTGTACATTTGCACCCGCTATTGCAATGAAATGGATACACAGGACTCTAATGAAAAATCGGCCAAGACCATAGGGAAAGGCACACTGTTTTTGATTGCCACTGTCATAGGCCTGCTTTTGGGCGCGGTGGTCACCATGTTGGTCATAGACCTCACAGGGTATCATCATCCTACCGTTGTGAACGTGATCCCTTCCGACACGCTCGCTTCCAAGCATGGATCGGACACCGTTGTGAAATATGTGATCCACAAGTATGAGGACCGTGAGATGCAGAACCTGGCTGCCCAGGATCTCGACAGCATCCCCGCGGACTCGCTTCTGGACGACTTGGCTACCGAAGACCTGACCATGGAGTATGACGAACTCTATATGTCCGACCTTCAAGAGAGCGGTAAATCGGTTATGGAAGACAGAATGCTGTCGAAGGTGAGTTCCCGTGTCATCTATCTTGATCAAAACAAACAGGAAATTGCTGTGCCGGAACAGAAGCCCTCGTTTGTCCAGATTCAGCAATGGACCACGCCCATTAAGAACAAGATGTCCTACAATTTCTCCGGGAATGTACTGAAAATCAAAGGATTGAGTCTTGATGATGTAAAGTTGTACAATATCAGGAATCAGTGGTTGATCGTTTCCAACGGACGTGTTTATCCCATTCACCCGAACAATCAGTTCGACAAGTTGGTGGAATCAGCCGAGTATGATTTTTTGTTCTGATAAATTTTGATAATCTAATATTGAATACTATGATAATTCCAGCATCTGAACTGCCCCAACAAAAAGACGGGGCCATCTATCATCTTAACTTGCATGCCGAAGAACTTGCCGACAATGTGATCTTGGTGGGTGATCCGGGGCGCGTCTCGATGATTTCCAGCATGTTTGATAAAATTGAATTGGTCAAGGAAAACCGCGAGCTGATCACACATACGGGCCTGTACAAAGGCAAGAGAATATCCGCCGTCTCCACGGGCATGGGCACGGACAACATTGACATTGTGGTCACGGAGCTGGATGCAGTGGCCAACATTGATTTGGCGACACGGACCGTGAAACCGGAGCGGCATGCGCTCAACATGGTGCGCATCGGCACTTCCGGCGGACTACGGCCTGACATCGAGTGCGGCTCTTTCGTCGCTTCGGCGTGGGGACTTGGCATTGACGGCGTGTGGCAGTACTACGAACACGGGAACTGGGATAATGAGGAGTTGGTGCGCGCTTTTGTCCGGCACACGGATTGGAATGAGCGTCTGCCACGACCATATTGCACCCCCGCATCGCAGGAGCTGTTGAACCGCATCGCCTTCGACATGCGTCAGGGTGTGACCGTGAGCGCGCCGGGCTTCTTTGGCCCGCAGGGGCGCCAGGTGCGCGCACCGCTGGCTTTCCCGCATCTGAATGAGAAAATAGAGACTTTTGAATATGACGGAAACGTCATCACCAACATGGAGATGGAATGCTCGGCCATCTATGGTTTGGGCAACATATTGGGACATCAGCCCTTGACCGTGTGCCTCATCATCGCCAATCGCGTGACGGGCCGCTTCCTGGACGATTATCACGACAGGATGGAGACGTTGGTACGGACTGTGTTGGACAGAATTTAACGGACATGAAAAGATTTTTGCTGTTTTGCGTTTTCATAGCGATGACGGTGCTGATGGTGAATGCCTGCAAGCACCGTCCCACGGAGAGCCCCGCCGTGATCGTGAAGGACGCCGTCACCGATGTGGATGGCAACACCTATGATGCTGTAGTTATCGGGGAGCAGACATGGATGGCTTCCAACCTGAAAACGACCCATTATGCCGACGGCACGGAGATCCCGCCGGGCGACATCACGAGCAGCAGTGATTCTCTGCCGTACAGGTATCTTCCGGACAATTCGGTGGTCGGTTCCGATCTTTTGGGCCTGTTGTACAATTGGCCTGCCGTGATGCATGGACAAAGTCACAGCAGCGAGAACCCTTCGGGGGTGCAGGGTGTTTGCCCTGACGGATGGCATGTGCCCTCCAATCCAGAGTGGAACGCTATGATTGCAGCGGTCAAGGCAAACGACGACTATATCGAATACAGCGGCTCTGTCGTCAAGGCGTTGGCCGCTGCGTATGGTTGGGATTCCGCGCGCGTCTATCTCTCGCCGGGGCGGGAAATGGAAATCAACGATGCAACGGGATTCCACGCGCTTCCGGCCGGGAATTTCATCTTCGGCACCTTCAATGATGTGGGGCAGTATGCCTACTTCTGGACCACCTCGCGCACGGGAAACTATTTTGCAGGTGGACGGAGCATCGGATTCAACACCAAAGAGCCTACTGCGAACGACTGCAGCCTGTTTTACGGCCTGTCGGTAAGATGCGTGAAGGATTGACGGATCCTGTCACTTTGGTTATCTGAACTTATAGTATTTCACGGGCGATCCAGGCGCAGGCTATGGCATCGTCAAGGGCATTGTGCTCGTGTGTCAAGGTGTAGCCGCATTGTGCCGCCACCGTGTAAAGCTTGTGGTTGGGCAGGTCGGGGAATGCTCGCATCGACGCCGCCAGAGTGTCATAGAACTTGTAGCCGGGGTATTCCATCTTGTGGACATGGAAGACGGCCTGCAAGCTGCGTTCGTCGATATGTTTGTCATGGGCCACCAGCGGCAGCCCTCCGATGAGCGGGTCCACGAGTTTCCACACCTCCACAAAGCTGGGCGCGTCTTGCGTGTCTTTGCGTTGAAGGCCGTGGATCTTGGAGCACCAATAATCGTAATAGTTGGGGCGGGGTTGGATGAGAGAGTAGAATGTTTGCATGATTACACCGTCCTTGACCACCACAATGCCCACGCTGCATACCGAACTGCACTCGTTATTGGCGGATTCAAAGTCTATGGCAACAAAATCCTTCATTTCTTTTTATTTGTTTTCAGGCGGCAAAAATAGGCAATTTTCGGGTATCTGGATGCCCGTTGGCGATATAAAATAATTCCGTTTTTTTACTCTTTTGTCAGATACATCACCATTCGCCCGTCTTCGTATAGTTTGATGGTAATATTGTGGTACGACCACAACAAATATTTGCTTTTCCCATCTGATTTGACAGGCTCTTTGCCGGTCAGGCGAGTCAGGATTTGGCGTACTTGCGAATGCTTTTTCCCCACATCGTCTATACTTCCGGAACTGTGCTCGGACGAGTTATAAACATTGGTCTTTATCCACTCAAAAAATGCACCCCTGACCATAGAATCGCTTTTATGCACGCAATAGTACACAGATAAGGTCTCTTTAGGATCGGCTACGGTATAATAGCTGTATCTTTCGTACTCGCCTGTTTGATAATCGTCAGGGTAATAAAGATTGGCCAAATCTCTGAACTCTCCCTGGCAAGTGGCCTGTAACGACTTCTCCACGCTGTCTGTCTGGGAAAGAGTCAGATGGTCAAGATGATTCAGAAGATATTGGAGCAATGGCTCGATGTTGTCCGTGCCTATATGAGGCAGTGAATCCTGATTGTGGACAATATGACAGATATGGATGAGTGTATCCTGGATTTCCAGCACCCCGTAGGAATTTTTATTTTCCTCGAATTGCAGAAAACATTGGTTTGGAGCTGGATTTTCACCTCTGAAGCAATCGTACCATCGGAGAAAGCGGTATGGATGTCCCAAATCGAATTTTTCAATCAGTTTTCCGTCTTCAAGCTGGGCAATGATAGTTTTCTTCTTTGAATTGATCAGGTAGTAAAGGTTCCCATTTGTCAAGAATGCGTCTGAAAATACCGTGTCGTATGTCTTTTTGCCCCACCAATTGCCCTCATCATATCTGCCTGTGAATTGGAAAAAAGTAGGAACAGGATTAACCTCCAGGCCACCGGAATGATAAAGGTTTTGCAAAAAAACGTGTTCGTCTGCAGAAGCATCTTCGTATGTAAAGCCCTTTTCACATAATTGTGTTTTCCCTTCCAAGGAAATCAAGGTGTCCACTTTGCTGACCCGAATGAAATAATAGACATTGTCTTTTTTGATGATGCGCGACAATCCTCTAGGCATAAGGTGTTGGGAAAAATATTCTTTAACTCCAGGATAGGAAGGTTTTATAGTAATAGAGGAACTGCTTTCCCAAATGTCCGTGCTCACTTCTTGCGTGTTCTGCAGAACGTCAAGGTGTGACGCTGTTTTGTCTATAAACCAGGTGTATTCTCCCCATTCACCAATGTCAACGAATGCAACGCTGTATTGGTCGTCCTCATAGATTACATTGGAGACCACTTCGACGGGCTCCCATTGCCAATCAGACATATCAAAAAAATAGCCGTCCTGTTCGCCTCTAAGATGATAGGGCCTTAAGAAGAGCGTGTCGTGTCGCGTAAAAAGGTCGCCATAATAGTTTCTTTGAAAATCTTTGGGCAAACTTACCTCTCTAATCTCATTTCCATCTTCTGAAATGACGAGCAGTCGGTTTTTCCATAGCCAATGGTCATAGACTTGTGTGTTTTTGAAAATACAGAAATAATAGCCGTGATATTTGGCGGCCCACTTCATCTCAAATTCTGAAATAGGGCTTATGAAATCAGAGGCGTTAATCCGTAGCGTGTCCTCCACCACCCGGAACTGCTGGGCGTAGGAAGAGAAAGACATCACGAGGAATACGATAAGAAATTTCCAGCGATTCATTTTCGATATAGAGACTTCAGTTTATTCACACTCCACGCCGTATCCGCGGACCATGCGAAGTCGTTAAACATAATCCGAAGAGAACGACGCAGCAAAGATAGCAATTATTTATATCATGAGGATGCAAAGAATGGAAAAGGTTGCGGTGGCAGGATTAGTGGTACAATAAACTGTGTACTGCGTCACGAATAAAAATGATTTCTTGGCCATCCTTATCAAGAACCACCTCGTATGCGAAATGAAAATCCTCGCAAATAAAATCCTGCCAATTGTTTTTTATCCATTCTTCTTTCCATCTCGCCTTTGGATAGATGAAATAGTAATCTTTCAAGGACTCGAGAGCGGCAATTAGCCGTTTCTTTTTGGCCATAACAGTCTCCTCAGACAACGATATGTGCCTGTTCATTGCAGCGATATAGAAGTCGTCAATTGCTTTTACGGCTTTATCATCAACAATCACTTTCATTATTTGATGTGATAATGTTGATGGATAAGTTCTGTCAGATGGGTATCAAGCTCCTCAAGCGTCATGCTACGTTCGATTTCCTCGTCCGTTAATGTCCGAAGAGTCTTTTGGACGGGAGCGGCATATTGCATTTGAGGTTCATTAACTTCTTGCATTTCAGCGTCTTCAAGGGTGTGATCTTTTGCCATTTCGTTCGTTGTTTTCTTCAGCCGCAAAAATACACATTTTTAGAATGGTTGTGCCTCCATGATATTTTTTTTAATGGAACAAAAAGTTTTTGTTAAAAAACATAGCTTTTCCATGGACTGAAGTAGGCTGCTGAAGGAGAACTTGTGTGGGAGTATGTCCTCATCCTTGCGGATGTCGGCGATGATTAAGGGCCTTAACAGTAACCGATACCATCTCCGTATTTCTCCAAGCCCGACTCCGTGTCTCTCTCAAGCCCGTCAGGGCTTCCATATTTGTAGCCGAGGACGTTCTCGCATTCCGCTGAAGCCCGTCAGGGCTTCCATATCTGTAGCCGAGGACGTTCCCAAATACACCCCTCGAACCCCGTCAGGGGTTCCCTATCTGTAGCCGTTGACGATACGGCAGCCCCCACAACCCCGTGAGGGGTTGCACATCGGACACGACAATGTTTCGGCAACCAGTTGAACATGAATCCCCTCCGGGGATTTGAAACCTCGCATGGGCATCCGCTACAGATAGGCATCCCCTGACGGGGATGAACCACCCCGCACACCAGCGCCACCACCGGCACCATGCCGTCCGTCAGCCCGATGCGGGTGCAGGAGGCGTGGCAGCACAATACAATTTGAATGAATTGCACTTTAGAAAGCGCTTTCTTGTTGTTTTTCTCACTTCTAAAAGTGCAATATTGAAAATTTTATTATTTTTGCAAAAAAAATTATTATGGAAACACTATTTGAATCGTACAGATTATTGCTTGAGATTACTCCAACGGATTATGTCAGGAGTTTTCACAACAAAATCAATTGGAAAAACCGATTAATCGGATTAGTTGGCCAGAAAGGAGTTGGCAAATCGACGCTGTTGTTGCAGCATATCAAAAAATATGACAACATTGAGGAGACACTCTATGTTCAGGCTGATGATATGTATTTTTCAGGACATGGATTGTACGAAACGGCATACGATTTTTATAAGCGTGGCGGAAAGCGTTTGTATATTGATGAAATTCATAAATACAAAGGGTGGTCAACTGAGATAAAAATGATTTACGACAAGTTGCCGAAGATGTCTGTCGTTTATTCTGGCAGTTCGCTTTTAGCTCTAAAAAAGGGGAACTCTGCAGATTTGAGTCGTAGGGCCATTGAATACGCCATGCCGGGATTATCTTTCAGAGAATATTTGAATATTGCCAACGGATGGAATCTGAAAACGGCCTCTCTTGATGATATTCTGCAAGGAAAAGTGGATTTCCCGTATAGTGAGCATCGGCCTATCAAGTATTTCGAAGAGTATTGTCGAAAAGGATATTATCCTTTTTTCAAAGAGGAAGATTATAATCTAAGACTCAAACAGGCGATAAACGAAACGGTCGAGCATGACATTCCAAGTTATGCCGACATGCCCGTTGCATCTGCCGTCAAATTGAAAAAATTGATGTATGTTCTTGCCAACAGTGTGCCGTTCAAGCCCAACTACAGCAAGTTGGCACAAGAACTTGAGATAGGCCGCAATCAGTTGCCCGATTATATAGAATACCTTGAGAAATCAAGATTATTCAATGCATTGAAAGAAAAAGGCACAGGGGACTCCTTGCTCAGAAAAGTTGAGAAACTATACCTTAACAACAGCAACATTGCGTATGCGATATCCGATATTAAACCAGATTCCGGTACTGTTAGGGAGACCATGTTTCTGTCGTGGATGAGTGAATCTTTTAACGTGACAGCGTCAAGTGTTTCTGATTTTGAAATTGATGGCATCACATTTGAGGTTGGTGGAAAAAGCAAAAAAGGACACCAGATAAAAGATTTGGACAATGCTTATCTTGTGAAGGATAATGTTGAATACGCAATAGGGAACTCCATACCGATATGGATGTTTGGTTTTGTGTATTAAGATAACACCTTGTGGGGTGAAGATTATTACGTATCGGAATTCACCAGTGCCTCCACCGGTACCGCGCTGTCCATCAGCCCGATGCGGGTGCCGGAGGCGTGGCGGTTGGAGGCGGTGTGGGACAGGGAGGTACGTGACGGCGGCTACGGGCGGAGCAGGACACGGAAGGAGAGGTCGTGACGGAGGAGGGCTTCGGCCTTGCGGATGTCGTCGTCGATTTCGGCAAATCGGTGATGGGCTCGTTTCCGTATCCTTCCAAAGCCCGTCAGGGCTTCCATCTCTGTAGCACGAGGACGTTCCCAAATACACCCCCCGAACCCCGTCAGGGGTTCCCTATCTGTAGCCGTTGGCGATGCGGCAGCCCCCACAACCCCGTGAGGGGTTGCACATCGGGCACGATAATATTTTGGCAACCCGTTGAAAATGAATCCCCTCCGGGGATTTGAAACCGCGCGTGTTATCCGTTTGCTACAGATAGGCATCCCCTGACGGGGATGAGATGTCAATTAACATTCACCAGCGCCTCCACCGGCACCGTGCCGTCCATCAGCCCGATGCAGGTGTCGGAGGCGTGGCGGTTGGAGGTGGTGTGAGGCAGGGAGGTGCGTGACGGCGGTTACGGACGGAGCAGGCGACGGAAGGAGAGGTCGTGGTGAAACTACAGCAAAAGTCCTCGTCTGTTCAATTCGATTTTGACAGCAGAGCGATATTTCTCCATATAGATAGATTCTGAACATTCAAGAAGATACATCGATGTTTTTATCTTGCGAGCAATACACCTAAGCAGTTCGTTCCCATTTCTTTCAATTATTTACATCGGACATGTTTCTACTTTTGATAACAGTATGCGCTTTTTCGAATTTGGCATTTAATCCGTTCTCTCTTACTAATTATAATTCTTCACCTTCTTTTGCTAAACAATCCATCAGCTTATTCAAAAAATCTTGCAGTCGTTTGCTTAGTAGGAGTAGATTTTCCGATTTTTTTATTTCAACTAACGGATTCAATCCCTCCATGCTGTTTATTATACGGACTACTGCGTTGGAATAAGCACCTGAACTTTCAATATAATGGGCATGCAAATGTCTATAATTAACATCTCGTTCTTCGATATTCTGTACAAATATTTCATCAAGTTGATCAGCTTCATCTATTAACTCCATGTTGCTCTCAGGTATTACTTCTCTTATTTTTGCCCAAAAAGATACTTCTTTGTGACTTTCGGAATAACCATATAAGTGATCAAGAGTGGAAGCGTGTATGATATGGAGTCTTCTCAGATTCAAAATGCTTTCATCAGTGGATGCTGAATTGATATAAGCCCTCATTATCGAAGCTAAATCAATGTAATAAAAACATAGCAATAGACGCATGTTTAACATTTCATACATGGTTTTTGTCGCTTTTGTGAGTCTATCCCCTACAATACCCAATTCTTCCATTTTAGTTGTTATCCTATTTGTCACACTCATTTTTGCAGATATTCTGTCCATTGACGTTGCTACTAATGCAAGTGCTTTAGACACGTCTTTGGGGAAATCCGTTTTTCTTATCCCATTGATGACTAACTGATGAATTCCTGATTCGGACACCTTAAATCTATTATTGTTTGTAGGATTGGGGACGAAAACATACGAAGAACTTGTCGCTATAATCTCGTCAAGAAGGCGGATTAAATTCCAAAGTATCTCATTGTATCTGTTTACCTGAACAAGACATCCTTCCTCGCTTGAGAGCTCTATCGTTTTCTTATAAACAAAAAGCATATCGTCATTATAATGATATGTTACATCTCTTAAAGTCCTGTCTTTTAGATATATTGATTCGAATTTGTCCAAATCATTTTCGATTTCTAAAATTCTTGAATTGATTTCAACAGGGGCAAGTTTCTTTAATTTTGAAAAATACGAGTGTGCTCTTGCTTTGCCAAAGTTTCTGATTAATTTATATCCTTCCAAGATTGATGCTTGGATATTTTTCAAAAGAAATCTCTTTTCAAGATTAGTCTCGGCCCTAAATTCTGACACGAGTAATGCTCCCATATCTAGCAAAGAAAAGAGACATCCGACTTTTAAACCGTAGGCAAGCTGAAATATTTCAACATACATTTGATTCGAAGGAATCTTTGGCATCGCACCTTTTATCGATTCTTCGAGAAGGATATTTTCTCCTAATGATTTCATTAATTCACTAATCGTTGTACTTGCGTTTTCACGCAATTGTTCCAATCTTTTAGTTTTAAGATTCATTTTTTTTATTTTTAAGATAATTCCGCAAAATTACACCAAATCCTTATATGGTTGATCGTTTCCCAAAGTATTTCTTTTAACAAGTCACAAACCGTATTTGTTAACAATTGTTGATAATCGTTATTTGCCCCCTTCCACCACCTCCACGTCCTCCTCCGTCAACCCATACAACCCATACATCATCCCGTCAATCTCCCGCTCCAAAGCAAAAATGTCACCTGAAGTTTCTTCACAATTATTTGCTCAACCAACTTGACCATCTCTTGGATTTATCATTCGCCCGCCATTCGGAATTCAATTTCATAATTTTTTATAAAGTTAATTTCATCCTGTGTCAAACCATATAAGGGACCTATAAAATCATCAATCTCGTCAATTATTGATTTGGAACGGACTATTTTATATTCTTTGAAAGAGTCAACAAGATATTTAGATTCCCCAGTTGATAATCTAACATTAGCATTTATCTCGATATCGTCAAGATATTTCTTGTATAGTTTTTCTAAATCAACAATATTTTTATCAGAGAGGAAAGGAAGCGTAAAATTTTCAATTTCATAAGTTTTCCAGTCCAAATTGTTAGAATAGATTTGATAGAACCAAAACGACAAACTGCTACTCAAAACACAACCGATAGCGTTTGCGAATCTTTTGTTGAAAAACAAAGGCTTTTCTTTTGTCGAACCGGTTGGATAATTCGTAACGACTTTAAAGTATCTGCCTCCTGTTGTGCGATAATAAATCGGCGTACCTTTTGAATCATAAAAAGCAGATAATCTCTTGTGACTATTTATTTTATTCAATATTGATTTCTCAACTTCACTTCCAATCTTAGGTATTCTTCCATAAAGCATATATGTTTTCACATCTGTGAATTGCAAGTGATCTACAAGATATTGTAAATTAAACTTGTCTGCGTTTCGGCGATACATTTTTGTTGAAAACACATGACGACACCCTTTTCCTGTTTTAGTAAAAAGAAGAATAGATGTATTTATAAATGCACGATCAAAAACTGGTTTTGGACGTGCTGCATACGAGGAAACATAAACATTGTCGCATTTTTCTAATAAGATACGGTGGACACCAGATAAAGAATCGCTTGAAGTGATTGCAATAGGTACTATAAATGCAAGATTACCCTCTTCTTTAAGTATATTATACCCATGCTCAATAAATAGAGTAAATGTATCAAGAGAACCTTTTTGTTTCCCCGATATTGTTTTAGCTGTAATGTAGTTTTCTTTATAGTATTTTTTACACTCATCAGAGTATTTTGCGCCATACGGCGGGTTCCCAATCACAATGTCAAACCCACCCTTGTCGAAGATGTCTTTGAACCACGTGTGCCAGAGGAAGAACTCCTGGTTGGCGGAAGGGTCGAGGGTGGTGAGGCGGATTTCGGCACGTGGGGAAATCCCTAACTGACGGATGTAGCTCTTCACACTATCATTGATGCTCTGCCTCATCTCGGCTTTCTTCACGTGGTCGGTAATGCTGAAGTACTCCTTCAACAACATCTGCAGGTTGCGCTTGGTGTCGTCGGTGGCGAACTCGAAACCGAACTGGTTCTCACCAGCCTTGTTTCGTCCTTTCCCTAAGCGACTGAGCTGACCGTCGCTGCTCATCATCCGGCTCAAATCCACCCCTTCGAAGCTCTCTATCAGACTGTTGCCCTGCATGAACTTGTAGTCGAAGTTGGGCAGGGCCTGCGGCTCCTCGCTGTCCACCACGATGCTCAACCAGAACCGCAAACGGGCAACGTCGATGGCACCCCGCTCAATATCGACCCCGTAGATGTTGTTTTCGATGATCTCTTTCTTCAATTGTGATCTGTGAACAGTGATCAGTGAACAGGAATCATGGTTGGTCAAGGCTTCGCGGCATCTCCATAATTCGTTCAACAATCCCATCGGGAACGCACCTGAACCAATGGCCGGGTCGCAGATCTTCACCTCGCGCAAAGCTTTGTTGAGCATATCACGATAAGGTTCTAATTCCGATTGCATCTCATGTGTCTCCACAAAGGTGCGGATTTTAGTGATCAGTGAACTGTGATCAGTGATTTGAGAATCGATGTCGGTTGGGATTTTCGTGTTTTTGTTCTGTTCACTGTTCACTGACAACTGTTCACTAAGATACGCGATTAGGGACTCCTTGCACATGTACCGCACAATCTCCTTCGGGGTGTAGAACGCGCCCTTGGCCTTGTTGTCCTCCAACAGACTCTCGAAGATCTTGCCCAGCATTTCGGGATCGACACCAATCTCGGCATCGTCGGGGTCGTTTTCGTCGACGGTGAAGTTGTAGGAGGCCAAAAAGGTGAATAGGTCGTTGAATAACGAAGCCGGCAGCTTGATATTCATCTTATCCACCTCGTCACGCTCGAACAAACCGCCGTTGAGGTACGGCAAATGCTCCCACTGTCTCAACAAACCCCGGTCCCACTGTTCGTCGGCAAACAGTTTCTCACGCTGCTCCGGCTCGGTGTTGAAGATTCCGAAAAAGAGCGGTTCCAAGACCTGTTCAAGAAAATCGGCTTGATGAGGACTGGAGCAAAACAGGTCGCGCAGGAACGTCGGATTGCCGTTGAGCCAGCCTTTTTTCTGCAGGAAATGGAGGAACACGATGCGGCCCATCATCTTTTTGACGTAGTCGTGGAGACGGGTATCGGATGTTCCGTCGGCAGAGACGCGCCATGGCATGTCTCTACGATAGGATTGCGTGAGGTTCGCCACAATCCGGTCATAATGGAGATGGTATTCGTCGAAAAACTCATCGCTGAGCGCATCCACCGAGAAGGATTCCCTGAGGTCGGACAGCGTTAAGTGTCCATTCAGTTTGGCCACCTTCTCCAATCGCTCAAGCGGTGTTTTGTATTGCCCGTTTTCGTCACCCAAGATATAGGAGAACCGTTTGGCCGAGGTGCTGCCCTCCTTGAGGTCGCAGATGTAGGACAAACGCCAGTGCCGACCGTCGTCGAAAACGGCAATGGCTCCATCGACATCGTATTTCAGATAGGGACTGATCAGCTTGCGTAGGCCTACGCGCTTGCGCCGCACATCGCCGCCATCGGCCACGCGGGTGTAGAAGAAGCCGAGCAGACGATGGTCGGCATCATTCATCTGACCGATGAAAAAACTCTGGTCGCCTTCGGCGTTGGTGTCAAACCATTCGGGACGCGAGGCCACATCGTGGCAACCGAAAAGGCGATGCACGACTTCGCGGCTGTAAGTGGTATAGTCGAACGGCGATTTGAAAATCTGACGGAGGGTTTCGGTATTCATTGTCGGGTTTATTTGAAAGTTTCACTTAAAATGATGTCGGCGGCGGTGTAGGTCACTTGCTTGGTTTCGGTCTGCGGCTGTGGTTGGCTGTAGCGTCTGTCCAACTCCTCAAGCTGTTCCTGTATCTTGGTGAGCGGTGCGGGCTCTTTCTTCTGCTTCCTCGAAATACGGTTGAGGGCATCGGCTAACTGGTTGTAGGCACCGCGTTCCACCATC
>JAGCCZ010000002.1 GCA_017651425.1 Bacteroidales bacterium
ACTCCATCAAATCACTTTGCTCAGTGGTCGCGAACTACTGTGCTATCCGAAAGTGGAACTCTCACAGCCCATCGACAACCGAATGAAGCTGGACACCACGGGACAATACCTGACCATCGGGCGCAAGAAACCCGTCGTGAAGCCCATCCCGCCAGAGGTAAAAGAGCAGCGCAAACTGGCCGTGAAATTCTTCACCGACCGCGCCTTCTTCTTCCTTGACCACCGCGAGAAAATCCTGAGCGACAGCCGTATGTTCCTTGCCCCCGTTCCCGTACAAAGCGGCCTCGCCTACTTCGGAACCAGTGGCTTCCGACGTCCTACATTGGGTGTCTATGTCGAATGGTGGATGACGTGCGTCCCCGCCATCATCAGCCGCCTCCACGACGACACCTGGCTCGTATATTACATCTCGGGGAGCCCGCTGTCGGGAATGAACTGCTGCGGCATCGTCAACGCTAACGGAGAATGCCGTTCGGAGAACCTACCCAGTCCGTTCAGCGCTATTTGGCGTTCATTTATGGAAGTCAACAAACGCTACGATGAGGCTAAGCAACGTTACGAGGCCTACTCGTTAGAAGAGGTGGTGAAGCTGTTAGAAGCCAACGACAACGGTGATGGTCTGAAAGAAAGGGAGTTGTTCCTTCTTCAGCGCGAGAATCAGATTTTGCGACAGGAGATACTGGACACCCGCGAGGCCGGTGCCAAGGCGATGGAGAAGATGCGGGTCTCCCTGTTGAACGCCCACCTCGAATGCAAACGCGAGGCACTCACGAACTGGTATGCCGACTACTGCCGGAAGCAGGAAGAGGGCAAGGAAGTACTGGAATCGCTGAATCTGCAGAAGCAGCAGCTCAAGCAGCAATTTCGCCACGGTGAAATCACCAGGATGTTCTATCAACACAAGCTCACTCCGTTGAAAAAAAGGATTTTCAATCTACAACAGGAACTTGAATGCATGGCGAAGAAGGAATTGTCAGAACTGCTTCCTGAACTCTTCAACCGGCCGGGCGACACGGAGCTCATCACATTTGACGAAGTGGAGGAATTTGTAAAGAGTAAAAATCCCAATCAAAAATAACGAGCCATGACTTATCCGATTATTGTATTGAATGAGCCGCACGCCTCCATTGAAGGGCTGTACGACCACGAACTAAGTTTTTGGGATATCGATGCCCATTTCATCAACAATGTGGTGTTCCGTCTCACCGATTGGCACACCGACTTCCTGTTTCATGGTTTCCGCAACGAGCGGATCCGTCCCGTACGTTTCCCTTATTCGCGTTTTGTAGTAGATGCCGAGCGGCTGTGGAACGATCCGCTGGAGAAGGAGGGGCAAGGCATCCTCTACCGGCGTTTCGGAGACTATCACCGTCACATCCCGAAACAATGCGAGAAACAGCTTTACAACCTATGGCGCGGCCATCAGCACAGACTGAAGAGCACGCTCTGTGAGAACGCCCTCCTGCTCGACTGCCACTCGTTTTCCGAGGAGCAGGGCGATGTGGACATCTGCATCGGGTTCAACGAGGACTGGTCTAAGCCAAACAAAGAGACGGTGGAGTTTGTCGTGAACCTTTTCGAGGAGAACGGCTACTCGGTCGGCATCAACTACCCGTACAGCAACTCCGAGGCGCCTGAGTGTGCATTCCGCTACCAGTCGATGATGCTGGAGGTGAACAAGCGGGTATATATGGAGAAGGGCACGCTGTACTTGAAAACGAGCCTTGACAAAAAGCGGAGCGTTTCCGAGCTGATGGCGCAGCTGTTGGGGAGACTGGTAGGGGTATGAATTCATGGTAGATACGCGCCATGGCGCGTATCTACGGCAACAAGAAAGGGTTCTACGCCGCAAGGTGTTGGCGCAGGGATTCGAAGCTGTCATTCGTCCTCAGGCGTTTCTTCGCCCTGTTCTTGAACTGACGCACGCGTTCACGCGGCAAGCCGAGCTTGGCCCCGATTTCATCTGCAGTGTATTTCCTGTCGGTGTCCATCCCATACGACATCTGGAGCACACGTCTCTCAATCTCGAATTGTGAAAGGAGCTTCTTCGGAGACACTGGGATGCGAATTAACAATCCAATCCTATCGTTGGAAAACGAGAGTGGTGGAAAAACATATGTTGTTGAGGATGACGGGTGCTATGTTGCGTACAACAACATTGGAGATACTGACAAGTTCGTCTCGATTACCCACTTGTATTCAGATATCATCTTCAACACCTTATTTAGAGAGCCCGGGATAATCCACATCAAATCTCCGATGGACATCGAAATAGAGTTTTTCCACCCCGAAATCGTTCGGCGCGAATTCGATGCAGTCAATACCGCCTGCCAATAACGTTTGTAGGGTTATATTCGGCACATTATAGACGAAAATCTCATCCAACAACTCGTACTCCTGGTAGACGTCGATGACGCAGAAGGCAGTATCACGTGTTTTTCCGTCACCAGTACTCAGTATTGTGTCAATAATCTGTTCGGTCTGGTATTGATAAGTGTCTATAAGATTGTCATCCTCAAGAAAATCGACATTCTCAAGAATATCCTCCCAATACCGGACGCTGAACGGACTGTCTAGATAATGGCAGCTTTGGGCGTACTCATCGGTGAAGGTATAGCCGTACATCAGACCGCGCAGGGTCTCTATCGGGGTGTCTTCATCAAGTTTCCCGTCACGGAATTGTTGGAGTAATTCCTTGGTACAACTGTCCCTGTACTCTTCATAGTTGACTTTGCTAAAATCATCGCGGACGCCTAAGAGGCGAATCGGTTCATTGTTTTTCATATCATTAAGGGATTTCTATTTTTTTACTTCTTCGCGCTGCCGCCGACCTTGGTGCGAAATCCGTTAAACATCAAGGTAAGCAAACAACACTGCAATATTAATTCATTATTATTTGCGGTTTCTTTTAATGTATTCCTCTATTATGAGAGACCTCTGTCAAGCATCCTCCTCCTAACCTTTTGTTTGTCTTCTTCACTATACTTTTCTCTTCCATCGCCATACAAATCCCCTGCCCAGTCATCCACAATGTTCTGATTGGCCTCCTGCCTCTTGGCAAAATCGAGAATCGCATCATAAAAGCTTTTAACAAACTCCTTCGTGTCACATAATGCATATTCAAACTGAATGCCTTCTATCCTTTTAATAAACAACGAGAAAATTCCAGTATCTAATCCTTTACCGTCCTTTTTTCTTTGGATTGGAGAATAGAGCAAATCTTCATAATGGAAAATGTAATCGGTGCCTTCACCGAACGGAAAGCAATAATTGCTGTGATTGTTCGTGCAAGCCTCTACCCAATCGATCATTTCGCCTACAGGATCACTAGATAAAACATTTGACAAACGCGCTTTTGCCACTTCCTCTCCATCAATGGAGACGGTGACATCAACCCAACCCGCATACGTGTCTGAAAAATGAAAACTCACTTTTTTCAAAGGACAGAACCCGCTTTCTGCGATGTTGGAATACATTTCGGCACGCTTTTTCAGCAAAATGTATGGGAGATAATCTGGGGATAATTCATTCATAGTAAGTTTTTTATACACGATGGCACAATGTGCCGAAATTTAGATCGTGGTCTGGAATGGCAAGGAGACGGTGCAGCAAAAATAATCCTGTTCAAATTATCAAGAAGGATCCCTCATCATCTCAATCGGGATATAGTACAACTCATATTTTGTCCTCGGGTTGCGAAGCCAGCAAAGGATGAGGTCGCGCTGACGGGACAACTCCTCACACAAGGCATCCTTATCTGCCGTTTCGCGCATAGCGGCATAGGCGACAGGGTCAAGGTTGGCACTGTCGTTCCGGAAGAAATCGGCGAAATCGGCCTCGAGATAAGCAGATGCCTCGTCGAAAACCTTGATGAAGTCGTCCAACCCTGCCGTACAAGGATATAACCGGCTCTCCAGCATCACCTGCACAGGACTCATCAGTCCGCCCATGCCGCAGTTCAGCATCGGCCAGCCGCTGGCCTTGTGGAAATCCTCCATTGCCTTGCGCCCATACAGCTTGCCGACAACCTGCGCACAGGCTGAAGTGTAGAACACCGCGGCCGCAAACATACCGAAGTGACGGTCGCCTTCAAACCGAAAAGCATTCCGTTTTTTGTTGTGCCCGTAGCATCTCCCATTTTCATCCACCCTTGGCGGTTCCATACCCAGCACAAAGGGATAGGCGAAATTGCGACAGGTGACATCTATGTCGTAAAATTTGGATAGGTCAGACGGAAATCGCAGGGTGTAATACTCCTTGAAGGTGGCAGATTCAGGTTTCCCGGGGGAGTTGGGCGTCAACAGATGCTCAAGAAAGGTGAAACCGACATTCTTGCGAGAGTTGTCACGTTGTTGGAGGGCAGCCGAGAGGCTGTCAGACTTGGGGTTGGTGTTTTGATTCATATTATTATTATTTTATGATGTTTGTTGATTTGTTTTGCAAAAATCGTGCCAATAAAGAGTAGAGACACCAAAATTTTCAACCGTTGAAATAGTTGGTTTTATCTCATTCCGAGACAGTTTAGAGGTTTATGCAACCTCCAAACCGAGCATTTCGACAATCTTCGGCACAAGGGTGTCATCGAGACGACTGACATCCAAGACGTGACCCCCGTCAAACTCCTCGTAATTGTCCCCACTGTCGCCATAGAGCCGCTTGTACTCCTCAATGCTGACGATGCCTCCCACCTTGAAGGGGTCCTTCGTGCCGAAGTATGCATAGGAAGGGTCACGGGGATTGTCAAGGATGGCCTGCTTGTAACCATCCAGCATCGGCTTGAACTTGGCCAGCAGTTCTGGGTCGCCAACAATCTCTTGACGTTTGGCACCGCGCCGATTCCGATAGGTGCGCCCAATCCGACTGCAAAATTCAGCCAGTGGCATGAAGAAGTCGACACCTCTGTCGTAGTTGAGTGCCGGACTGAGATAAATGTGCGGGATGCCCCGGATGCCGAGCGCATGGATGGCCCCCATAGATTCCCCTATGACGAGGACGGGGTGTTTGGTATCCACCAGTTTGGAAATCTGCTCAGTCGCAATGTCCGGGTCGTAGTTGTAGGTCTTACGTATGACCTTGAGGTCGCACGGCTCACCATCCTTGGTGGTGAAATGCATATTCGAGAGTTTTTGGTCCAGACAGCGGGGTATGTAGCTGCTACCGCTGCCACCCATTCCGTGAAGAAAGAGAATGTTCATATATCTTTGAGTTTGGTTATTAATATTGTTTGAGCCGTCCTCCCGGACAGCATCATGCGTATTCAATTTGCAAATATCGTGCCAAAACAGATACTACCATATTGTCACGCGGATCATCACGTGAAAGACACTCTCTTCTGTTTGAGACACACCATTTCGCAGGGCGGCAACGTTAAGCCGCATTCCTGACCCTTCTGTTAATTTGGCACGGTTTTTGATAAATGTATAACGAAGCGGCCAGGAACTGTGCCGAGATGTTCTGGTTATGGGAGGGATACTACAACGGCTATTTCGATTACGACACCAAGGAGGTTATGGAGTACTGCAAAAAGGAACTTGGGTTCGAGTACGAGGATGAGGTCCCCGAAGATGCGGATGACGATTATTATGACGAAGATGCGGAATACGACGCTTTCACTTTATGGTGTTTTATCTCAAGTGCCATGTCTTGATGGTTTTTCCTCCTTTGTGGCGGTAATTCGCCGTATTGACCTTTAAGGTGAACGCCGGAACCTCAAGACTGTTGATGACCGATGCTATGGTCGTCATATCCGCTTTCGCTTTATCTATTTTGCCAATCGTTATGTGCAACCGGAAATCACGACGGTAGTCGACACCCAGCTTTTCGGCCTCCGCCCTCAGCTCTTTGATTAGAGCTGTCAGGGACTCGGACGGCTGGGATGAGGTGATGTTGACGATAATGTCGCCATACGTTGTGAAAGCATCCAGTTTGTCCAATGTCAACGAGGGAGCCTCCCTGTCTTCCAGATGTCTGGAGAATGCCGCTTCCAATTCCTTCACGTGTTTACCCTCAAAGATGAATACGGCCGTGATATGGAACGATTTTCTTGTCCACCTTGCAGGAATGCCCTTCGATTT
The DNA here is from genome assembly GCA_017651425.1 of Bacteroidales bacterium. Lineage (GTDB taxonomy): Bacteria > Bacteroidota > Bacteroidia > Bacteroidales > WCHB1-69 > F23-D06. Next base: position 6,075 of record JAGCCZ010000002.1, read on the forward strand.
CATCGCATTGCGCAAATTTTCAAACCATTCTGCATCTTTCCTTAAAGGAATTTCTAATTCTAAATAATTCATAATCAACTAGTTAAATATATATTTGTTTACCCTGCTCGCAAACCTATACCTTTTTCTCTTCCGATAGCAAAACTACGACAAATTTTTGAAAATATGTGTTATTGGAAAAAAAAAGTGTAATATTGCCGCATGAAAAAATGTAAGGATACAAACAGTGCCAACCGAGACAAAAACCAAAACAATGGCACACCTGTCGAAGAAATAATCACCTATTCCAGGCCAAGTGATGAATATGGAATGTTGGGGAATATGGCAGGTGGTATGCCCATTGTGATAAACGGGCATAAGGTTTACGCCTCCGAACACCTCTATCTATGTGGATATTGGAGTTTGAACACCGATTTGCACAAACAAATCCAGGAATATTGTTTGTCTCAAAAAAGCGGAACGTATGCCAAAAGATGCACCAAGGGCAAATACAAAAACGATGCCCGTGCCGATTTCCATGATTTCAAGCACGATTGGATGATTTGGGTGGTATGGCAAAAGGCATCGCAAAACGAAAAATTTCGGATGCACCTATTAAGCACGGGGGACGCTCATATATACGAAGTGGTTCCAAAGGGTCCAGTTTGGGCTGCATATCCTGATGCCAATGGGGTGATGCAGGGCGCAAACGGTATGGGTGAAATCCTGATGATGATCAGAGATTGCCTCCGCAAGAATGTTGAGCCAACCTACAACAAAGACTTGTTGAATAAAAGTGGAATATATTTTTTGGGTGAGAAACTGACCTTTTAGGTTGAACAGTCTTTTAGCGTTTTTTTCAACACTTGGTGAGTTTCTCACCCGTTCATTCTTATAACCGTACTCCGGCGCCGCTATTGCACCGCATAGTCCTCGCGGTACTGTTTGGGCGTCGTTTTGGTCTCTTTTTTGAAGAACTTGCAGAATGAGGAGGAAGAGGAGAAATTCAGCATTTCGGCGATTTCTCCTACGGGCAGGTTGCTGTACATCAGAAACAGCTTGGCCTGCTGGATGATGCGGCGATGAATCCAATCCATGACGGTCAATCCGCTGGCTTCGCGGATGGTGCAGCCCAGGTGGTTCGGAGTCAGACACAGACGGTCGGCGTAAAATGCGATGTTGTGCTCTTTGTCGGCATACTGGTTGATCAGAGCGGCAAATTTATGGAAAACCTCCTCTTTTCTGGCGGACGCTTTGCGGGATGTCTCCTTGGATTCCTTCATGATAAGATTTTGAAGTTCTGACATGATGGAGGCCTGTATGTATCGTACAGATTTCATGGATAACGGTTGGCGGCTGACGCTGTGCCTCAGCAGTTGGAAGTATTCCCCCATGAGATCCCAGTCGTCCGCCGAAAGGAGAAGCACCGTGTCCTCCTTGAACGTGACATCGGCGGGGAGGTCGCGGAATGAGAAAATCTGGAAGTCGAAGTCCTCGTCTTTCTCCTCTATTTCCATGACAGTGCCTGCTGGCATGACGACCATCATTCCTGTCGTAAGACAGTATGGTTTCATGTTAATTATAAATTGGGCGGTGCCTGAAATAATCCGCAACACTCTTCCGTCTTCTATTCTGTATGGTTGACATGTCCTCATGAAACTTTTACCGAATTGCATGGCACTCATGACCATCAGCAGTTGGCTGTCGAGGTATTCGCCGTGCTGGTCTCCAGCCATGTGCCCCATGTTTTGCAGGGTGAGTTCTTTTATTACTTTTGCCATAATCGTTGTATTGGAACATTTTTACATGTTATTGGACAACGTGATTTTGGAAAAAACATTGTTCTTTTGCAAAAAAAAATGTAATGTATTGTTCTTGTAAAAATTTATAGATAACCGACTGGATAATTGTTTTTTAAATCCACGATTTTACTTTGTATGCTGAAATTATTTTTCAATTTTATTTAATATTAAAATGCTTATGAAAAGATTTTTCCTTTTTGCAGTGATGGGCCTTGCCATCCTGTCCGGCTTTGCGCCGAAGTTGCAGTCGCAGACCGTTTGGGACGGTACTGCCGATGTCACATGGTATGATGCCACCCAGACGTCATTTGACATTTACACATCCGAGCAATTGGCCGGTGTGGCCCAGTTGGTGAACAACGGCACCACAACATTCAGTGGTGTCACGTTGAATCTGGCGGGCGATCTGTGGCTGAACAGCACAGGGGATTCCACCAACAACTGGGTGCCTATTGGCGGCGGTTCCCCCACAGGCGAGTCGCCCAGCACGGGCAACGCCTTCAAGGGTAATTTCAACGGCCACGGTCACACGATCTACAATCTGTATTGCGACAAGGGCAGCACCTTCCATGCCGGCTTGTTCTGTGCCTTGGAGAACCCCTGCACCATAGATTCTTTAGTGCTCGTTAACCCTGTGCTGAAGTCAAGAGGTATGATGGGGTGTATTGCGGGCTTCCCAAGAGGCAGCTCCTCTGTGTATGTTCGTTACTGTCTGGTGATTAATGCCCGCATTGTGGGTGAGAACACCTCCGGCAGCAACAATATCGGCGGTATTTTCGGTGCCACCTATCCCAACAGCGGCAACACCTATATTGAGAATTGCGGTGTGACGGGAAGTATCACGGGTTATTATCCCGCCGGCGTGAGCGGCAATGCGGAGCGTGCAAATATCACCAACTTCTATTTCGCCGGCACCCTTACCCCATACGGTTCCAACTACGGTGGTGTGACCGCCCACAGCGGCAACCACACCAACTGCTATTCCTATTCTGTGGTGAATGGTTCAATATCCCAATCCTCAGCCTCTTCCAACGGCACGGCCGTTACGCAGGCCGAGATGCAGTCTGCCCAGATGATTGCAAATTTGGGTTCCGCTTTCCAGATGGACAACGGCGTCAATGGCGGCTATCCGATCATGTCCTATATGCCGGGCATAACTCCTGTTCTGTCTGAGATTTGCCTTGGCGAGTCGGTTGTGCTGACCGCCTACGGCTACGATTCCTATCTGTGGAACACGGGTGCCACTTCTGAAAGCATCACCGTGTCTCCCACGACCACTACAGCCTATACGGTAAACTGCACCCTGAATGGGGTCAGCTATACGAATACCGCCACCGTGACGGTTCACCCGCAGGCCATAATCTCCGCTATGGTGATGGCAGGCAGCGATGGCCAGGTTCACGGTACCGTCACCCCCGACACCTCCTATGTGACCTGCATGGGCTCGGATGTCATCACCCTCACCGTGATCCCCGAAGCAGGCTATCGTGTGGAGATGGTCACGCTGAACAGCAATGTCGTCTATGGCGATGTCTTCGGCCCCGGAACGCAGGTCCTCACGATAGACCCGAACGGTACATTAGGCGAGGTGAAGATCTATCTCTCCAAGTGCGCCATCGTCACCTTGCCCTACACCGACGATTTCGAGGCATACGCATCCAGCCAGGTGCCGGAATGCTACACCAAGATTTCCAGCACCAGTTATCCGTATGTCTATAATTCCACCACTTATGCCCATGGCGGTTCCAAGTGTTTATATACTTATATGAGCAGCACTTCAAACGACTATTTCATGGTGCTGCCCAAGATTTTTGATGTCAGCACCTACCCGATGAGTTCACTGATGATCTCCTTCTGGGCAAGGTTTTCCAATGTGTCCAACTCCCTCACGGTCGGTGTGATGTCGGATCCCAACGATGCTTCCACATTCACCGCAATCGGGACGGTGCAATCGTCCACGGCCAACACCTATGAGCAATATACGGTCTATTTCGGCAATGTGAACGACACTCATCCCTATATCGCATTCAAGATGAACTGCGGATCCACCTACACCTACATCTATGTGGATGATATCACGGTGGACGTGGCCCCGACCTGTTCTCCGGTGATGCACCTCGTGGCTGACAATATCTATGGCACGAACGCCTCCCTGCATTGGGATGCCAATGTCGTGGGCACAGCATACAACTACCTGATTACGGTTGTGGATGACGCCACGCAAATCACAACGACCTATACCACCACGGAGACCTCGTATGTGTTGATGGGACTCAATGAGCAGACCTCCTACACTGTCACGGTGCAGCCCGACTGCGGTGGCGGTGATTTAGGTGCTGCGACCACTGTTTCTTTCACCACACCTTGTGTTGCCCCTATCGAGGTGATCAACAACAGCTATCCCGCTTCCACCTATTCTACCGAGGGTAACCACTTCCCGACGGCCAACCACTATGTCAATTCCTACACCGAACAGATCTACTTCCCTGGAGATTTGGACAACACGGCAGCTGAATTCAGCGGCATCTCTTTCCAATACAATATTTCCACCGTCATCACCAGAACATTGGACATCTACATGGCTCATACAGCCGACACCGCCTTCGTGCAGAACACGTGGGCCACACCGTTAGACAGCTATGTGCATGTCTATTCAGGTCCTGTCTCCTTCAATTATAATGGACCTAACCGTTGGGTGGAGATTCCGTTCGACACCAACTTCTATTATAATGGTTATGACAACCTTTTGCTGATTGTGAACGATATCACGGGCAGCAGCTACAACAATAGCAACTCCAAGTTCTACACCATTGACAATCCCACCAATCGTTCACAGTGCGAATATAACAATGATGCGAATGTCAACTGGGGTGTCAACAACAAGCCGGCTACCGGACGTTTGCACACGCAGGTGAACAATATCCGTCTGACCGCTTGCGATGTGGTGACCTGCATCGCCCCGAACACCCTGCAGCTGGTTGCTTCTGATGCCAGTTCCGGTGAGATTACCTGGGTGAACCCGAATACCACTTCCAACTGTGAGATTGAGTACAAGGAGGAGGGCGACGCCAACTGGATTTCCACGGGTACCGTCTCCGGCACCGACTATATCCTCTCCGGCTTGACAGCCAACACCGTCTATACTGTCCGTGTGCGTGCTATTTGCAGCGCCAACGATATGAGCGACTGGTCTGAAACCTTGACATTCCGCACCGAATGCGAGGCAATTCTGACACTTCCCTACACGCAGAATTTCGATAGTGACACGTATGGTTCCGGCAATGATGCCTATATATACTGCTGGGACCGCCTCACCACGGATCCTTCCAAGCCTGTCCAGATGTATCCGACTTCCGCAGCGCATACTACGCCTAACGCCATACGCTTCTTCGATGGCGCCAACGTCACCAATATAGCCATCATGCCCAAGGTGGACGAGAGCATCAGTCTGAACCAGCTGCAGGTCTCTTTCTGGGTGCGCAGCACCTCTTCCACCGCCCCTGTGATTCTCGAGTTGGGTGTGATGACTGACAAGAGCGACGCGACCACTTTCGAGGTTTTGGACACGATTCCCGCTCCTTATTTGCCGAATGACCAATACACCCTTGTGGAATATTCTCTTGCAGACTACATGGGATATGGTCATTACATCGCTTTCCGTGCCAGCAACGGCAACGGTGGCAACAACCTCCGTCTGGATGATGTGAACCTCGATTACATCCCAGTGTGCCTGCATCCGGTCAATCTGGCAGTCGATTCCGTCACTTCCGAGACAGCCTCTTTCCATTGGACGGAAGACGGTACTGCCACCAGCTGGATTGTGGAATACGGCCCCGCCGGCTTTACACTGGGTCAGGGTACCGTCGAGAATGCCAACGATACTGCCTATACCATCTTCAACCTGAATCCGAACACGGAATATGATGTGTATGTCTATGCCGACTGCGGTGCCAATTTCATCAGCACCCCGATCAGTATCTCATTGCGGACCGATTGCGGACCGATCATGCAGCTTCCTTACACGGAAGATTTCGAGACAGGGTTGTACAATACGGGCATGTATAATGACGGCTCTGCCAACCAACAGAGATATATCGCCTGCTGGAACCGTTTGGCTTCCAATGACGCGCACCATGTCTATATCGCCAATAGCACCACCTATTCGAACAGCGGTACGTACTACATGGACTTCCACTGGACGCCCAGCTGTTATAACATCGCTATTGCGCCTGAACTGGATCAGAATTTTGATGTGAGCCAGCTGATGGTTAATTTCTGGGCTTGCAAGAGCGGCTCTGCCGGAATGCTGGAGGTGGGTGTGATGACCGACAAGACGGCAGACTCCACGTTTGTGCCGATTGACACCATCGACCTCTCCGCCATGGCCAACTACGCATACGCTGAACAGTTTGTGAAGTTCAACAACTACACGGGCAACGGCAAGTACATTGCCTTCCGTGTCTCCAACGCCCCCAGCAGCGGCTACTACATTGATGACCTCATTATCGACTATGCACCGGACTGCTCTCCTGTGCAGAGTGTGACCGTTTCGGATATCACTGGCACCTCTGCCGTCATTACCTGGGCACCGGGCGTTTTCGGCACTGTGGATTCCTACACCTTGGAGTATTCCGAAGGAGGTCAGAACAACTGGATCTCTGCCGGCAACCTCACTTCCACCACCTATCTGTTGGGCAACCTCGACCACTCCACCTATTACGATGTCCGTGTCCAGTCCAACTGTGACGATGGCACTTCAGGTGGATGGGTGATGGAATCCTTCCGTACCAATTGCCTGGTGGGCGGCGATGTCACCATTGGCGACGGCACCTCCACCAACAGCTATCTGCCCACATACGGTTACTACAATTATTCTTACACCCAGCAAATCTTCTTGGCCACGGAAATGGGTGCTGCAAAGACTTTGGAGTCTGTGACCTTTGATATGTCTGCCCATGCGGTGGATCGTAACATCAAGATCTACCTGATGCATACTACAGAGAGCACCAACTCTTCGTGGATTCCCGCCACGACAGCTCAGCTGGTCTATTCCGGCATGCCGACACTGCAAGTGGGGCTCAACACCTTCAACTTCTCCACACCGTTCCAGTATAACGGTGCCGACAACTTGGCGTTGATTGTGGTTGATGAGACCGGCTCCTTCTCCAGTGGCAACACATGGCGCACGCACACGGCGCCTTTTGGAGCTTCCCGCTATGTCTATCAGGATGGCAGCCCTTATAGCACCGCTTCCACACCTTCCAGTGGATACACCACCACTTCCCGTAACAATGTCATCTTCGGTTCACCGTGCGACACGACCACGACCTGTGTGGCTCCGTATGTCAGCATTACTGGCATTACAAGTGATGCTGCCGTTGTGACCTGGGTACCCGGCTATATGGAGTCCGCTTGGGAACTTGAATATCGTCCGCTTTCCGACACCAACTGGATCAGTGTCGGATCTGTCTATTCCATGTCGGAGTTGATTTCCGGTCTGAATCCGAACACTCCTTATAAGGTTCGTATGCGCTCCGACTGCGGTGGGGGAGAGTACAGTTTGTGGACAGAAGCCAACTTCACGACGGCCTGCGGTGCGTTCACCGTCACCCAGACCGACCCGTGGACGGAGAACTTTGAGAACAACCCGACAATGACATGCTTTGACACTCCTGTCACCTATACGAATGGCAGCAACACCTATCCCAAGACGTTGAGCTATGGCGATGCTGCCCATTCCGCACCTTACACCATCGAGTTCAAGGGAACCAACAACATGTTGGTGCTTCCTGAATTCACCAATGATATCCACGACCTGCGCATGTCCTTCTGGGCTACCAGTTGGGGCGTGACCACTACTGCGGTTGTCGGTGTGATCACCGATATTACCGACACCTCCACCTTTGAGGTGTTGGGTGATGCCGGCACTCCCGGACCGCGCGGAGGCTCCGGCGGCGGTAACGGTGCCTTCATGGGTCCGTTTGACTTCAACAATGTGCTGGCCTCATCCGGTCGTATCGCCATTCTCTTCTCTGGGACAACCGCCAGCGATGCCGGTTGGAACCTGGATGACTTCACCGTTGAGCTGATCCCCAGCTGCTCCGCTCCCGCCCATACGTCTGTCATCGTAAGCAATGTGGATGCCAACAGCGCCGAAGTCTCCTTTACCGATGACGATGCCAGCCACAGCAGCTGGATCATCTACTATGGCGAAACGGGTACTCCCACAACCAACTGGAGCTCGATGACGGTGAACACCACCACGGGCAATGTCCTGACCGGACTCAACTCCAACACGAACTATTCGTTGTATGTGCTGACCCTCTGTAACGGTGTGGAGGGCGATGACCAGACTAACACAGTGAACTTCACCACGACCACAATCCCGGGTTCATTGCCTTTGTTTGTTGATTTTGAGGATGCCACCGAAAATCAACAATGGGGCATCATTAACGGTACGCAGACCAACAAGTGGTACATCGGTGCACCGACCAACACGACCAGTGAGGTCAACAACACGGTGGGTGGCACGAATGGCCTGTATATCTCCAATGACAATGGTGCCACCAATGCTTATTCCAGCACCGAGACCCGCGTGTATGCCTACAGAGATGTGCTCATCCCGGATGGAACCACTGAACTGGTGCTCTCCTTTGATTGGAAGGCACAGGGTGGTCTTTACAACTATGAATTCCTGCGTGTCTATTGGCTGGAGCCCAGCGCGAACATCACTGCAGGAAACAATCCTCCCGGAGGTCTTGATGCCAGCGCACAACCCGGCAACTATGGTCCTAACGCCACCGAACACTGGCTGTCGCAACACAGTAGCTGGCAGCATCAGGAGATGGTGATTTCCGCTGACCAGTTTGCAGGTATGGGTGTCGGTGACAAGGTCTATCGCTTGGCCTTCCACTGGAGAAACACCTCTTATTCCAGCCAGCCGCCTGCCGCAGTCGATAATATCGAATTGCGTGCTATCACCTGTGCTACACCTACGAGCCTTGCTGTGAGCAATGTGGGTGAGAATGATGCTACCGTGTCTTGGGTCGGCAATGCCGACTCCTACGGTGTCACTATCACCTCCACTGCTGGTGTGGACTATCAGACAACCACCTCTAACTCTTTGGTGCTGACCGGCCTGAATGCCAGCACTTCCTATCAGGTGACGGTGAGGGCGTACTGTGGTTCCGATTCCTCGATGGTTTCTCAATCGCTCAGCTTCACCACCGCCTGTGGCGCGATTTCCGTGGCTACGACACCGTGGACCAGTGATTTTGAGGGCACAGACGATCAATATCTCAACTGCTGGGTTTCCGCTTCCACAGGTTATCGTAACGGACACACCTATCCGCATATCGAGCCTAACTCCGTCATTGCCTACACGGGCACACATGCTCTGGAAGTGGCTTTCGGCAATATTGTGACCGCCCTGCCGCTCTTTGTGGAAGATCTCAGCACCCTGCAGGTCTCCTTCTGGGCCAAGACCAACAACTACAGCAGCGACAACCCTGTGATGGAATTGGGTTATATTACCAACCCTAACGATTCCTCCACTTTCGTTTCGTTGCAGACATTGTCGGGCAGCACTTATACACAGACTACGAGAACGTTTGCCGATCTCGCCGGCCTGAACCTGCCGAACACTACGCGCATTGCCTTCCGTTATATCCTTCCGACCAGCTCATCCCTCTCTTCCTGGTATATTGATGATATTGAGGTGTCGGTTGCCAACCCGGCTGATATTTGCTACACGCCTACCAATCTGGTTGTTGCACCTGCCACCATCACGCAGACATCTGCTACAGCCACTTGGACTCCCGGTGGTACCGAGACCTCCTGGAACGTGCAGTACAAGGCTGTTTCCGCCAGCACTTGGCAGAGCGCCACGGCTACCACGGCTTCCTACACCATGACGGGTCTCACCGCCAATACCGCTTATCAGGTGCGCGTACAGGCAGTTTGCGATGTCGATGAGACCAGCGCCTGGACGAACTCTACCTCCTTCACTACAGCGAATGACGACACGCCTACCTGTCCGGCTCCGATCAACCTGACGGCTGCGTTGGATGACAACAACCACACCACGGTCATCCTGACATGGCAGCAGGAGCCTAACACGGCTTCCGAATGGCAGATCAAGTACCGCCAGACTACGGAAACAGATTGGAGCACAGTCACGGCCACCGCTACCACTTACACGTTGGCCGACCTCGTGCCCAATGTAATCTACGAGTTTAACGTGGTGGCGCACTGCACCAATGGCTTGATCAGCGATCCTTCCAATACGGTGATTATCCAAACCGATGATGTGGGCATCCAGGACTATTTGGCCAAGAGCGTCAACCTCTATCCGAACCCGGCTACGGAGATGGTCTCTGTGGCAGTGAGCGATGCCAACATCCAGATTACCGGCGTGGAGGTCTATAACGTGTATGGTCAATTAATCAATGCGGAGATGCAATGCATGGCATCTCTACAGAATCGCACCATCATCAACGTCAGCGGTCTGGCCAACGGCATGTATTTCGTGCGTGTCACGACTGACAGCGGGGTGGTGACGAAGAACTTCGTGAAGAGATAATAGGAGGAATCCGCGTCCTCGCGGATTCTTAAAACCAATCTGCGGGGACGCAGATTGCACCAAGCAAGCGTGCGGCTTCGGGTAACCGGGGCCGCACGCTTTTTTTGGGGAGGGATATCTGTTGGCATAAATCAGGGCATTATTTGGGCGTGCCGGCGCGGCGGTGAGAAATGTATCCATAATTGCGCACGCCATCCAATGCCGCCGCGCCGTCGGGCTTTCCGTTCCAATGATTTTGGCTTGGAACCCACCACCATTCCGCGAGACGCGAAGCGTCAAGCGGAACCTCCGTCTCGCAGGGAACGCATTCCCGCCAAAATCATTTCCACTGCAATCCCTCACGCATGTTCGTCGAACCCCACACCCATTTCGCGGCGAGCAACGCACACCCTCGTCTCAACGTTCTCCCGCGCCGCGATTTTCCCGCGCACCGTCCCGTTTCTACCAAGTTTTCGCCCCTACCGGGGCTATGTGACATCTTACAAACCGTCTCCCTTTCGCACTGGGAAGGCGCATTGCTTCGTGGCAAGAGATCCCCGCGGTGCGATTGTCGTCAGCGCGCCGTCCTGCCCCATACTGCGCTCCTTCGTCGCTTGTATGGGGTTAATAAGATTTTGTCCCTCCGGGACTGCTCAAGGAAAAGCATTGTCTATTATTTCTACCGAGCTCTTGCCCCTGACGGGACTGCTCAAGGGAAGCTGTTGATTATTGGAATCAATTTCTTAATTTCTTAACTCCTTAATTTCTTAACTATCAACACCCATCCACCACCAAGTCCTAATAATTCTTAATCCGTTGCTCAATCTCGAGCAGTTCGTCGCGAAGGGATGCGGCAGCGTCGAAATCGAGTGCCTTGACCGCCTTGTCCATCGCTTTGCGTAGCGTTTTCTGTCGCACCTTCAGCTGCTCAAGGTTGAGAAGGCGCACGTCACCCTCTTGCTGGCTTAACCGAAGTTGGGCCTCGGCGGCCACGGGAGAGGCGCCTTCCGACACAGTATATGGCTTCGCGGACGAGTTTCTTCCAGGGGATGCGGGAGAATCGCCTGAGCCCTTGTTGGCTCTCGTTGTGGGTGCCGAGTTGGGCTTGTCCCACCGTTCGCCGGCGCGTGTCACGGCATCGTCGATGCTGGCGGGGAAGGCCATCTCGTCAGACTTCACCACGCCACGCGGTACGATGTGGTACTTCTCGTTGTAGGCCATCTGCTTGGCGCGGCGGCGCGCCGTCTCATCCATGGTGGCCCGCATCGACTTGGTGATCTTGTTGGCATAGAAGATGACATGCCCGTTGACATGGCGCGCCGCACGCCCTGCGGTCTGCGTCAGCGAACGCTCGTTGCGCAGGAAACCCTCCTTGTCGGCATCCATCACGGCCACGAGCGACACCTCCGGCAGGTCGAGGCCCTCACGTAGCAGGTTCACGCCCACCAACACGTCGATAGCGCCGGCACGCAAGTCCTTCAATATTTCCACGCGGTCCAAGGTCTCCACATCGGAGTGGATGTAACACGACTTGATGCCGATGTTGATGAGGTAGGTGTTCAGCTCTTCGGCCATGCGCTTCGTCAGGGTGGTCACCAACACGCGCTCGTGCTTGTCCACGGTGTCCTCAATCTCGTTGAGCAGATCATCGACTTGGTTGGTGGCGGGGCGCACCTCGATGGGCGGGTCCAAAAGGCCCGTGGGACGCACCACCTGCTCCACGACTACACCGCCCGACTTCTTCAGCTCGAATTCGGCGGGTGTCGCGCTCATGTAGATGGTCTGTCCGATGAGGCTTTCGAACTCGTCGAACTTCAGCGGGCGGTTGTCCAACGCGGCGGGCAGGCGGAAGCCATATTCCACCAAGTTGATTTTGCGGGAACGGTCGCCGCCGTACATGGCGCCAATCTGCGGCACGGTGACATGGCTCTCATCGACAATCAGCACAAAATCGTCGGGAAAGAAGTCGAGGATGCAGAAAGGCCGCTCTCCGGGCTGGCGCTTGTCGAAATAGCGCGAGTAGTTTTCAATGCCGGAGCAGTAGCCTAACTCGCGCATCATCTCCACGTCGTAGTTGACACGGTCGTCAAGACGCTTGGCCTCCAAGTGTTTGCCGATGGACTTGAGATACTCGATCTGTTCGCCCAGGTCCAACTTGATGTTGACGATGGCATCGTTCATCGACTGTTGGGTGGTGACGAAGATGCTGGCAGGGTATATGGTGAGCTTGTCGATGCGGCTGATCACACCGCCACTCACGGCCTCGATTTCGGCGATGGACTCAATCTCGTCGTCGAAGAAGAGGATGCGATAGGCGATTTCGCCGTATGGCGGGAAGATATCGACAGTGTCACCCTTGACACGGAACTGAGAGGGCTGTAGGTCAAGTTCGGTGCGCGAGTAGAGCGCGCTGACGAAGGCGAGCAGCAGCTGGTTGCGGTCAATGCGCATGCCTGTGTGCAGGTTGATGACGTTCTTGGCAAAGTCGTTGGGATTGCCCACACCGTAGATGCAGGAGACGGAGGCCACCACAATCACGTCGCGCCGCCCCGACAGCAGGGATGCCGTGGTGTGCAGACGCAGTTTCTCAATCTCATCGTTGATGGCGAGGTCTTTCTCAATGTAGGTGTTGGTTGTGGGAATGTAGGCCTCTGGCTGGTAATAGTCGTAATAGGAGACGTAATACTCAACGGCATTTTCGGGGAAGAACTGCTTGAACTCGCCATATAACTGTGCAGCCAGCGTCTTGTTGTGGCTCAGCACGAGGGCAGGTCGGTTCACCCGCTGCAGCACGTTGGCGATAGTGAAGGTCTTGCCAGATCCGGTGACACCCAACAGGGTCTGGGCCTCGTCGCCACGGTTGAGCCCGTCCACGAGCTGTTGGATGGCGGTCGGCTGGTCGCCGGAAGGCTGGTATGAAGAGGTGAGCTTGAAGTCCATGCGTCTCCTGATTTTTTGAGGGGCGCAAAGATAGGAAAAAAAAGCGTTATGCCATCAACATGACTCTGTCAAGTGTCCGCATGGGCACCTCATCGCTCTCATGGCGTTGAGTACGGCGATAACCGTTACCCCCACATCGGCGAAGACAGCCATCCACATCGTGGCGATGCCGAAGGCGGCCAGCAGCAGCACAGCGACCTTTACGCCGATGGCGAACCAGACATTTTGGTGCGCAATCGAGAGGGTGCGGCGCGCGATGCGCATGGCCAAGGCCACCTTGGAGGGCTTGTCGTCCATCAGCACCACATCGGCGGCCTCAATGGCGGCATCGCTGCCCAAGCCGCCCATGGCGATGCCCACATCGGCACGCGCCAACACGGGCGCGTCGTTGATGCCGTCGCCCACGAAGGCTACGAAGCTGCCGTCACCCCGGCTTTCCATCAGCTGTTCCATGTATAGCACCTTGTCTGTCGGCAGCATGCCAGCATGGAATTCCGTCAGCTTCAGTCTGCCCGCGACCTCCTCAGCCGTCTCCTGGCGGTCGCCTGTCAGCATCACTGTGCGGGCGACGCCTGTCCGGTGCAGCTGCTCGACAGCCTCGGCACTGTCTTCCTTCACCCTGTCGTTGATGACGATATGGCCCGCATACTCTCCGTTGATGGCCACATGGATGATGGTGCCTGTAAGGTGGCATGCGTGCCACTGTGCGCCCACAGCCTCCATCATCTTGTCATTGCCCACACAGACTATATCGTTGCCCACACGGGCGCGGACACCGTGTCCGGCAATCTCTTCCACCTGCCCGACCGTGCAGCCGTCGGTGGCCTCGTCGGGGAAAGCGTCGCGCAAGGCGGCTCCGATGGGGTGGGTGGAGAAGTGTTCCACATGGGCCGCCAAGTGCAGCAGGTGGTGCTCGTCGCACTTTTCAGGATGCACAGCCTCTACAGCGAACTGGCCGTGCGTGAGGGTGCCGGTCTTGTCGAAAATCACCGTGCCCACCTTGGCCAGCACATCCATGTAGTTGGAGCCCTTGACGAGGATGCCGTTGCGGGAGGCGCCGCCGATGCCGCCAAAGAAGGTGAGCGGCACGCTGATGACCAAGGCGCAAGGACAAGAGACAATCAGGAACATCAGGGCGCGATAGAGCCAGACCGGGAAGGCTGTCGCAAAGTGGCCGGAGAGAAGTGGCGGCAGCAGGGCTAATGCTATGGCTGCGAACACCACTACGGGCGTGTAGATGCGCGCAAAACGGGTGATGAAACTCTCGCTCTTGGACTTGTGCTCGTTGGCATCCTCTACCAGACGGATGATTCTCGATACGGTGCTTTCGCCAAACGTCTTGGTGACATGCACCTTGATGACGCCGGAGATGTTCACGCAGCCCGAGATCACCTTGTCGTCCACGCTCACATCGCGGGGGAGGCTCTCGCCCGTCAGGGCCACCGTGTTGAGGGAGCTGTTACCCTCCACGACCACGCCATCGAGCGGAACTTTCTCGCCGGGGCGGATGACGATAACCTCGCCGACGGCCACCTGCTCGGGGTCGATGGTCTCTTCGTGGTCGTTGCGCAGAACAGTCGCCGTGTCGGGACGGATGTCCATCAGATGGGCGATGCTGTCGCGGCTCTTGCCCTCGGCGAAGCCCTCGAAAAGCTCGCCGATTTGGAAGAAGAGCATCACGAAGACGGCCTCCGGGAATTGTGTTTCCGCACCGGGCAGGAAGCCGATGCAGAGCGCTCCGATGGTGGCGACCGACATCAGAAAGTGCTCATTGAAGGCCTTGCCGTATGCCAAGCCCTCGGCGGCCTCCTTGAGCGTGTCGTGGCCGATGAGCAAGTAGGGTACAAGATAGACCAAAAGCAGCTGCCAGGTGCTGAGGTTGCCGTACTTCTCGACGAGCACGGCGGCCACCAACAGCACCACGGTTGCGGCAATCTTCCAAATCTGGGATTTCAGATCTCCGTGTTCATGATGGTGATGATGCTCGTGACCATGTTCGCAACATTCGTGGTTTTGCCCATGGTGGTGATGATGCCCGTGTGCCTCGCAGTCGTGTGTGTGCTCGTGTTTTTCTTCGGATAGTTTTTTTGTTGACATATCAGAGGTTTTTATTTTTGACAATACATAGTCGGGGTTTCCGACGAATTCGGCGGCAAAAGTGCGCATTATTTTTTGCAACCTGGTTGCAAAGATTTTGTGTTTTCCTCTATTATTTGTAGAGACGGGGCGCGCCCCGTCTCTACACACGGCAATGCCATCATGTCGGCGTATATTCGAAATTTATGTACATTTGCCGCCCTCTATGACAACGATACAGCGACATATCTTGAGCAACGGCCTCCGCATCATCGTCCACGAGGACCATTCCACGCCGTTGGCGGCCTGCAACGTGGCCTATAACGTCGGCTCCCGCGACGAGCATCCCGACTGCACGGGATTGGCACATCTGATGGAACACTTCATGTTCACGGGCTCCGTGAACGTGCCCAATTTTGACCAAGCCCTCCAAAAGGTGGGAGCCGTCAACAACGCCTACACTTCGCAGGATATCACCAACTATTATATTTTGCTGCCTGCCAACAATTTGGAGACCGCTTTCTGGGTGGAGTCCGACCGCATGCTTCAGCCCTCCTTCAAACAGGAGTCGCTCGATATTCAGAAACAGGTGGTCATGGAGGAATTCAAGGAGAGCTACCTCAACCGTCCGTACGGCGATGTGCTGATGCTCTTCAACCCGCTGGTCTATAAGGTGCATCCGTACCAATGGCTTCCGATCGGCAAAAGTGTGGAGACGATTGCATCGGTCGGCATGGACACCATCCGCGACTTTCACCGGCGCTTCTATCATCCCGGCAACGCAGTGCTCGTGGTGGCGGGTGATGTGCGGGCCGAGGAGGTCTTTGTCTTAGCGGAAAAATGGTTCGACGACATTCCCGCCGGTCCCCAAAAACCGAAAAACTATCCCAAAGAGCAGCCCCAGACTGCTGCACGCCGGCTTGAAGCCCGGCGTGATGTCTCATCCGACCTGCTCCTCAAGGGGTGGCGTATGTGTGACCGCCTGCACCCCGACTTCTATGCTCTCGACCTTCTTTCCGATCTTTTCGGGACAGGGCAATCCTCGTATCTCTACAGGACCTTCGTCACGGAGCGGCATCTTTTCACCGACATTTCCGCTGCTGTCACCGGCACCGCCGACGAGGGGGTGTTCCAAATCAGCGGCCGCCCCGCGGAAGGTGTTCCCATTGAGGAGGCCGACAAAGCTCTGAGCGACTATCTGTATGGATTTCAATATGACGGACGTTTGGAACATGACTTGCAGAAGGTGCAAAATGCCGCCGAGTCGATTTTGCTTTACAATGATATCAAGATCGATGACCGGGCCACCAACCTCGCAGTGTGGGAAACCCTTGACCATGTGGAGCGTTTCTTGGACGAGCGGCAACGCTATTTCGATGTCACTGAAGAGCAGATGCGCCGCCTTACGTCTGCGCTTTTCACCGAAGAACAGAGCTGTACATTGTTGTACAAGTCGAACGGGATCATGCAGGGATGAAAAATCCAAAATTCTGAGTTTTGCATTTGAGTATTTTTCGTATGTTCGCCAAAACGACATACGATGAATTTATCGAAATACCCGCTGCTGAAAATCCTCTTACCCTATGTGGTAGGCATATTAGTGGCCTGTTTCTGCAACTTTTCAGGTAAAATCATCCCTTTTCTGTTCATTGCCATTACTGTTTTGTGGCTGATGATGCTCCTTATGTTGCGTTTAAAGCACTATAAGTGGCAGTGGTTAAAAACAGTCACAATGGCTCTGGCATTCACTTTTGCGGGTATTTGCGCCACGACGCTCCGATTGTCCCCCCGCGTTTCGCCCGAACAGCGGGCTGCCGCACGGGAAAACCACGGGTTTCTTGTGCGTGTGACGGACTTTCCCGTGCCCCGCGCAAACAGCGACAAAGTGGTGGTGGAGCTGCTGCAGGCTGTCGCCGGCACCCCTCTGAAAGAGAAGGCACTGCTCTATGTGCAAAAAGATTCCACCGCAGCCCTCCATTATGGTGACGTGCTCGCCATCTCCACCACGCTCTCCGAGTTTGCGCCGCCCGCCAATCCTGATGCCTTTGACATGCGCCGCTACATGCAGCGGAAGGGAATTTTCCTGACAGGATACGTTTCCCGAGGTGATTGGCAGCTTTTGGACAACGTGTGTCCGAATGCGATGAAGGCTTTTTCCCACGTTCTGCAACAGCGGCTTGCTGCATGCTATGCCAACGTCGGCATGACAGGCCGCGAACTCGACATCGTGCGTGCCATCCTGTTGGGTGACGATGACACTATGGAGCCCGAATTGCGCGCGGCATACGCTTCCGCCGGTGTCAGCCATATCCTTTGCGTCTCCGGCATGCATGTGGGCATTATCTTTATGATTCTCAACTTCCTGTTCAAACCTATGGATTTGTTTTCGGGCACGCGGGTCGCCAAGGCACTCCTCCTGATGCTCTCCATCTGGCTCTATGCTAACATCACAGGACTGTCGCCATCGGTGACGCGCTCTGCCACGATGTTCACCTTCGTCACCATCGGCGGGGTGCTGCGCCGCAACACCAACATCTTCCACAGCTTGATGGCTTCGTTGTTCATATTGTTGGCCATCAAACCCTTGCTTCTTTTTGAAGTGGGTTTCCAACTCAGTTATTTTGCGGTTTTTGGCATTGTGCTGATCCAACCCCGCATCGCGGGGCTATATACCTGCAAAACCAAGGTGGGCAACTATTTCTGGGAGCTGCTTTCCGTTTCTGTGGCGGCCCAAATCGCCACATTCCCCATCTCGGCACACTATTTCGGCACCTTCCCCAACTATTTTATGCTCTCCAACCTCACGGTAATCACCCTGTCGTTTGTGGTGATGGTAACAGGCGCGGGACTGCTGGCAGTGTCGTTTGTACCCTTTGTCTCCAACGGCATCGCCTTCCTGCTGACGTGGGAGATTCGCATCATGAACGCCATCGTCACCTTCGTGGAGGGACTGCCCGGAGCCGTGACCCGTGATATAGACCTCTCGGGCGGGCAGGTGTTGCTTCTTTATGTTGTCATTGCGATGGCGTATTGTGCTATATGTTATCGCAAACATATATACGGCTGGGCTGCGCTTTCGGCATTGGCCCTGCTGTCGGGAACCTTTGCACTGCGGCGCGTGGCCATAGAGCGAAGAATGGAGATGGTGGCCTACAATATCCGCAAGGTCAGTGCGTTGGAGTTTTGTTATGGTGGCGAATGCTTGCTTTTTTCGGACTCCATCCGCGACGCCGGCAGTCCCCATTATACCTATTCCATCCAAAACCATGCACGCAAGTTGCACGCCAGATGGACTTTCGTGCCCATTGATACACTGTGCTACGATACTCCGTTTCTCATCAAGCGTGGACCGTTTATACAATTTGGAGACAAATGCTATTATCTTTTGAAAAGAAAGGAAAGGGTGCTGCCTGCCGGTCCTCGCCCCCGTGTTGACGTGTTGCTGTTGCAGCACAATCCCACGATGCGGCCCGAGGAGGTGGCCTCAGCCTTGGATTTCGCCGCCGTCACGGCCGACGAGACCAACACGCCATTCTACAAGGAGCGCTGGCGAACTTATTGCGAAGCGCACGGAATCCGGTTTGATGCAAGATAAAGGTGCTGTCATAGAGACAGCTCAACCAATCCTGTTTCATATTTGATTATCAAACCGTCTTTTGCAACAAACAAGTATAGGACAATTCCACTATCATCAACCAAAACAAGAATGTTTTTGTGCCGGTGAAACACCCCTTGCGACAATGTGATGTTTTCATAACGAAAGCACTCGGCTTGTAGAATATACTTGTCTTTTTGAAGAGTCAATCCAAAGCCTATATCCCGTATGGAATGATATGTTCCGTCAGAAAGATTGTGTTTTTTCTTGTTTTTGATGCGATATTCTTTGATTTCGTTTTTTGTAAAATAGGAATACACATCATCCCACGAATGACGTTTAAATGTAGAATCTACCTCTTCATAATAAAACAGCCTTCTGTTACGCAAATAGACAGGGGCTTTGTTGTCAAATGCAAGGACGGGAACAGGCCCTTCCTTACAAAGAGTCATGTTGTTACCGTATGTATCTGTCAAAATATAATTTCCTGTGGTGGTTTCAGAATAGTGGCCTATTGACACGAAAAGATCAGAGGGCATATCTTCAACACACATATCCGAGATTACAAGTTTATAACTTTTATCTTGGAACAAGTATAAAGAGACGGTCAGATGATCTTTATTATCTCCGTAATCACAATAGAGAGTTCCTGTTTGCGGTATGGCTCGGAAACAGAACATGACACAAATGAGTATAAGGAGTATCTTTTTCATATGGGGCGTTTAGTGGAGATGGAATAATGGAGATGGAATAATATATTGTGAAGGATAATATCCCCAATATCCTTTAATGGAGGCATGGGGTATTATTCCTATAGCTTGTGAATAATAACCATTTCTCCAATAGACATCATAAGAGTATTGGTATGCAACCCTTTCGGAATATGGTCTATAATATGATGGTATAGCATACAAATGATAGGCGTGTATTAGTTCATGTCCCACACATTCCATAAACTCCACATCTGAAGCGTTTACATAATAAGGAGAAATATGAACTTCCCGTGGAAATGTGGTCACATAACCGCTAACAAGTCCTTTAGTGTCCAGATTTACATATATGCCGGAGCTTGTCAACCCATATTTTTTGTCAACATAAGTCGTAAATTTGGTTATATCCCAATCGAAATCGACATCAAAAATATCACAAACTCGGGTTCTTAAATGCTCATCATTCTCCGACAAATAATAACAAGAATTATAGTTGTCAGATAGTTTTTTATAATAGGAAATTTTGTCTTCAGAAATAGAATATCCCAATTCTTGTTCAATATAACCATGTCCATCCCAAAAGTTGAATCCATGTATTGCATCGGTTATACCAGAGGCCAAACCTCCTGTTAAACCGCCGAACAACGCGCCCGCAGCACCTCCAAGCCACCCATATCCGAGGGCTGTGGCAAAATCACTGCCCCCGATAAGGGCGTTTCCTGTCCCCGCGATGAATCCCCCTGCCGCACCCGAAGCCGCCCCAGATGCCGCACCTCCCAAAAAGCCGCCCACGCCCGCAGAGGCCGCAGCCGCACTGCCTACCGCACCACTCACAGCTCCCGCAATCCCGCCAATAAAGGCCGAGAACAGAAAGTCACTCCCACTGTTGATGTTTCCGGTAATCATCTGGAAAAAGACGTTGGCCAACGCACCTATGGCAAACCCCAATGCGATGATGCTCTCCCCGCTCGGGTCCACATACTGCAGCGGGTTGTTCAAACAATACGAATACCGGTTGTAACTCTGGGTGAAGCCCGGGGACTGCACATAGTTGTCGGGCGAGAAGAAACGCGCAATCACAGGGTCGTAGAGCCTTCCGTTCATATTGATGATGTTCAGCTCCGCATAGTGCTCGTGCCCCGTGAAGCCGCGCTCAAAGCGGAAATACAATGTGCTGTCGGCCAGCGAGGTGGTGTCGAACACCGTCCAGTTGGTGTCGGTCTTCACGTTGCCCCAAGGGTCGAAGTGCAGTGCCCGCACCACCTGTTTGTCGGTATTGGTGAGGTGCGTGTAACTGCCCAGGTGGTCGGGGTGCACGTAATAGAGGCTGTCCACCCCGTTGCGGCGCACGCAGAGGGCGGCCAGGCCGTTGGCACCGTAAATGTAATGGTAGTGGGTCTCGATTCTGTCGGCAGACACCTCCTTTTCGTAGTTGGCGCTGATATAGTAGCGGGTGCGCTCCATCTGCCCGTTACGCTTGAAGACCGCCTTCACCCGCTGCCCGTCGTGGCCGTACTCCAACAGGATCTCCACGTCACCCTCTGCAATGCGCGAGGGCCGGTTGAAGAGATTGTACTCCGTCTCGCACTGCGCGGCGGAGATGGCATCCGGAAAGTCGGCGGAGGGTGTCACGGAGGTCACCGCGTGCGGCTTGTCACTGTCATACTGATAAGTGCCTGCCAGCGTGTTGCCCGTGATGTTGCCCTGCGGGTCGTATGCGGTGGAGAAGGTCTGCGCGGTGCCGCCTGATGTGCCCTGCGTGAAGGAGGTCAGCCGGTCAAGGTTGTCGTATTGGAATGTCTCGTACTGGCTGTTCTTCTGGGTGCGTTGCACCAACCGCCCCGCAGCGTCATAGAAATAGCGGAAATTTTGCACGGTGCTGTCAATGTCAAAGTTGTATTCACCAAACGCCGGGGGATCGTTCACCCCCATTGGTCTGATTATGGGTGGGGGTTCTGGTAAATCGGGTTGACCGGGATCCTGCTGGTAAATCTTGTTTCCAGTGTTGATGCGGGTGAGCAGGCCGTAAGCGTTGTACTCATAGTCGGTGGCGGTGCCGTTTCCATAGCCGCAGCGGGTGGGTTGCAGGTAAATGTTACGGGTATAGACCTTGTACAGTTGCTTGGAGTCGCTGGTGCGGGTCACGGTTTCCAGCAGTCCCTTGTCGTTGTAGCCGTTCCGGAGGGCAAACCCGTCAGGGAAGGTGATTGTGTCGGTCAGTCCGATGTCGTTGTAGGTTTGGGATTCGGTGTAGGATGTCCCGTCAATATAGCGTGTGTGCTGCGAAGGGCGTCCCAAACTGTCATAACTGAAAAACTCGGCTGTATTTCCGTTATATTGTATATAATGGAGTTGTCCACGTCCTCTGTTGGTGGTGCTGTAGGGGTCATAGACGTAGTTCCAAGTATGCGTTTCACTTGCCTGACCCGAAAGCCTTTTCTGCGTCACCCGCCCGAGCCGGTCATATTGCATAGCGGTGGTGTCGCCGCGGGCATCCACCTGGCGCACAAGATTTCCGAAAGCGTTGTAAGTATAGCGTATGGTGTCGGCATCGGGGTCGGCGAGCAGGATTCTGTTCCCGTCCAGGTCAGTCAATACAGTGGTAGTGTGTCCACCGACGATGGCGTTGGAACGCAAGACTGTTTTTCCTCCGAAAGTCTCGAAATCGTACGTGTACTCTACCGTGCCACCTGGGTCAGTTGTTGCCACCAGCCGTCCGGCTGCATCCAGGGTCTGCGTAGTGTTAGTCTGCCGCAAATGGTCGTGTGTGGAAACCGTCCTTCCGGAATAGGAATAAGACAGTTCTGTATAAGGGGCCGTCTCGTATGTTTTCCGCCCGAAAGCATCATACGAGTATGTATGCCATATCTTGTTCCCCTCGGACGTTCCGCGCATATAGGGCGCGGATGTGCGGTAAAGCGTGCCGTCGGAATTATAGCGGGTGTCGTAATAGGCCCCGTTTTTGTGAAAACAAACCTCCTGGCCCATCAAGTCCAAATATTGCTCGGAGTTGGACAGACCTGTGGTCTTGGTGGTGATGCAATAGCGAGCACCGAGAATCTCTGAATCTGTGTACCATTTGTGTGATACAGTGGTACGTGTACCGTCTGGATGCCATACGGTATCCACTCTTCCGAAAGGATCGTATGAATAGGACGTGGTCAGCAGGTTGGCATCTGTTTCCGTAAGGACAAGGCCTGTGGCAGGGTCGTAGCTCTTCCACGCATAGTGTCCGATTGGATTTATGGCATTGATGACAAATCTTCCTGTGTTGTCATACTGAACTGATAAAATCCTGTCTGCGCACCCTTCCGCTGAAAGGATTGTTCTTCGGGCGTTGCCGAACAGGTCCATAACTTCGACGGTTTCAGTGACAGTATTCTCATCGTTTTTGGTGGAGTGAGATATCTGTTCGGCAAGGGAGTTGTAGGAGAATTTTTCCTCACGTACAAGCTGCAGGTTGGAGTTTTCCATAGAAGTTGTCTTGGCTATTGAGTCAATTCGGGTCACCGTAGCACCGTTGGACAAAGGAATGGAACGGTAGAAATACTCTGTGCTGTCGCGGGTCAGGAAAACGGCATCGGCAGTGTCTCGCACTTGAGTAGTCTGTGTGGTCAAACGTCCGTCCCAGTCGAAGGTTCGGGAAGTTTTTGTTGCGGTTCCTTCCAGAAGATTTGTCGAGATCTCCTCCTCTATGGCGAGTGACCTTCTGTTTAGGGCCAGCAGACGGCAGAGCGGCCGGTAATCGGCTGTTGACACAAGGGAGTTTCCCATTCTGGTTTTTTTCCGCACCGGCATCAGCACGTCCTGCCACACCTGATTTGATTTAATGTTCTCCAGCCAGATGGTGTCGGAAACATGTCGCGTGAGGTTGGATGTTACGGTCTTGGAGAAGCCCATAATCTGTTGGCGTCGGTAGCTGTACATCGGGTTCTCAAATCCGTATGTGGTGTGGTGAAGTTGGGAGAGTTGTCCTCCTGTGGAAGTAAGGGTGTCCACCACACAAAAGTGGTAGGGTGGTGCACTGAAGTATGAGGAATAGCGGGTACATACGCCGCAGATGTCCTTGTAATGCCATTGGCGGAAGGAGGCATCGCCTGCAGTGACACGCCCGACCTGACGGCGTTGGCCGTCTGCTCTGAAATCATATATAAGAACTCTGCTATAGTATCCTGATGCGCTTTTGAGGGCTGCGATGTCAAGACGGCTGTCGCCGTTGAAGTCGCCAAGGAGGATGGGATGGGTCGGGTCTGTACTGGTGAAAAGGTTCGGTTGTTGGAGATAGATGGTGTTGTCATAGAGGAAGTGCAGTGTGTCGCCATAGTAACCCCTGCCGAGATAATGGCGGACCTGCACAACTCCTGTGTTTTCTGTAAAGGTCAGGATGTCCGCAAGCCCATCGTTGTTGATGTCGGCAACTTGGAGGGGAAGAGTGCTGCATCTCTGGTATGGGGCAACATCCAAAGGGGTTCCATAGGTAAAGCTGGTACCGTTGCCGAAGGCCACTTTATACACGTTTTTGGGGTCGGAATTGACGCGATACAGCATATCGGAGATGCCGTCGCCGTTGAAATCGCTGAACGCAACTATTCCAATGCCGGAAGGAAGAGTTGTGCGGCGCAAAAGCGTGAACCTGTCATCATCATAATGGTACAAGGATAGGAATCTGTCAGGAACTGCAAATTCCAGCTGTCCATCCCCGTCAATGTCCAGCAAATAAAAAGAACCTTCTTCACTTGACCCGTAGGCAACCGATGAGCTACCGTGTTCCATACCTATCGCACAGACATAGCCAGTGTTATCGGCAAAAAGCAGTTGCTGACGGTCGTTTCCGAAAAAAGCACCGGTATATATCAGCCGGATGTCGTTGGTAAAAACCATTGTGTCACTAAAAAGGGTGGTTTGTAACAGTCCATTGGTATAATGAGATGAGGTGGCAAAAAATTTCTTGCCCTTTTTAAAAACTGTCAGCACTTCGCTGAACCCGTCCCCATCAATATCGGCGGGCAGGCATTCTCTGACCGACCATCCGTGTGCCGTGTCGGCAAGCAGAGTTCCAGCATCCACGAATCCATTGCCGTTGTTTCGCAGGAACTGCACTTTGGTGGATTGTTGCTCCACAATGTCGCAGAAACCGTCTTTGTCAATATCGGCAACAATATGGTTTTCTCCATAATTCATAGGAGAAACCAGTTTTGTCACCGTATCGGCGGACCCGTATGCCGCTGTATTCCAGGAGATTAGCGTCGGGTTCAGGACCGTGCCGTCAGCAGTTGCCAGTTGCACACTGAAGAGTTTCTTTGGGATGTCATCCGTATAGGCAAAATTGTACTGCCGCACATTCTCGTATCCAGTGCCGCCAAAGTACTGTACCTTGATATTGGACAATAATTGCTCCTGTCGGATTTCATCACCTGCCACAAACGAGGAACCGATATGAATACCCGTTGTGTATTCAAACGAAACCCGTGCGTAAGGATTCAGTCCTGCCGCCACATTCCCTGTATAGTCAATATGATCTATCCATATTTCCGAACCGGAATTCCCATAGTGATAAGTCATATAGTTTCCGTGACTGTCCGTTATTTTGTTGATAAACCAACACAGGACGGATGTACCGACCATCTGCCGGGAATCCTGACTATAACCGTATTCGACAACACTGCCGTCTTCAAGGAAGACTTTGAAATACAGAGGACCGTCTCCTTGCTGTCCGTATGAGACAACGGTGGAGTGGTCTTCAAATTCCGGATAATACGTCGTGCCGTCAAGACCGTACATCGTCGGGTCCAGACAAACCAGTCTGTTTCCGTTCAGCGCAAACCGGTCTGTGTAATCCAGGCTGACGGAAGACGAGGAGTGGTCAAGGAAAGGGTTTTTTCCTGTCCTTTGGATGGCGGAAATGCCTTTCAGGACGCAGGATTCACCCAATAATCCTGTCCCTGCCGTACTGTTGTATTCCACGCCCAAGTTCGGCTGAACTCCCTTCGTGCCCGGCACCACCTCTATGGGGATGGTGTATGTGGCGTTCCCGATAGCACCGACTCCTGCCTCGTATGGAATTATGCCCACAGGTAGCGATGTGTTTTGGGCATACAGGCGGAATGGCTGAAGGAACATCATCACCAGCATCACCCCAAATGCGTATGTTACCGCTTGTTTAGCCATTTTCCCTATTTTTTGATGATTTTCCAAGTCTCCTCAACGCCATCCATTTTAACATTCAACAGGTAGATACCTGCAGGATAGGAAGAGAGATCTACTTTGATAGAAGATGAAGAAAAGGTGCTTTGTTGCAGGATGTGCCCTGCAAGGGAGGAAATCTTGTATTGTCCGTTGGTGACAGAATGTTCAAATTGAACGGTTATAGTCCCTGACGTGGGGTTGGGATAAATAGTAACAGCATAATTACCGATTTTATCGGAAAAGGTATCTTTTTGCTGTTGTAGGGTGCCTAATCCTTGTGTGGTGGGGATCGTATCACTGATAGCACTTTTCAGTCGCACAACCTTTCGAAACACCCTGTTGCCCATAGCATCGTATTCGTACTGCCGGGGCAAAGCCTGTTGCGCAAAAGCAGAGACTGTTAACAACAACAAAATGGCAACCCCTGCAAATTTAAAATTGATAGAATTGTGTTTGAAAATAAAGGTCATATAATGTAAATCTAAATATATTAATCAAAAATGCATTGTCTTTTTCACGCCTCGTTTTTTGGCAAAGATACACTTTTTCAAGTTACAAAAACCCTTTCCGCCCGTATGTGACGAAATTATGACGAAATTCAAAAAAAGTGAGAATGCCTCGTTTTTGGACTTTTGCTTAAGTTACTAATAAACAATATTTTACCATTGTCTTATTCATATCTTGAAAAAAATGAAAAAATGATGAAAATGAAAATGCCTTGCCGTCAAATTGCCCCCAAAAAGAGACGAATAAGGGAATTATGACATCGGTTTCGGAATACTTTCGTGTTTTTACCGCACTAATAAATGATACTGTGTTGCTGCCCGCACACCTACGGCGTGCGATGATGATGATTGCCCCTCATTGCTACCGACACCGGCAGACCTGACGGCCTGCCCGAGGTAACAACAGCATTATCCAATGACCATATTTTCTACCGAGCTCTTGCCCCTGTCGGGGCTGCTCAAGGAAAATGATTATCTATTATTTCTACCGAGCTTTAGCCCCTGACGGGGCTGCTCAAGGAAAACTCTTAACTATAAACTATAAACTCTTAACTCTACAGCCCTCCCCCTCAGCAGAACATTGTCACGATTTTTTCCAAGGCGACTTTGGCGTGGCGCAGTTCGGCGTCGAGGGTCTGGCCGCCCACGTGCGGGGTGAGGATGACGTTGTCTCTGGCGGCGAGGGCGTGCATCGCCTCGGGCCACTCGGCCTTGGGGAGGTTCTTGAGGCGTGTGCTCTCATACTCGAGCACGTCAAGGGCGGCGGCGGTCACCTTGCCGGCTTGCAAGCCGCACTCTAACGCCGCGCAGTCCACCACCAACCCGCGAGAGCTGTTGAGCAGCAGGAACGGGTGCGGCATCTGTTCGATGAAGGCGTCGTTGACGAAGTGTTTGTTCTCAGGGATATAGTTGACGTGCAGGGAGATTACGTCACAACGAGTGCACAATTCCTCCAAAGAGACCATCGTGGCGTTCTGGTCGCCCGCATGGGGATTGTAGCGGTCGTAGGCATACACCTTGCAGCCGAGGGCCGTGAGCACGCGCGCGAAGGCGGGTCCTGTGTGCCCGTAGCCGATGATGCCGTAGGTGTGCGATTGCAGTTCCGTACCCTTGTTCTTCTCGCGCAGCCATTCGCCGGCACGCACCTCCCGGTCGGCGGCAGAGATGTGGCGCAGGAGGCCTAATAGCAGGCCGAGGCAGTGCTCCGCCACGGCGTTGGCGTTGCCCTCCGGTGTGGATATCACACGCACACCCCGCGACTCCGCGTAGGCGACGTCGATGTTCTCCACACCGGAGCCGATGCGCACGATGAAGCGCAACGAGGGCTTGGTGTCAAGAAGCGCTTGGTCCACCACAAAGCGGCTGCGAATCACCAGGCCGAACAGATTGTCCGGCCTGGTGCAGAATTGTTCGTATGTCTCGGTTAGGTCTGTGGTGCAGGCGAACCCCCGTGTCTGGAGTTGCTCCGCCAGGTACGGGTGAACGCGGTCCACGATGAGGATGCTGGCCATTATCGGTTGTCCCTTTCGACGTCTTTCTCCAGCTTATCAATCTCCCGTTGCAGTCTGGCGGGCAGCTCGTTTTTCTCCATACACTGGTGGCATCTCATATCCAGCGTGTACATGCGGCCGATGCAGTAGTTGGAATGGCGGCAGCCGCTGCGGGTCACCTCACCCGACTGGAGTTTGTTGACGAAGTCGGTGTCCTGGATCAGGGCGCGGGCCATTTGGAAGGCCACGAAGCCGGAATCGAGCACCTTCTCCATATTGTCCTTGTCCACCATACCGCCCACATAGATGAGCGGCATCTTCAAGGCTTGGCGGAATTTCATGGCGGTGTCGTAGAAATAGGCATCCTTGTAGGGCACGGTGGGGATGACGATGCGGCCGCCGATGTTGACGCCGAATTTCAGCCACCAGAACTTCTTCATATCCATATAGTAGGCCATCGCCTTGAGGGGCATTGCGCCGTGCATCACGTGCATAGGGGCTTTGCTGACGAAGCCGGCGGTGAGCACGAGGGCGTGTACGCCAAGACGTTCCAGTTCCTGGGCCACCTTGATGCACTCGTCTATCTGCATACCGCTGCGGAAGCCGTCGTACATGTTGGTCTTCACCACGATGGCCATGTCGTCCTTGGCCTCTTCCATCACGCGGGTGATGACGCGGCGCATGAAGCGCATGCGGTTTTCCAGCGAGCCGCCGTACTCGTCTTTGCGGCGGTTGGTGTAGGGCGAGAGGAACTGGCTGATGAAGTAGCCGTGGCCGGCGTGTACCTCAATGCAGTCGAAGCCGGCGCGGCGACACAGATCGACGGCTTTGCCGAAGTCCTCGACGATCTGGTCGATCTCGGGGATGGTGATCTTCTTGGTGAAGGTGGGCGAATAGAGGTTGAAGCGCCCAGACGGGGAGAAGGGTTTCTGCCCGCAGGTGGCCCGATGGGTCATGTTGCCGCAGTGGCCGATCTGGATGGAGGCCTTTGCGCTTTCGGCGTGGATGGCATCGGTGAGCTTTTTCAACTCCGGCACAATCTCTTCGCGCAGCCAAAGTTGGCCATCGAAGGAGAGTCCGCTGCGGCTGACGGAGGCGTAGGCCACGGTGGTCATGCCGATACCGCCTTTGGCGACGGCGGTGTGGTAGTTGAACAGTTCTTCGGTGGGTCTGTTGCCGTGGGCCATGTTTTCAAAGGCCGCGGAACGGATGGTGCGGTTGCGAAGGGTGATCGGACCGATCTGACAAGGGGTGAAAATTTTGGATTCTGACATTGTTATTTTATTTTGGTAATTTCGTGAAGATGTTCTGTGCGTTAAGTGTGGTTTGCTCCATGACGCGCTCTACGGAGACATTGAAGATCTCGGCCATTTTCTGGGCTATGAGGGGAATGTAGGCGCTTTCGTTGCGCTTGCCTCTGTGCGGCACGGGAGCCAGATAGGGGGCATCCGTCTCCAAGACGACATGCTCCAGCCCCACGTGCGTTACGATATCCTGCAGCTTGCTGTTCTTGAAGGTGAGCACGCCGCCCACGCCGATGGCGAAGCCGTGGCGCACGGCCCAGTCGGCCTCCTGCACGCCGCCGGAGAAGCAGTGCATCACACCGGTAAGCTCGCCCGCCTTGAACTCCTGCAGGATGGCGATGGCCTCCGCGTAGGCGTTCCGAATGTGCAGGGAGAGCGGCAGCTGACGGTCGCGGGCCCAGCAGAGCTGGCGGCGGAAAACCTCCTTCTGCTCAGCCTCGAACTCGCGGCTCCAGTAGTAGTCCAACCCGATTTCGCCCACGCCAACCACGTTGGCATCGTCGAAGTGGGGTGCCAGCAGGGCCAGCTCGCGCTCGAAATCTGCGTTTGTGTCTTCGGGATGAAGGCCCACCAGGGCGAAGATGTTGTCGGGAAAGAGCGACACGGCCTCCTGGATCTGGGCGGGTGTCGCACTGTTCACGCAGCCTAACACCATCTGGGTGACCTGTGCGTCAAGTGCGCGCTGCACTGTTGCCTCGAAATCCTCGGGGTAATATTCGCGGTACAGGTGAGTGTGCGTGTCAATGTAATGCATATTTTTAAAAAAGGGTGCAAAAATACAAAAAAGCCCGTTTATAGCAAATCGAGGATTTCATGGGGTGCGGCGATGATGTGTTCCGCGTGCTCGCCTTCCAGCTCCTCGCGGGTGCGGTAGCCCCAAAGCAGTCCGATGGCCTCGATGCCCGCGCGGTGGGCCGTCTGCATGTCCACAGCGGTGTCGCCGAGGTAGAAGGTCTCCTCCTGTGTGCAGTTTGTGGCGGCCAGGATGTCATAGACTATTTGCGGGTCGGGTTTCACGGGAACGCCCTCGCGCTGCCCGATGAGAGCGGAGAAGGTGACGGTGGGGAAGAAGTCGGTCATCAGCGGCTCCACGGCAAACTGTGCCTTGTTGGTGGCCACGGCTATCTTGATGCCGCGCCGCTGCAGCTCCTCCAACACCTCCTTGACACCGGGATAGACGGTGGTCTTGTCGTACATGTGGATGTCGTAGTAAGCCTTGAACTCCCGCAGACAGGTCTCGTGCATAAGCCCAGCCTTGTACCCGTCGGGCAGAATGCGGCGGATGAGCGTGGGCATTCCGTCGCCCACAAAATAACGGTAGGCATCGACGGGATGGATGGGGAAGCCGTGGCTGGCAAGCACATGGTTCGCGGAGTCGGCAAGGTCCTCCAGACTGTCGAGCAGCGTGCCGTCCAGATCGAATATGAGCAGTCTCTTCATCTACGGCGGGATTTATTGCGGACAGACAAAAGTCTCATAGTCAAAGGGGGAAACAAAATCGCGAAAAGCCTCGCCGTTCAAGTCCTTGGGCGAGGTGAGCGGATTTTCCACCTGCCAGTCGATGTGCAGGTCGGGGTCGTCGAAGCGGATGCTCCCCTCGGCGGCCTTGTTGTAGAAATTGGAGCATTTGTAGGCAAAAAGGGTGTTGTCTTCCAAGGCGGCAAAGCCGTGCGCGAAACCGGCGGGGATGTAAAACTGGGTGAAGTTGTCGGCGGTCAGCAGCACAGAGAAATATTGTCCGTAGGTGGGACTGCCGTGCCGGATATCGACGGCAAAATCGATGGCGGCACCTTGCAGGATGCGCACCAGCTTGGCTTGTGCGAAAGGCGGCTTCTGGAAATGGAGCCCGCGCACAACCCCTTTTTGGGAACACGACTGGTTGTCCTGTACCCAGTGCTCGCGGATGCCCAACTCCGCCAGCGTGCGTTCGTTAAAACTCTCGAAAAAATAGCCCCGGTCGTCCTTGAACACGTCGGGTTGCAGGACAGCCAGGCCATTGATATCGGTACGGGTGATTTTCATGAGGGAATATTTAGATTGGTATAATGGTTGTTGTCAGTCTTCGGAGTTGGCGGCGATGAAGTTCTGGTACCGCGACAGGAACTGGGCCTTCGACAGGAACCCGATATAGGTGCGGTCGCGACTGATCACTGGCATGTTGAAATTGCCGGTGCGTTTGAACTTCTCAAGAACCAAGGCGGCGCTGTCGTCTTCGTAAATGAACTCTTCCGGCTCGATCATGAGGTCCTCGACGACGACGAGGTCGTAGAGCTCCGTTTGGAAGATGATGTCGCGGTGGTCGTCCATGACCAGGAGGCCCATGAAGTGGTTCTCATTGTCGGTGACCACAAAGAGGTTGCGTTTGCTCTTGGCGATGCACTCCGTGTACTTGCGCAGTTTGCTGTGTGCAGGCACGGTGCTGATGTTGTGGTCGATGATGTTGTGCCATTGGAGTTTGCGAAGGGCGAACTTGTCCTTGTTGTGGGTCATGAGGTTGTCCTTCTCGGCCAAAGGTTGCGTGTAGATGGAGTATTTCTCGAAGGGGTTGATGCAGAGGTAGGAGCAGGCGGCAGTGATCATCAGAGGAATGAGCAGGGTGTAGCCGGTGGAAAGCTCCGCGATGAGAAACATGGCGGTCATGGGGGCCTGCATCACGCCTGTCATGACACCGGCCATGCCCGCGAGGATGAAATTCACGTAGGGCAGGTGCAGTCCCAGCAGGTTGTTGGCCAACCCCGCCACAAAGAAGCCTGTGAAGGCACCGATGAACAGGGTGGGGGCGAAGACACCTCCGATGCCGCCCGCCGACGTGGTGAACGTGGTGGCGAACACTTTCATCAAGATGATGCCCGCCAATGCCAGAAGCACAATCATCTGGCTGGAGAGCAGGCCGTTCAGTGGCGAGCCGACAAAGAGGCTCGCATAGTCGCCGTTCAGCAGGGTGTTGATATTGTCGTAACCTTCGCCATAGAAAACAGGGAAGATGTAGATAAGACCGCTGAGCATGAGACCTCCCACAATCGCGCGCACGCGGAAGTTCTCGATACGCTTCATCTGTCGCTCAATCCAACGCGACACCCGAAGGAAATAGACGGAGATGAGGCCTGTGAGAAAGCCGAGGAGGATATAGAAGGGGATGTTGCTGAGGTGGAACGCCTGGGTGGCGTCGATATGGAACATCACGTCGTGGCCCAGAAAGAGCAGGGACATGACGGTGCCGGTGGCGGCGGAGAGCAGCAGGGGCAGGATGGCGCTGCCGGTGAGGTCGAGCATGAGGACCTCGAAAGTGAAGACGATGGCAGCGATGGGGGCCTTGAAGATGGCGGCCATGGCCGCTGCGGAGCCGCAGGCCAGCAGCAGAGTGGTCTGCCGGGCGTTAAGCCTGAAAAAACGGGCCACGTTGGAGCCGATGGCGGAACCCGTCAGCACAATGGGGGCCTCCAGTCCCACGGAGCCGCCGAAGCCGACGGTGATGGCGCTGGACACCATGGAGGAATAGACGTTGTGGAAGCGCAGCTTGCCGTCGCTTTTGCAGATGGCCTTGAGCACGATGCTGACGCCGTGGCTGAGGTCATCGCGCACCACACGGCGCACGAACAGCAGAGTGAGCAGGATGCCCACAACGGGCAGGATGAGGTAGAGGTAGTTAACTTGTGCGTTGGGGAAGGCGCTCCCTAAAGCTCGCGTGGTGAAGTGGACGAGGTTCTTGATGACCACGGCGGCAGCAGCACCCAGAATGCCGATGATGACACTCAGGATGAGTACGATGGTCCGTGTCTTGAAATGCGTCGTGACAAAGCGCCGCACGGCCGCCAGCCTTTTCAGGAACTTCCGTTTTTTCATTGCTGTAAAAGGAGCGGCAAAGATACAAAAAAAGGGGACAGGGTATAAACCTGGAGGGCTGATGAAAAGAAAAGCGGGCCAGGCCCGCTTTTCTTTTAGAATGTGTAACCGACTTTCACGTCGATGCCACCATTAATATCGTTGTTGTAGCGAGGACTGGTCCGGATGAAGAATCCGGCGGTGAAAGAGAAGGCTTTCACCTTGAAGCCCGAGGCGATGGTGGCATAGAGGCCAAAACCGTGACCCTTCACAGGTATCGGTCCCCCATGGTAATATTCATCGTTAATTTCATCATAGTAGATTCCATCGTCCCAGTCGTAGTAGTTCCAGAAGTTGAACGTGGTGCCGGCGGCGATGTTGATGAGCGGTTTCAATGCGCGGGGTCTGTCAAAGTAGTGGCGGTAGTTGAGGAAGAGAGGCACGCCTTGGCCGTTGTCGATGTCGATGGAATAGCCCACACCGATACCGAGCAGGTCGTTGGTGCGGTTGAATTTGAGGCTGTTGACGAAGATGCCGTTGAAGCCGATGTTGCCTCCCAGAAAAAAGCCATACTCGTTGATCATGTTGTATGAGAACCTTTTTTCAGACTGCGGGGTTTGGCCTGCAGATTGGGCAAAAACAGACTGGCTGGCAAGCAGTAGAACTGCTAACAGTGTGGTAACAAATACGTTTTTTCTCATAGCTGTGTATTTTAGATTTTTGGATAACGTGGTATATTGGGTTTTATTGTAAAATGACAAATCATAAAATGAGTGTGCAAAAATAATGAAATATTTTGGCAATGATATAGAATTTAACTCAGAGAGACAAAAATAACGGGCGCAGCATCCCATAAACACCTGTGGCACCTTCGTGCCACAAGGCGCCAACTCCCCTTCTGATTTTCAGAAGGGGTGCCCGGAGGGCGGGGTAGTTAATATAAAAGATTGGCCGTTAGGCCATCCTTAGCGCCAGACTCGCCGCACCTGGGGACATGACAGATTCCTGTTCAAAGAAAGATTCCGGACATAGCGGTCTTTGATCCCGATGCTGTTAATGGTGGTTGTTTCTTTCATAAAGTATTATAATTCTTTATGTTACTACCCCGGCCTGCGGCCACCCCTTCTAAAATAGAAGGGGAGTTATGGGATGTCCGCACGGGTGTGCGGACTAAGAAAATAATGTGCATCTGATCATAAAAAAGACTGCAACTGCACATGTAATCTGCTATGACAGGTGTTAATCCGTAACAACAAAAAAAA
>JAGCCZ010000051.1 GCA_017651425.1 Bacteroidales bacterium
ACTACATGTGAAAATACCGGGAACAAACCATGTCCGAACCAGAACCTTGTTCCTCACTCCGGAGCATCGGTCCTTACTGCCTCTCTTTGACACTTTGGGTATCGAAACTCAAAATGGGTGAATCTTCGCCAAAGTCAGGAGATTCTTCGGAATGTGGATTGAGCGGAATGTCTTGAATGCGGCACAATAATATGTCGTCGCCCATTTTTGTCACCCGCGCACAGCGCGCACCATTCCGCAGTTTTTGCTCCGCAAAAACTGCAGCCCCCCCCAACATATTACGCAACGTCACCACATGCACCATTCCACCGCCGATGGCGGCGGAACCCCCAACAAACACCGATAAAAACAATAATCTGTTTTTTTAATCGCGGAGACAACGGACCGAAAAGCCGTCGAACTTGTCGGTGGTGCCCCAGCTCACGTAGGTGCTGCCGCAGTACAGGTAGCGGTAGTACGCGCCGTTGCTGCCACTCTCGTACTGCGAGGAAGACCAGAAATCGGCGTGGATGTCCGCGCCGTCGAACGACGAGCCATAGCAGTAGCCTGCCGGAACGGCGGAAAAGCCCGTGGCATTGTTTCCCGTCACGCTCTGGTCGCCCGGATAACACGCTCCACTATAACTGCTCCACCCCAACTCGGAGGCCAGCGCCTTGGCAATGTTTGCCGTGTTTCCGCCGCAGATGTATTCGCTCCGGCCGCCCACATAGTCGGTGAGTTGTGTCCACTCCGCATCGGAGGGCACGTGCCAGCCCGTGGGACAGATTCCCTGCACGTCGCTGGGGTTGGCGGTGGATGATGCCGCACCACGCATCACTGCCGGCCAGTTGTAGTAATATCCCCTCTGTGCCAAAGCGAAGCCGGAGGAGGTGTAGTCGTAGTAATAAGGATCCGTATAACTGGTAGCACTGCCGCCAACAGGAATCGCCACTCCGTCGGCATAGTGCGTAGTCCGCAGGTTCTCCTTCATCCAGCATTGCTGTCCAATCTGAACCGTGTTATAAACGTTTCCATCATAATCGGTTACAGTAGGGGTGCCAGGACAGGGTTGGATGTCGCTTGTGGGCGTGTCACCATTGTCAGCGTCGCGGAGACAACGTACGGAAAGGCAGATGCCCTTGTAGCTGCTATAGAGGTCCATGTAGGCGATGCCGGAGGACAAGATGCGGGCCCAAGCGTCGTGCGTGATGCTCGCGAGCTGGGAGGAAGACCAAAAGTAGGCACCCCATCCGGAATTGCTGTAACCATTGTAGTAGTAGCCTATGGGCAACGCACCAAAACCCGTGGCGTTGTTGGCCGTCACGCTTTGGTTGCCGGGACAGCAATCGCTGCTGGAGCTGTTCCATCCTTCCGCAGAGGCCAGTGCCTTGGCAATGTAAGTCGTGTCTCCGCCACAAATATATTGGCTTTGGCTGCTCACAAAGTCGGTCAATGATGTCCACTCGGCATCGGTGGGCAGATGCCATCCTTCGGGACAGATGCCCCTGCGGTGGCCGGAGAAGCTCGCCGTCACCGCATTACTGCCGTCTGTGTTCACGCTCGTCTCCCCAAAGGCCGTGTTGAACGTATCTACTGTCGCGTTCCAGTTGTATAGCAGACCGTAGTTTTGCGGCGCGTAGGTGGTGGAATCGTTGTTGTACCAGCGGGCTTGCTTGCCCGTGTAGGTGTAGCCCGTGCCTGCAGTCGGGATGAGGCGCGTGCTCGTACTCGGGGAGGTGGTGGTGCGCAGATTCTCCTTCAACCAGCACTGGTTGCCAATCTGCACCACGGCATAGCTGTTGTTCTGGTGGTCGCGAACTGCCGTGATAGTACCATTAGAACCTGTCTCGTTGCTGCGGATGGAGGAGACACCGCAAGAGTTAGTGTTACCTGTAGGCGCACTGCCTGGCACGGTAATCGTAATCACTTCACCGTAGCCAGGACCTTTGCTGTTGGTGGCGTAGGCGCGGGCGTAGTAAGTGGTACCGGCACTCACTCCGGATATATTGCACACAAAACGGCCCAGCCCGTCACCGGTGAAACTACTCGTCACATTAGTGGCATTGGACATATCGGAGGAGAGGCTCCACTGCACACCGCGTTCCAAGACAGGAGCCCCACCATTGTCGGTCACGGCGCCCATCACCTGATCATACACATTATGCACGGTGTTGTAGGTGGTGCTGGTAGCCACGGTGGGGATAGTGATGCCATCGGAGACGGAAACCACCGTGTTCATCGTGCAGCCGTTGGCGTCGCTCACTGCCAACGAGTGGTCGCCCTCCTGGGTAAAGGTGTGCTGCCATCTCCAATTGCTGTAACCGCCAAGGGTTTGGTCCACACCATCCACATAATAATGATAGGGGGCGGTGCCATTGCTGACCACCATCAGCACTGTCATTCCATTTTGTTGAGTACTGATACCCAAGTTGCAATCGGGTGTGGACTCTTGCACCGTGTATGTAGTGGCGGCCTTACAACCGTTATTGTCTTTTACAAAATAGGTTGTACCAGGAACAAGCGGGTAAAGATTACTTGCAGGATTAGTCCAATTGATATTATCGGAAGAATACTCTAAAAACAAAAATCCATAATCACCACTATAGCCAGAAGGCACCAAACGTCCATCCACCACATCCAGGCTCAAGGTGGAGTTTGCGCAAGCATTTTCAGCGTAAAAGAAGAGTGGAGAGCCCTCAATATGGTTGCCCTCACAGTCGAGCACGCTGGCCTTCAGGGTCGGGGCTACCGCATTATTGGGTTTCCAGTAGATTTGGGCAATGCCATTTAAATCGGTATAGGCAGACACACTTGCAGAACCCGCGCCCGAAGGAGAAGAGGAGAGCACACCGTCGTATGTTTCGAAGAGGACTTTGTTGCCGCCTCTCGGCTCGCCATTCTGCTTGAAAACCTGCACTTGTATCGGATCAGAGATCCAAGCACCTGCTGCAGGAGGTACGAGGTTGCGGTTTGTATTCGGACCCATAGCCATTCTGTAGGGTCGTTTCCAAGATTTCAAGGTTTGTTCCCAGAACATATTCGGGTTCCAAAGGCCTATTACCTTAAGGCCAATTTCCTCATATAACCTCAATTCCGTGGAATCGGATTTAAAGCCGTTGGCACCATAACAAAAAACAAAAGCAATTTTAGGCATAAACTCAAGATAGAGTTCCACCGTCTTAAACAACAAAATCCCTGACAACTTCGGCCCTATCGCCAAACTTAATTCTAAGGAGACATTGGTGTTGATGTGTTCGGGCTCGATTTCCACGATCTTCCCATCACCTGCCTTGGTGGTATCAAAGTCTATATTGATAGGGATTGGCACACCCCCAGCCACCAAGACTTCGCCTTCTGCCACATAATAAATGGGTTTAGTATATATGTAATGTTTTTCAATACCGTCGGAAAGGTTTGCGCTTAGCATGACCGCAAAATCCAATGACACCCCCAGCTTAACGTTTGCAAGGCCAGGTAGCCCAAATGTAAGAGGGGAAATATCCTTCGTAACATGGAATGGGGCTGCAAATTGAGAGGCGTGAAGTTTAAAATCCACCTTGGCATCACCCACAAATCCCACTTTAAAGCTCACATATCCATTTCCAAATACCACGTAAGGGTGAACATACCAGTCCTCAATCAATTTAACGTCACTGAAATCGGGTGTCAGATCTTGTATATCCCAATGACCACCTAACGTAACGTCACCTATATTCCAGTTGTTCACGATCAGATTCCGTTGATATGATTGAACCAATCCGTCCAATAGGGCACCCCAATTACCCGAAAGAAAACGCGGATCCTGCAACAGCTCTGCCCGCGTGAATGAATGATAAGAACCGCCTCTTTGAGAGGATACGGCGAGAGACATCGGAATCTCCAAATTTATAGCCCCTTCTTTCAGAATATCTGTGATATAACCTTGGCTTGTCACCATTTCACAGGTGTCTCCATAATATTCAAAATAGAGCACCTTGCGCAGGAATCCATCATCCACCATCCCTACCAGCACAGTGCTGTCGGTAATAACAGGGACCGGGTTGCCGAAGACAATGCGATAGATGCCGGAAGCCATTTCAGCAGAGTCGCTTAAGATTATATCGGTGGTATCCACCACAACGATGGCATCGTACATCACCGTATGTACATAGCGTATCTCCACGGTGTCAATGCTCACGCCGCAGGCGTTGGCCACCGTCCAAGTTAGGCGGTACATCGTGTCGGGGCCCGAGAAACGGGAGTTGCAGTAGGTGGGGTCCTCTAAATTGGCGGAATCACCCTCTATCACCTGCCACATACAGCGAACACCTTCGTCCTCCACCCCGTTGCCGAAGAGTGTGGTCACGAAGTTCTCATTGAGGATACGGTCGGGACCGGCATTGGCATTGGGCAGAAACTGCACGCGGGTGACAGCAGACGATTCATCGGGGCAGTTGGGGTACTGCATCCAGGCGCGGTAGTAGCGGGTCTCGTTCCCCTCTGGCTTGAAACGATATACGGTGTCGTTGGCACCCGGGATGTCAGTCCATGTGAGTGTGTCTTCCGAAATCTGCCACTGGATGTTGCCGTACTGGTAATTGTCCACGGAGAGGGTCACGGAGTCGGTGCCGTCGCCCGCGCACACGTCCACCACCTGAGCGTGCAGGAGGGTGGGCATCAGTGCCAGCAGCAGGCACAGCAGGGCGGTAAGTCTTTTCATCTTTTCCATAGCATACTGTTCAAAATATCACGAAAAGAGAGATTAGCGGGCCGTAGGGGTTCCGGTGTTCCCCGAATTCTCGCAGGGATTGGGCAGTTCCACCCGCACGCGGGTGGTCCACTGGGCATACAAGGTAATATTTTCGGTGAGGGTGAGTGCGACCTCGTTGCTGTAGGAGGTACCGGTGCCGTCGGCGGCGGTGTTCCAGCCCACAAACATATAGCCGCCGCGGGTGAAAGTATTGGCGTTGATATGCTGCTGCACACCGGCCGGGAAGAACTGGGCGCTCATACGTCCGGTGCCGCCGTTGGCCTCAAAGAGGATGTAATGGGGCGTGTTGTCCTGCACCGTCTGCCAGGTGGGCGTGCCACTGTCCATCACGAGATGCTGGCCCTGCTGTCCGGCGGGCAGCACCACCCATGCGGTGCCGTTCCAGTAGAGCATATCGCCCACTGCAGTGCCTTGCGGCATCGCGGGCACATCCGCCGCCGTGATGTAACCCGCGTCGTTGGTGAAGGCACTAACGTTGGTGGGGATGTTGGCGGCCTGCGGCGTCCCCGTCTGCCCATCTGAAGCAGTGCTGTCGCGGAGGCAGCGGACGGACAATCCATTGAAAGAGTTCATCCAATCTATGCTTGCTTCGTCATTAAAGATTGCACGAGTATTTGTTTGCCGGTTGTCTCTTGTGGTGGTCCAAAAGCCAGTGTATTCACCAAAAGACCAGAAAGCGCAAACAAGAGAATCATAATGTATAGTTGCCCCCAAGCCTTCACCTGAAACAAAATATGTAAACGTGGATATACCAGCGGGAAGGGCCGAAAAACCTGTACCATTGTTAGAGGAAAAGTCGTTGCCCACTGTACAATTTCTCGAACTGCTATTCCATCCTATCTTAGAGGACAAGGCTTTGGCAATATAGTCAGGATCGCCTCCACAAGTATATTCCGGTTGACTACCTACATAGTCGGTCAACTGGGTCCACTCCGCGTCACTGGGCACGTGCCAGCCCGTAGGGCAGATGCCCTGCACGCCGCTGGGGTTGGCACTGCTGGACGCTGCCCCATGCATCACGGCGGGCCAGTTGTACAAATAGCCGTAGGTGGCGACATTATTCTCATCATTATTGGGAGCCCAACGATACGGATTTCTATTGTTAGTATCCGCATATACGCCTACTGGGATGGCGGTGCTATCGGCATAGCGGGTGGTGCGCAGGTTCTCCTTCATCCAGCACTGTCTGCCAATCTTCACGGTGTTGTAGGTGTTGCCGTCAACATCGGTAATAGTGGAGATTCCACATGCAAATCGATTTTCCGAAACCACTTGTTGCAAAACATTGATTTGATCACGCATTAATGCAATAATACTGTCATATACACTTTTAAGGCTATCATACAAATTTTGTTGTACCAACAATTGTTCGTTCAAGTCTTGTATTTGTTCAACAGAAGAGGAGTTATCGCGAAGACAACGCACAGAAGCCCCTTGTCTCTTATCCCAGTTGTATTGGGTTCGCACGTTGGCAGAATTGTAATAAAGGTAGAATACATTATACTGTTCTGAAGTGGTCCAGAAATAGGCATAGACACCAAAATGCTCATTGTCACGATCGTAATAATTGGCATAGCGACCTGCAGGAAGAGCCGAAAAACCTGTGGTATTGTTAGAGGAAAAGTCATTGCCCACTGTACAATTATCCGAACTGCTATCCCATCCTATCGTTGAGGACAAGGATTTGGCAATGTTGCCATTGTTGCCTCCGCAAGCGTATTCCGGATGACCACTTACATAATCCGTCAGCCGAGTCCATTCCGCAGTGCTCGGTACATGCCAGCCATCAGGACAGACTCCCTGCACACCACTGGGATTGGTATTGCTGGATGC
Organism: Bacteroidales bacterium; assembly: GCA_017651425.1. Classification (GTDB taxonomy): domain Bacteria; phylum Bacteroidota; class Bacteroidia; order Bacteroidales; family WCHB1-69; genus F23-D06. The sequence goes on from JAGCCZ010000051.1 coordinate 6,563, forward strand.
AGCTCCATGCATAACAGCAGACCAATTGTACAGGTAACCATAGGTTGCCACCTTGCTTTCGTCATGATACGGCGCATAACGGTTAGAAATTGTGGAATTGTTGTAAGTGCTCGTAGAACCCGCATTAATAATCGAACCATCGGCAAAACGGGTGGTTCGAAGATTTTCTCGCATCCAGCACTGACTGCCAATTCTCACAGTATTATAAACATTGCCATCAATATCATTTAAAGTGGAAGTACCACATTCAAAATGGTCGTCCGCCACTATTTGCCGCAGGCTGTCAATAGCTTGCTGCAATGCATTTATTTGGTCGTTCAAGTTTTCTAAACTGTCGGCAGTGAGATAGCCAGCATCGTTGGTGAAGGCGCTTACATTGGTGGGAATGTTGGCGGCTTGCTGCACGTTGGCGGCGGTGAGGTAGCCCGCATCGTTGGTGAAAGCACTCACGTTGGTGGGCACCGTCGGGATGGTGGGTTTATTCAATATCTGCGCCTTGCCGGAGGTGGCATTCCAGTCGGCATTCACCTGCTCGGCGGGGATGGTGGGGCGGTTGCTCAAATCGTTGTAATTCCCGCTGAAGGCCACAGGCGCGAGGCTGTCAAGGACTTGCAGATAGTCGCCAACAGATTGTTCGTCGCGGAGGCAACGGATAGATTGCCAAGCATAATTTTTCATGTCAGGTATCTGGTCAGCTATACCACGAAGATCAGCAACCTGTACATAGGAATCATATACATAAACAGATAGGGATTTCGTCGCACCCCAGAATAAAGCTATTTCATCATTCGTTTCCCATCTCCGACCCGTGCCTGCGGGAAGGGCCGAGAAGCCCGTGGCATTTCTGCCCGATGCATCGCCACACACAATACAATTATCCCAGCTACAATAGGTATCCCAATAATCATTTGCCGCCAATGCCTTGGCTATATTGTTGCTGTTGCCTCCACAAACATACTCCGGTTTGCTTCCGACATAGCCAACCAACTGGTTCCAGTCCGCATCGTCAGGCAAATGCCAACCGTCGGGACATAAGTTCAAACCCATGTACCCTCCCCAAGAATGATCTGAAACAGCAGCCTCATTGTAAAGATACCCGAAGTCAGCGGGAAGATTTCCATTGTTACTGGAAGGGTAAAAACTTGGAATATTGGTTGTACTAAAACAGCCAAAACATAATGTATCAGTCCAGTCAATATTCGGATAGAATCTACTTAAACCATTGCCGTTGGAATAACGGGTGGTGCGGAGGTTCTCCTTCATCCAGCACTGGCTGCCAATCTTCACAGTGTTGTATGTATTGCCATCAATATCGGTTATAGTGGAAACACCACACGCAAAGTCGCCCAGCACCGCTTGCTGCAAAGCATCGAGCAAAGCATTCGTATTGGCGAGGCTGTCGGAGGTGAGGTAACCTGCGTCATTGGTGAAGGCACTCACGTTGGTGGGCTTGTTGAGAATCTCCTCCACACCTGAGGTGGCGTTCCAGTCGGAGTTTACCTGCGCGGGCACATCCGCCGCCGTGATGTATCCGGCATCGTTCGTAAACGCACTCACGTTGGCAGGAATAACAGGTACAGAATCCATAGTGATGTAGCCCGCATCATTCGCAAACGCACTCACATTTGTGGGAATAACAGGAACAGAATCCATCGTAATGTACCCAGCATCATTCGCAAACGCACTCACATTCGTGGGTTTGTTCAGAATCTCCTCCACGCCGGAGGTGGCGTTCCAGTCGGAATTTACCTGCGAAGCGGGGATGGGAGGTGTATTGGTCAAGTCATTGTAATCCCCACTGAAGGCCACAGGCGCGAGGCTGTCCAACACGCTCTGTTGTGCCTCTATCTGCTCGCTTACGCCGTGCAGATAGTCGCCAACAGAGCGATTGTCATCGCGGAGACAACGGACCGAAAAGCCGTTGTACTTGATGTAGTTGCCCCGGTACACGAGGGCGTAGTAGTAGTGCAGGTAGCGGCCATACGCGAAGTCCGGACTGCTCTCATCCTGCGTAGAGGACCAGAAGTGGGCGTGGTTGCCCGCGCTGTTGAACGACGAACCGAGGCAGTAGCCCGCTGGAACAGCGGAAAAGCCCGTGGCGTTGTTCGCGGCAGGATTGTTGCCCACCGCACAAGTGTTGGTTTGGCTGTTCCAACCCTCCGTGGAAGCCAACGCCTTGGCGATGTGGTTTGCCGTGCTGTCGCACTGATACTCGCTCTGGCTGCTTACATAGTCGGTCATAGCCGTCCATTCCGCATCGCTCGGCAGATGCCACCCCGCAGGGCAGATGCCCCTGCGGTTGCCTATGAAGTTCACCGACACCGCATTGTTATAGTTCGTGTTCACGCTTGTTTCACCATACGCTGTGTTGAACGTATCCACTGCCGCGTTCCAGTTGTAGAGCAGACCGTAGTTCATCGGGGCGTAGGTGGTGGAGTCGTCGTTGTACCAGCGGGCCTGCTTGCCCGTGTAGGTAAGGCCAGTACCGACAGCCGGGATGAGGTACGTGCCCGTTGTAGGCGAGGTGGTAGTACGCAGGTTCTCCTTGGTCCAGCACTGGTTGCCAATCTGCACGGTGTGATAGATGTTGCCCTCGTGGTCGGAAACCGTGGAGGTGCCGCACACGAAATTGTCACCCCCTACTATTTGCTGCAGGTTTTCAAGGGCTTGCTGCAAGGAGTCAAGTTGGTTGTTCAGGTTGGCGAGGCTGTCGGCGGTGATATAGCCGGCATCGTTGTTGAAGGCACTCACATTGGTGGGCTTGTTCAGGATCTCCTCCACACCGGAGGTGGCGTTCCAGTCGGAGTTCACCTGCGCGGGCACATCCGCCGCCGTGATGTAACCGACATCGTTTGTAAATGCACTCACGTTGGAAGGAATAGTAGGAACAGAATCCATAGTAATGTATCCCGCATCATTTGCAAAAGCACTCACGTTGGCAGGAATAACAGGTACAGAATCCATGGTAATGTAACCCGCATCATTTGCAAACGCACTCACATTGGTGGGTTTGTTGAGAATCTGGCTCACGCCACTCGTGGCGTTCCAGTCGGCGGGCACCTGGGTTATATCTCCGCTGGCGGTCGGGATTGTATATGTGTTTGTGCCCGAGCCGTCCACAACCGTGATAAGGATATTGGAGCCGGCGGAGGTGGCCGTCACGGTCGGCGAGATGCCGTCCGCGCCGTTGGTCACATTATAACTGTAGGTGCTGCCATCCGTATAGGTAATGGTGTAGGTATCCACCAAGCCGGTGGTGCCGGTCTTCACGATAGACTGGATGCCATTACCCGTGGAGCCCGTGGGACCTGCAGGACCGACCGGGCCCTGAGGGCCAGTGGGACCTTGCGGACCCATCTCGCCTGGCAAACCCTGGCCACCTTGCGGACCTTGGGGACCCTGCGGGCCCTGTTGCCCGTTGTGCAGCACAAAGGTGTGCGGACCGTTGGCATCGGTAATGGTCACCACGGTGCTGTCACCCGCGGCAGTGGCGGTCACAATAGGAGAGAAACCATCCTGTCCGTCGGTGCCATTCGTGCCATTGGCACCAGCAGGACCTGCAGGGCCAACAGGACCCTGGGGACCCGTTTCGCCTTGCAAACCCTGCTCGCCCTGCGGACCTTGTGCGCCCGCAGCTCCGTTGGTCACCTCGTAGGTAGTAGTGGTACCGTCGGTGTAAGTAATGGTGTAGGTATCGACCAAGCCGCTGGTGCCCGTCTTGGCGATGGACTGGATGCCGACACCGGCGGATGCTGCCGCGCCGTCCAAGCCGTTGGTCACCGTGAAGGTGGTGACGGTGCCATCCGTATAATGGATGGTGTAGGTATCCACATTGCCGGCACTCACCGGACCGGAGATATTCGCGATGCCGCGGCCATCCGTGCCGTTGGCACCAGCAGGACCGACAGGACCCTGCGGGCCCGTCTCGCCTTGCACGCCCTGCTCACCTTGCGGACCTTGTGCACCCGCCGGGCCGACAGGACCTTGAGGACCTTGAGGACCAACGGGGCCTTGCGGACCCGCAGCTCCGTTGGTCACCATGTAGGTGGTGGTGCTGCCGTTGGTGTAAGTGATGGTATAGGTATCGACCAAGCCGTTAGTACTCGTCTTGGCGATGGACTGGATGCCGACACCGGCGGCTGCCGCCGCACCGTCCAAGCCGTTGGTCACCGTGAAGGTGGTGACGGTTCCGTCCGTATAATGGATGGTGTAGGTATCCACATTGCCGGCACTCACAGGGCCGGAGATGTTGGCAATGCCGCGTCCGTCCGTGCCGTTAGCGCCAGCCGGGCCGACAGGACCTTGCGGGCCCGTCTCGCCTTGCAAGCCCTGGTCGCCTTGCGGGCCTTGAGAACCAGTAGGACCAACAGGACCTTGAGGACCCTGGGGGCCTTGGATGCCTTGCTGTCCGTTGCGCAGCACAAAGGTGTGCGGGCCGTTAGCATCGGTGATGGTCACGATGGTGCTGTCGCCAGCGGTGACAGTATTCACAATCGGGGAGAAGCCGTCTTGGCCATCTTGGCCGTCGGTGCCGTTCGTGCCATTCGAGCCATTGGTTCCGGCCGGACCAACAGGACCTTGAGGACCCTGGGGGCCTTGGATGCCTTGCTGTCCGTTGCGCAGCACAAAGGTGTGCGGGCCGTTAGCATCGGTGATGGTCACGATGGTGCTGTCGCCAGCGGTGACAGTAGTCACAACAGGGGAAAAACCGTTCTGGCCGGCGGGACCCTGCGGACCTTGGGGGCCTGTCTCACCCTGCGGTCCCTGCGAACCCGTCGCACCGCTTGCTCCAGCTGCGCCGTTGGTCACCGTAAACGTGCTTGTTGTGCCATCGGTATAAGTAATCGTGTAGGTATCCGTCAATCCATTGGTCATCGGTCCGATAATGTTCAGGATGCCGCGACCATCCGTGCCTGCTGCGCCGGGGGTGCCTGGGGCGCCGGGGGCACCGTCGTTGCCATTAACACCGTTGGTCACCGTGAACGTGGAGGTGGTGGCATCGGTGTAGATGATGGTGTAGGTATCTACATTGCCGTTTGTGGAAGGACCGATGATGTTCGCGATACCGCGACCATCCGAGCCGGGCGCACCAGGAGTGCCCGGAGCACCGTCGTTGCCGTTGGTGATGGTAAAGGTTGAAGTTGTGTTATCGGTGTAGAGGATAGTGTAGGTGTCGGTGTTGCCGTTGGTCGTGGGGCCGATGATGGAAGCGATGCCACGACCGTCGGTGCCGTTAATGCCATCGGTGCCATTAGTCCCAGCGGGGCCTTGCGGACCGGCGGGACCCATGGGACCCTGCGGCCCCGCCGCGCCGTTGCGCAGGATGTAGGTCTGCGGTGTTCCCCCGGCAGGGGTCAGCACGAGCACATAGCCCGAATCGGTGGGAATCACGGCAAAGGCGGGCACATTGCCAGCCTCGGCAGCGTAGAGGGCATACGGCACGCTCAGCAGCTGCTGGGTGCTGGTGATGGAGTAGTTTGTGCCGCCAGCGGGGTCGATTTCCGTCTTCAGGAAATAGGGACCGTCGCCCCAGTTGATGGCAGCCATGTTGCCTTGGAGGGCACTGCCATCGCCTATCTCAATGGTCAGCAGACCGTTGATGTTCGTGGTGCTCGTGTGCGTCTCCACATACACGACCGATCCATACGCGGAGCCTTGCAGCACGCTCACGCGCACGCCCACCGGCGATTCCGTCACTAACTGATTGGTGGCGTTGCGCACCACAGCTTGGTATGTGAACTTTTCGGGTGCTTGCGCGAGGAGGGTGGCTGCGCAGAGCAGGAGGGTTAAGAAGAGGGTGAGTTTTTTCATTGATTTTTATGCTTAGATGAATACTATTTTTTCTGTGTCGCCCCAAACTGCGCTTCGCTTGTATGGGGTTATTAGCGCTTCGCGCGTCTTGCCCCTCCGGGGCTGCTCAAGGAGAATGCTTTATTTGCGAATAACTTTGAAGGTCTTCAGCAGTTGACGACCGTCGCGCAGCTCCAAGTAGTAGGTGCCGGTGGCGTAACGTCCGATCTGAAAGTCGGTGAGCTCCCCCGTGACCGTGAGGCTTTGCAGCAGCTTGCCGTTTCCGTCATAGAGCGTGGCGCCGAGGCCGCTCGACGGGATTTCGAATCCGTTGAGCTTTAGTTGTGCGAGGTTCTCGGTCGGGTTGGGATATACCACGGCGTTGAGTACGATTTGCGGGTAGTTGTCCACGCCCACCGTCTGTATTTCGTAAGGCTGTTGCACGCCTTCCGCGATGGAGACCGAGCCGCTGCTGTTGGCCGAGGTCTGCACGGCAATCTGCCCGACGGTGTAAGTCACAGAGCCTTCATTTCCGCTGGCAGTTCCGCCTATAGGCACCACTGCGCTTTGGGAAAATGCAGTTGACATAGCAAACATGGATGAAACAAGCAAGGGTATTCTTTTTCTCATAATTATTAATATTTATACAACACTGTATTTCAACACATTAAAGATATTTTCACCTTTTATCACAAACATAAAAAAAGAATCGTGAACTTCTTATTTGATTCTGAGGTTCTCGACTACCTAATCATCCAAATGAAGAAAGCCCACGATTTCTCGTGAGCGTCCTTCGCTTTTTCCTTTCGGATGATTTATGAAATTGTCGAGATTTCAGAATCTAAAAGAAAAGCGAAAACGCTTTTTGTCAATATGTTACAACGTCAATTCTCTATTCTATAATCAGTTCTGTTTTTGTTTGTTATTATGCATTATTTTTCCGCGAACCTTAAATTCGCCGCTGCAAAAATAACAAAAAAATGGGTTTATGCAGTTTGAAAATTATGTGAATATAAAGTTTCGCAAGTCAATCTCAGCAATTATCAGCTGGTAAGAATATGGTTCTGCGCTTAGGGGGAACATGGTTGCTGGGGCCAGGGTTCAAGTACGAAACCAATTGAAACTTGGTTCTTTAGACATATTGTTAACACAACTGAAACGCCCCCCGTCTCATTTCCCTCCGCTTGTTTTGCCATTTTATGATAATCACTTTATGGCAACAAGTAAATTAAATGATTTTGATTGATATTATATGTTGATTTTTGTTGAATTAATGTCTTTCTTACGTCCCTAACCGGGACGTAACACACACCCCGTCCGCCATTGCTACCAAGCTTTGGCCCCTTCGGGGCCATTCGCGAATGTTTCGTTTCCGGCGGTCCGTTGCATCTTACGACATGTCCCGACAGGGACATAAGCTCGGTAGGACCATCGCCAGCGCCATCCCCCATCGCCCCGGTCAGGGGCGGAACCATGCCCCGATTAGGGGCAACACAATGCCCCCGGTCAGGGGCAACAGCAAAACATGCAATCCTCACTTTCTCCCCCAATTGTCCCTATCCAGGCTCCGGAAATTGATGGCCTCGCTCAGGTGGCCGAACCCGATTCCGGGGCTTCCGTCCAAATCGGCGTTGGTGCGGGCGACCTTGAGGATGCGGTCGTGGGCGCAATAGGGATGTCGTCGTTGAAATAGTCGATGACCTGCTTGATATTCCTGACGCCGAGGATGTCGAGCCCCTGCACGATGGCGGCCTCGCGGGCGTTCTGCTCCGGCAGTATCAGCGCCTTCATGCCGCGCTTGCGAGCCTCCAACGCGATGGGCAGGGCCCTGCGTTGTCCGTGGGCAGGACAATGTTTGGAGAAAGAAAGATACTATGCGAACAAGTTGTCCATGGTAACCTCGCTGTGGACTATGCTTCGGTGTACACCGTCGGCAACACCGAAAGTGGTCACAAATGTATTTACGAGTGACTTTGTGGTTTTGACTTGGGTGCGGAAGACCTCCATCCGGGCTCGTAGCGACTGCTCGTATGCATCGCTAATTCGAAATGGGGTGGTCGAGAATTTCATCTCACAAAGGTTGATGGTTCGGTCCGCTCTGTCAATCAGCAGGTCTATTTGTGTCCCTCTCCTCACATTTTCTGTTTCCTCACCCTTGGTCGGCACATATCTCCACGATGAGGCCTCGGTGGCTATACCCGAAATGCCTAACTTTACCTTGATCTGGTTCAAGTGCATGAGACACAAGAGCTCAAATGCCAGTCCTTGCCAGGATTCAACTGCGTAGGATTGGAAATTGTGACTCCACCATTGCTCATCTTGAGAGTTGAATTTTTCCAGAAAACGGTAGTAAAAAAGAGTATAGAAATCCACCAGCCGAAAGATGCTCCCCTTTTTTTTGTTGCCGAACTGCGAGTATCGGATGATGAAGTCACAACGTTCGAGATTCCGAAGCACTTTGGTCAGCATAGTGCTGTCCATTTTGGTCGCTGACAAAATCTCTTCACGGGTCATCCCTTCCCGTTTGCCATTCAGCAGTTTAACAATGGTAGTGTATTTCTCGGAATTGCTGAACAACGCAGTGTATGACTCTTCAAATTCGGTTTGTAATTCACCGTTTTTCCGGAAAAACAGCCTGTCAATATTTTGAACGAGGCTCTCTTTCACATTTAGCAGGCTGTAATAGAAAGGTATTCCCCCGATGGTCATGTACGCCTGCAATATCTGATAGCGGTCCCACGCAGCTCCGCGACTCTGCAAGTACAATTCCACTTCGTGCAGCGTAAAGGGACGCACGTAGATGTTGTTCGTGATACGGCCATGCAATCCACCTTGATTGTCAACGAGTTTGTCCACCATCCAAGAGGTTGACGACCCACTGGCAATAAAAACAATGTCGTTCCGTCGCGAAGCCCAACCGTTCCAAAACATCTCTAACGCATCCACAAATTCTGAATGTGGGGTGTCAATCCACGGCATCTCGTCAAAGAAAACCACTTTCCGTTTTTCTGACGGCAATGTATCAAGAAATGACTCCAGTGCGTCAAAGGCATCGTCCCAATCGGCGAATTTGGGCTGCTTGGGCATGTTGGCGTACTTCTTCAATTCTTTGGCAAAATTGCGTAGCTGCTTGTTTTTTGTAAGTCGATGCCCGCCCACATACGAAAAATCGTATTGATAATGAAAGAAATTATCTACCAAGAAAGTCTTGCCGACGCGCCGCCGACCATACACGATGACAAATTCAGACCTGTCTGAATCCATACAACGTTGTAATTCAGCTAATTCTCTTTCTCTTCCAATTATGTTTGCCTTTGTCATATTTGAATATTTTGAACCGCAAAAATAATAAAATATCATAAGTAAACGCCTCAAATCTCATTTTTTTTTGAGATTTAAGGAGTTTATCGCTTTTATTTGTGCCATATTTCAGATAACCAGAGACGGAACTTGAAACCTGAAACCTTTAACTTGCAACTTGCGCCACCTCACTTTCTCCCCCAATTGTCCCGGTCCAGGCTCCGGAAATTGATGGCCTCGCTCAGGTGGCCGAACCCGATTCCGGGGCTTCCGTCCAAATCGGCGATGGTGCGGGCCACCTTCAGGATGCGGTCGTAGGCGCGGGCGGAGAGGCCGAGGCGGTCCATGGCGTCCTTGAGCACCTTCTGCCCCACCTCGTCGATGACGCAGAACTGGCGCACCATGCGGCTCGTCATCTGCGCGTTGCAGAAGATGTTGTAATGGTTCGCAAAACGGGCCTTCTGAATCTCGCGCGCCGCCACCACCCGCTTGCGGATGTCGGCACTCCTCTCCACGGGCCTGTTGCTCGCCAACTCGGCGTGCGAGACAGGGATGACCTCCACGTGCAGGTCTATGCGGTCCATCAAGGGGCCGGAGACCTTGTTCAAGTAGTTCTGCACTTCAAAGGGCTTGCAGGTACAGGCGATGGTCGGATGGTTGTAGTTGCCACACGGGCAGGGGTTCATCGCCGCCACGAACATGAACGACGCCGGGAACTCCACCGAATACTGCGAGCGCGAGATGGTGACGAAACGGTCCTCCAAGGGCTGCCGCATCACCTCCAGCACCTGCCGCTTGAACTCCGGCAATTCGTCCAGAAAGAGCACCCCGTTGTGCGCCAGCGAAATCTCGCCGGGTTGCGGGTGCGTGCCGCCACCGACCAACGCCACGTCGCTGATAGTGTGGTGCGGGGAACGAAAGGGACGTACCGCTATCAATGAGGAATAGCGGCTCATTTTGCCCGCCACGGAATGTATCTTGGTGGTCTCCAATGCCTCGTTCAACGTCAGAGGCGGCAAGATGGAGGGCAGGCGTTTGGCCAACATGGTCTTGCCCGAGCCCGGCGGACCGATGAGGATGACGTTGTGGCCGCCCGCCGCCGCAATCTCCAGCGCCCGCTTGATGTTCTCCTGTCCCTTCACGTCGCTGAAGTCGTGCTCGTAGTTGTTCAAACTCCGACGGAACTCATTCTCGATGTTGACGGTCGTGGGCGCAATGGGGATGTCGTCGTTGAAATATTCGATGACCTGCTTGATGTTTTTAACGCCGAGGATGTCAAGGCCCTGCACGATGGCGGCCTCGCGGGCGTTCTGCTCCGGCAATATCAAGGCTTTCATGCCGCGCTTGCGGGCCTCCAAGGCGATGGGCAGGGCCCCGCGGATGGGCTGCAAAGTGCCGTCCAACGAAAGCTCTCCCATAATGTAATAGTCCTTGAGCCGCTCGCCACCCTTGATCTGCTGGGAGGCCGCCAGGATGGCGATGGCCAACGTCAGGTCGTAGGCCGAGCCCTCCTTTCGGATGTCGGCCGGCGCCATGTTGACCACAATCTTCCGTCCCGGCATCTTGAAATTGTAGTTCTTCAACGCCGTCTCAATGCGCTGTTGGCTCTCCTTGACGGCACTGTCGGGAAGCCCGACCAAATGAAAACCAATGCCCACGTCCACACTCACCTCTACAGTGATGTGGATGGCGGCAACACCCATCAGGGCACAACTGAATGTTCGTACTAACATAATTGTCCATATTTTAAATCGGCTGCAAAAATATGAAAAATTATGATATAGTTAATATAAAATTTGCAGAAAATTTAATTTTAACAATGATTTGTTAAAAATGGCGCGGTATCTCATTCGTATGTCAGCACACATGCCTCATCCGTTTCAGAAAGATTCGTGACCCTCAAGGTTGCCGTGCGGCCGATAAGGAGTGTGTAGTTGGGTTTGCAATGGCCGGCCGGGAAATTAAAACAGACAGGAAAATCGTATTTCGCACAAATCTCCGCGACGAGCCTGTTGACATCATAATCCTGGTAATAGTCATCGACGCGGATACGTGTCATGCATCCCACCACAAGACCCTTCAGGTTCTTGAATTTACCCGCACGTTCCAAAGAACGCAACATTCTGTCTATGTGGTAGATGTTTTCATCCACGTCTTCGATGTAGAGAATCTTGCCATCCGTATTGAGATCGGAGACCGAACCTTGCAACGCATAGAGCAGAGAGAGATTGCCACCCACCACGGGGGCCGTGACCGTCCCCGGACGGTTCAAGCTGTCGGCGGGAAATGTATAGGACAACTTCTCGCCACGCAGGGCTTGGATGAGCGTGCCATTATACAACCTGTTGACAGCCGTGTCGCACATCGTGATGGACATGGGGCTGTGTATCGAGGGATATCCTAACGACAGGAGGTGTGTCAGCAGGACGGTGATGTCGCTGAAACCGCAAATCCACTTGGGATGCTTCCGAAAGCCTGTGAAATCCAGGCTGTCAATGATATTGGCCGTCCCGTAGCCGCCACGGGCGCAGAGAATGGCTTTCACACCCGGTTGGTCAAGCATCTGCTGGAGTGCCTCCGCACGCTGCCGGTCTGTCCCTGCGAAACCGTTGTGAGACAAGAAGATTTGCGGAGAAACAATGACATTGAAGCCGTTCGACCGCAGGAAGTGCACAGACGTTTCCACTTGTTCAGGCGTGACGGACGCGGCGGTCGCCACTATGGCGACAGTGTCTCCCTCCTGCAATTTCGGCATGATTTGCGCGTGAAGCGACGTCGCCAAGGCACAAATCGCCATGCAGAGCAATGATTTCACCAATCGGGACAATGTTCTCATAGAGATTTCATATTTTCAACGTGTTAGACATCAGGATCGGAAATGCAAAAATACACATTTTACACATATATTTTATTGCAGCCATACACCTAACCTCTGTTATTCGGAGAGACGCGTAGAGACGCGGCGCGTAGAGACGCGCCACGGCGCGTCTCTACATGCGGCAATTTCATGTGTTTGTGTATATTCGAAATTTATGTACATTTGCAGCCTTTAAAAATCACAATCCGAAACTTGTAAATTCCATGAGTATGAATATGAAATACAAACTCGTATGCACTAAATGCGGACAGGTCATCCCCGATTTCGCCAAATGGTTTGAAATGAATCAGGAGTGCTCCTGCGGCTGCAAGCGCGCCGACGTCGTCTATTCCGCCGACTACCATAAAATCACAGAACTGACCAAACCCGAGCACAAGCCCGAAAACTTCTACCATTACTTTGACTTCCTGCCCGTCATGGACAGGAAGAACATTGTCTCCTTCGGCGAGGGTGCCATCCCCATTGAGGAGTGGGACTTCTTGGAAAAACTGGCAAGAGAAAAGTACGGTGTGGACTGCAAAGTGATGGTCTATCGCAACGACCTGAACGGCGGCAGCAACACCTTCAAGGACATTGCCGCCTCGTTGGCCGCCTCGCTCTTCAAGGAGAACGGCGTGAAGGAGTTCTGTGTGGCATCCACGGGCAACACGGCCACCGCCTACGCCCGCTACTTGGCCGAAGCCGGCATCAAGTTCACGGTCTTTATGCCGCACGACGCCATCGAGGACACCGTGGAGGCCATCCGCTCCTACGGCCAGACCGTGGTTGTGTGCGACGGCACCTACGGCGATGCCAAGAAAGCGGCCAACGACTTCCACGAGCAGCACCACGTACTCATCTCCACCGGCAACATCGATCCCATCCGCGTGGAGGCCAAGAAGACGATGGTGTTCGAGTACCTGCGTCAGTTGGGCAAGATGCCCGACGTGTATATGCAGGCCGTCGCGGGCGGCACGGGCCCGATTGCCTTGGACAAGGGCATCCGCGACTTGCAGACCACTTTCCCGGAGACCAAGATGCCCCGCATGCTGCTGATCCAGCAGGACACCTGCGACCCGATGGTGCAGGGCTGGAACAACGCGGTGAAGGCCGGCTTCCCCGAAGGCTATGAGAAGAACTACCCCATCATCCCAAATCCGCAGACCATGGTCTCCATCCTCTCCGCCGGCAATCCGGGCATGTTTCCCATTGTGGCGCCCATCGTGCGCAAGAGCGGGGGCACCTTCCTGCAAGTCAAGGAGAGCGAGCTGGCCAAGTACGGCAAGATTGTCAAGGACGAGCGCGGCATCTATTTAGGACCCGCCTCCATCGTCTGCTTCGCCGGATTCTACAAAGCATTGGAAGAGGGAGAGATACACAACGGCGAAACCGTCCTCCTCAACACGGGCGAGGGCGCGGCCAGAGCCAACTTCTTCAAGAAGATGATCGACGAGGCGTAGGGACGAATGACTACGGAACATAAATCCCCTGAAATTCACGGCGCATTCAAGGTGCTGTTGTGGTTTCTCGGCGCCACAGCCGTGCTGTATGTTCCGCTTTCCTGCTTTTTCTTCCTTTACTTTGCCAGTGTTCTCCCCAAATCCTGGCTGTTCGTGGGGATTGCACTTTCTTCCTGCCTTCTTCCTCCCGTCATTGCGCTGATGGCGTTTCTCTCGCTGCGCAACAGGCGCAGTAACACCATCTTCCTTCTGTACATATATATCATGCTGATGACCGTTGGCCCGGCGATGCTGACGCTGACGGCTTTTCCAGTTTGGCAAATGCAGATTTGTCTTTTCGTATGGGCACTTTGCATGTTGTATATCACTCATTCCCAACAAGTCAAGCAAGTTTTTCCATTGAAAGAACGGCATGTTCCCATCTGGTTGATATTTCTATTATATGGATTTCTATTCCTTTACACACTGTTCTGCCACCGTGTTGTCTTGTGCATTTCGGAAGGCAGACCTTTTCCCGAAATGTTTTACGGTGACGTTGAAATCACCATCAATCCGGAAACGCTGGAGGCGGATGAGCTCACGGACGGATTGGTTCGAGTCAAGAAACCGGCCGGGCTGGAATGCGGTTATGAGCATACTGCAGACGCTCTTTTCATAAAGTTTTTCAACGAAGACTGTGTGTATTACATCTGTTCCGGCGTGAAGGAGGGAGATGTGGATATCAGTGAGGCACCGTTTGAGGAACTGGTTGACAGGAAATATGCACAATACCCTGACGAGCTGATGTCGGACAGCGGTTTCGGATTGGAGGGGGAACCGAAAATCCAGGCACACCGCAAATGCTGGATTTACCGCACAAAGCCGTATGTCACTATGGTTGACGTGGTATTGCTCCGCGACTGGTGTACCCGGAAATACTGCCTCATATACGGCAAATACGAGGAGGGCACCGGCAGCCATACGATGGAGATTGCGGAATCGGTGCGGTTTCAATAAAAATTAAAATGGCATTGATATATCCAAAAAAAACGTATCTTTGCCCCGCACAAAGGGCAAATATGCAAGTATTGTGTCCCAAGCAACGGGCAAAACCAAAGATAACTAATCCATTCCAAATTATTGGCAATACTGATATATGGAAAATCTTTTCAAAAAACAAGAGAGGTAAACATCTGTTTTTGGATGAGGCACACAAATATGATAACTGGAGCAAAGAAGTTAAAGAAATATATGATTTTTACCCCAGCATTCGCATCGTATTGAGTGGCAGCAGTCTTTTGAGTCTCACCGCAGGTGAAGCAGACCTTTCAAGACGCTGCATTAATCACGACATACAAGGACTCAGTTTTCGCGAGTTCCTCCATTTTTACAAAGACATTGAAATCCCCATTTACTCCTTAGAAGATGTATTGCACGACCCCACACCGCTTTTGCACGAGATGAACCGCGCTTGCAGACCTGTGAAGTTGTTTCACGAATACCTGAAATATGGTTACTACCCCTATTATTTGGACAATGAGATTGACTATTATACCACCATCCAACAAGTGGTAAATCATGTCATAGACGATGAATTACCGAGGATATGCAAGGTAGATATCAGCAATACCCGCAAACTCAAATCGCTGCTCACAACGCTTTGTGCAAGCGTGCCTTTCCAAGTGGATATAACCAAACTTGCTAATTTAAGCGGTCTCAAGCGTGACACCATCATTGCTTATTTGGGATATCTTGACAAGTCTAAATTGATTCATTTGCTCTACACAGATCTCAAGAATGTGAAACGAATGCAAAAACCCGACAAGATCTTCATTGATAACACCAACCTGCTGTACGCTTGGGCAACCACACCCGTACAAATCGGCACTGTCCGCGAGACTTTTGTCGCAAACCAATTATCAGATAGTCACATGGTAGAATACCGCAAAGCGAATGGAGACTTTCTTGTGGACAATCAATATGTTTTTGAAGTTGGAGGTGAAGACAAAGATTTCACACAAATAGCCAATATTCCAAATTCATATATACTATCAGACAATTTAGAAACTGCCATCGGGAAAAAAATACCTATATGGACTATTGGGTTTGGGTATTAAGCACATAAGAAGAATGGTGCGGTTTCGGTTTTTCCCAAATCTTTTGTATTTTTGCGCCTGAAAATTTGCGAACAATGATTGACTATACCAACAAAGCAGTATGGATCACTGGCACCTCCTCCGGCATGGGCAAGGAGGTGGCCTTCCGCTTTGCCGAGGCCGGGGCGCGGCTGATCCTCACAGCCTTGGAGCCGGACCTTTTGGAGCAGGTGCGCGAAGAGTGCCTGCGCTTAGGCGCCAAGGCCGTGACAGGTCTCCCCTTCGACCTATCGCAGACCGACGCGCTGCCGCAGCTCGCGCAGGACGCGCTCAACGCCTACGGGCGCATCGACCTCTTCTACAACAACGCGGGCATCAGCCAACGCGGCACCACCGTGGAGACCGACATGGCCGTCATCCGCAAGGTGATGGACATCGACTTCTATGCCCCTGTCATCCTCACCAAGGCCGTTTTGCCCAAGATGATCGAGCAGGGCGGCGGGCAGTTGGCCGTGACCACCAGCATCGCGGGGCTCTTCGGGTTCCCGCTGCGCTGCGCCTACTCGTCGGCCAAGCACGCCCTCTACGGCTTCTTCGAGACCGTGGCGGCGGAGAACTGGCAGCATAACATCCGCGTGACCATCCTCACCCCCGGGCGCGTGCAGACCAACATCTCCGTCAACGCATTGGAGAAGGACGGCAAACAGCACGGCAAGATGGATGCGGGACAGGCCGGAGGCATCACCGCGGAGAAGGCCTCGCGCATCATCTTCAAGGCCATCGCCAAAGAAAAGCGGGAAAAACTCGTGGGCAGCGGCGAACTTATCATGGCCCATATCAAACGATTCTTCCCCGGCCTCTGCGCCAAGTTAGCCCGCAAAATCAAACCGATGTAGACCTTCATCCTATTATCTTCGTAAAAAATAACAAACCACAAAACACCTCAACAACAGATGAAAAGAATACTCCTTCTCACTTTAGCCGCCGGCTGCTTCTTCCTCGCCAGCGGACAAACCATCAGCAAAAACGGTGGCCTGACTGCAGATCAAATCGCCACCTTGCAGGACTCCTACAAGAGCACAGGTATGGAGAAAGCCCTCCGCAACGCGGTGGTGGCCAACGACATCAACAAGTTGGCCAAGAACTACGACAACAACACGGCCTTCGACGCGCACTTCTCCAACCAGGTGCCCTCCAAGGCCATCACCGACCAGGCCTCTTCCGGCCGATGCTGGATGTTCACCGGAATGAACGTGCTGCGCGCCAAGGCCATCAAAAAACACGACCTGCCCTCCGATTTCCAGTTCTCGCAGTGCTACACCTTCTTCTGGGACCAGTTAGAAAAGGCGAACCTCTTCCTCCAGTCGATTCTTGACAACCGTGCCAAGTCGATGGAGGACGAGACCGTGAAGTGGCTCTTCCAGAACCCGCTGGGCGACGGTGGCCAGTTCACCGGCGTGGCCAACCTGATCACCAAGTACGGCATCATGCCCAAGGAGGCGATGCCGGAGACCTACAGCAGCAACCACACCTCGCAGATGTCGTCGCTCATCAAACTGCGCCTGCGCGAGGATGCCCTGATCCTCCGCGAGATGGCCAACAACAAGAGCACCACCGAGAAGATGTTGCAGGACAAGAAAATGGAGATGCTGAAAGTGATTTACAAGATGTTGGTCTTCACCTTGGGCGAACCACCCACAGAGTTCACCTGGACGCAGCGCAACGCCAAAGGCGAGATCGTCAGCACTGACAAGTACACGCCCAAGTCGTTCGCCGCCAAGTTCGCCAACGAGGATTTCAGCAAATATTATATGGTGATGAACGACCCCACCCGCGAGTACTACCGCGTGTATGAGATCCAATACGACCGCCATGTCTATGACGGCCAGAACTGGCGCTACCTCAACCTGCCGATGAGCGAAATCGCCGACATGGCCATCGCCTCCATCAAGGACAGCACCAACATGTACTTCTCCTGCGACGTGGGCAAGTTTCTCGACCGCGAGACCGGCTACATGGACATCAACAACTACGACTACGGCTCCCTCTTCGGCACCCAGTTCAACATGGACAAGCGCCAGCGCATCGCCACATACGCCAGCGGTTCCACGCACGCCATGACCCTCTGCGCCGTTGATCTCGACAAGGACGGCAGGCCGCTCAAGTGGATGGTGGAGAACAGCTGGGGCAGCAAATACGGCCACAACGGCTTCCTCATCATGACCAACGAATGGTTCAACGAATACATGTTCCGCTTGGTCGTGGAATCCAAATACATCCCCGCCGCCACCCTTAAACTTTTCGACCAAACCCCCATCTATCTCCCGCCTTGGGACCCATTGTTCGCCCCAGAGGAATAAAGCTCCAGCCCTGTTTCACCGAAAACAACGACCGCTATGAAAAAAACGCTGACAATCCTGTTCATCGCCCTGTTCGGATACGCTTTGCACGCCCAAAATGCGGATGACATCTGTGGCATCTACCATTCTGTTGACCCCTTTTCCAAAGAGGGATCGCAATGTGAAATCTACAAGGCCGCCGACGGCACCTACGAGGCCAAGGTGGTATGGGTGGAAAATCCAAAAAAGAGAGACCAGCTCGGTCTTGTCTTCATGACCGGACTGACCTACAATGCCGAGGAAAACGAGTACCAGAACGGCAAGCTCAAATACCCTGGCAAGAAGG
Organism: Bacteroidales bacterium; assembly: GCA_017651425.1. Classification (GTDB taxonomy): domain Bacteria; phylum Bacteroidota; class Bacteroidia; order Bacteroidales; family WCHB1-69; genus F23-D06. The sequence goes on from JAGCCZ010000051.1 coordinate 24,730, forward strand.
GCACCTACAAAACCTACATCCGGCTGGCCAATAACGGCAAGACCCTCAAGATGCGCGGGTATCTCGGCGTTTCGCTCTTCGGCATGACCGTTGACTGGACCCGGGAAGCGAAACTGCGCCCACAGAAGTAAACATCTGATTATACATCAAAAAAACTACCCGACTCAAGTCCGGTAGTTTTTTTTTGCGGTTAAATACATGATGGCACCGGGCCGGGATAAACGACGCATTTTTCCAGTGCCTCCCTTTCGCGGCGAGCAGGTTTCGGGCATCTTGGATGCCAACTCCCGCGCCGCGAGAGGGTGTCAGGGCCGTCGTCCCACCCCACACCACGCTCCTTCGTCGCTTGTGTGGGGTTATTGAGAGGGTGTCGGTGCCGCCGTTCCGCCCCCATACTGCGCTCCTTCGTCGCTTGTATGGGGTTATGGAGAGGATGTCCCTCCGGGACAATAGGGGTAATCATTTTCCTTGAGCAGCCCCGTTAGGGGCAAGAGCTTGGTAGCGCTGCAACCCCTGGGAGGGGCGCGTGCGCGGGAAAGTCGCGGCGCGGGAGAAGGTTGAGACGAGGGCGTTCGTTGCTCGCCGCGAAACGGATGCGGGGTCCGACGAGCCTGCGTGAGGGATTGCAGCAGAAATGATTTTGGCGGAAATGCGTCCCTTGGCGAGACGGAGGTTCCGCTTGACACTTCGCGTCTCACGGAATGGTGGTGGGTTCTAAGCCAAAATCATTGGAACGGAAAGAGAAATACCAGAACGGCAAGTTGAATCTGTCGAGAAATAAAAATTGATTGGGGGGCACTGGGATTTATTCCTATTTTTTGTATTTTTGCCGCCTTAATTAAAAACGTGAGATGGATAAGAACACAGTAATCGGACTGCTATTGATATTCGGCCTGTTCATGGGTTTCAGCTTTTACCAGACCAACCGGGCCAAGAAACTCAGAGAAGCACAAGAACAACAAATGGCGGAGCAGGCCGAGCAGAAGGCGGATGAGGCCGCAACCCTCTCCCTTGAGCAAGACACTATTTCGGTGCAATCCGAGGCAACGACGGCGCTATCCCCCGCGCAACGTTTCTCCAGCCTTCAGGTCGCCGACACCTCCGACTATGTCGTCGAGACCGACAAGGCGTACTACTGCTTCAGCAAAAAAGGCGGCTACCTCAAACATCTTTATTTAAAAGATGTGTATCGCTACACACCGAAGGATTCCGCCAAGGTGATGCTGGAGCTTTTCGAAGGCGGCACTAACGAGATGAGCATTGACTTGATGCTGCGCGACCAGACCGAAGTGGCCACACGCGACTGCTATTTCCTTGCCGACGTGGACGACACCCTTGTGGTGGACGAAAAGCACAAGACGCTCTCCCTGCGCCTCTACCCCAACTCCACGGGCGACTCTGTCCAATGCCAGACCCAGGATGCCAAGTCCTACATTGAATATCGCTACACCTTTGACAACAACGACTATCGCTTCGGCTTCAAGGTCCGTTTTGTCAACATGGGCAAATATCTCTATGCCAACAAGCATGACTACACGCTCAACTGGAACGCCCGGCCCCGCAACGTGGAGAAGAACTACGATGCGGAAAAGATGCTCACCTCCATCTATTACATGGACGGTGGCGACGAGGTGGGCAACCTCGATGAGCGCAAGGATGCCAGCAAGGAGATCACCTCTTCCCTGAAGTGGGTCTCCATCAAACAACAGTTCTTCACATCCTGCCTCATCGTGGACGACAAGCCCTTCAAATCCGGGGCACTCTCCGTCCGCGGCTACGACAAGTCGGAGACTTCCCTGCTCAAGAACTGTTCCGCAAATCTTGACTTCGAGATGCCCGATCTCGACAAGGGGAACTTCGGCATGTCCCTCTACGTGGGACCCAACCAATACAAATTGTTGAAGAGTTACGGCATGAAGCTGGAACGTCAGGTTCCGTTAGGCTGGGGATTCTTCCTGCTGCACTGGATCAACCGTTTCGCCATCATCCCGGTCTTCAACTGGCTGAGCAGCTATGGACTCAGCTATGGGCTCATCATCCTCATCCTGACCATTATTCTGAAAGTCGTCCTCTTGCCTGTCAGCTACAAGACTTACATGTCATCGGCCAAGATGCGCGCGTTGAAGCCGGAAATCGAGGCCATCTCCGCCAAGTATCCCAAGGAGGAGGACATGATGAAGAAACAGCAGGCCACCATGGCGTTGTACAAGAGCGCCGGCGTGAGCCCCGCAGGCGGCTGTCTGCCGATGCTGCTGCAAATGCCGATCCTCATCGCCATGTACCGCTTCTTCCCGGCCGCATACGAGTTGCGCCAGCAGTCCTTCCTGTGGGCGGAGGACCTCTCCACGTATGACTCCATCTGGGACTTCGGGCGCACCATACCCTTGTACGGCGACCACATGAGCTTGTTCACGCTCCTCATGACCGCCGCCACACTGGTTTACACCTGGCTCAACAACAAGCTGATGAACCCGACGCAGGGCAACAAGGACCAACAGAGAATGATGAACATGATGATGTACATGATGCCCATCATGTTCCTCTTTATGTTCAACAATTTCTCCTCGGCATTGACGTATTACTACCTGCTCTTCAACCTCCTGACCTTCCTGCAGATGTTCATCTTCCGCTTTGCGGTCAACGAGGACAAGCTGCGCGCCAAGTTGCAAGCCAACATGAAGAAGCCCGTCAAGAAGTCGAAGTGGCAGCTGAAGATGGAAGAGTTGGCCAAGCAGCAGGCCCAACTTCAGAAACAACAACAAAGAAAATAGAAAGGACGCCCGCAAGGGCAATGTGAAACTTCAAAATACAATCAAAATGGAAAATCAAGAAAAGAATGAAGTATTGTCAAGAGCCGTAAAGGCAGGTAAGAGAACTTACTTTTTCGATGTGAAAAGCACGAGATCGGAAGAATTGTATTTGACGATTACCGAGAGCAAGAGAAAATTCAACGAGGAAACCGGCACTTTCTTTTATGAGAAGCACAAGATATTCCTTTACAAGGAGGATTTTGAGAAATTCCAGAACGCTCTTTCCGGCGTGATCGAGTTCATCCAGACGGGCAAGGTTCCTGAAGAGACGATGTTCGAGCCGAACACGCGTGACGATGACGGACGTGTGGACGTGGATTTTGACAACTTGGACATGACATTGTAATGGGAAAGATCGTCGCCATCGTGAACCAAAAGGGCGGTGTGGGCAAGACCACCACAGCCGTCAATCTCGCGGCCTCGTTGGCGGTGCTGGATTTCCATGTGCTGCTCATCGACGCCGACCCGCAGGCCAATGCCTCCTCCGGAGTGGGCTTCGAACCCGCCGAGGAGTCCATCAGCATCTATGACTGCATGATTGGGAACCGCATGGCGGCAGAAGCCATCATCAAGACGCAAATCCCGCATCTTGACCTGCTTCCCGCCACCATCGATCTCGTAGGCGCTGAAATCGAGATGATCTCCTTCGACCGCCGTGAATACCGCATGAAGGATGCCATCTACACCCTCAAGAACGACTACGACTTCGTTTTCATCGACTGCGCCCCCTCTTTAGGATTGATCACCCTCAACGCCCTCGTGGCCGCCGACTCGGTCATCATCCCCGTGCAGTGCGAGTATTTTGCCCTGGAAGGCCTTGGCAAGCTGCTCAACACCGTGCGACTGGTGCAGGCCAACATGAACCCGGAGCTCTCCATCGAAGGAATCCTCCTGACCATGTACTCCTCCCGCTACAAATCCTCCAACGCCGTCGTGGATGATGTCAAGTTGCACTGCAAGGACATTGTTTTCAACACCATCATCTCCCGCAACGTGCGCCTGAGCGAGGCGCCCAGCTTCGGCAAGCCCATCGTGCTCTATGATGTGCAGTCACGCGGCAATACCAACTACCTGAACCTGGCCAAGGAGTTTCTCCTCAAGAACGGCTATACCATCTAAAACCAAATAATTATGACAAAGAACGACAAACCTCTTGGACGCGGTCTCGGCGCCTTGCTGGGTGGTGGGAACATCCCGACCGGCAACGGCGCCCACTATGTCGTGGGCAACAACAGCTTCATACGCCTTGAATCCATCGAGGCCAACCCCTACCAACCCCGCACACAATTCGACGAGGAGGAGCTGCAAGAACTGGCACAGTCCATCAAGACATACGGGCTTATCCAGCCCGTGACAGTGCGCCCCATCGAAAATGGAAAATACCAGCTCATCTCCGGCGAGAGACGCTTCCGCGCCGCCAAAATCGCCGGACTGACCGAGATTCCCGCCTTCGTGCGCACCGTCGATGACGTGCAGTCTGTCCAGATGGCCCTCGTGGAGAACATCCAACGCTCCGACCTCAACGCCATCGAAATCGCCCTCTGCTACCAACTCCTCATCGAAGAGTGCCATCTCAACAAGGAAGAGCTCGCCGACCAGCTCGGCAAAGACCGCAGCACCGTCTCTAACTATCTGCGTCTGCTCAAGCTCTCTTCCGAGACCCAGATTGCCGTGCGCGACAAGAAGATCTCCATGGGCCATGCACGCGCCCTCGTCGTGGTAGAAGACCATGACGTCCAAAACAAGATTGTCCGACAGATCATCAACGAAGGGCTCTCTGTCCGACAAACAGAAACCTTGGTAAAGAAACTCACCTCCGACGTGAAGTCAACCAAAACCAAGGTCAAGATCACCCTCGCCGACGATGTCCGAACCTTCCAATCGGCTTTTTCCAAGAAATTGCAAACCAAAGTCAACATCAAGAAAGACATCACCGGCAAAGGAACCATGACCATTCCGTTCGAGTCGGACGACGACCTCCGCAGAATTATGAATCTCTTGCAATAAAAGTATATATACTACGTTATTATTCGTGCTTTTAGCTAAGAGATGAAATACGGACTACGACTTTTATTCTTGTTTTTTTGCATAATCGTTTTGGGGTTTGCCACACAAGCCCAAAACGATTCTTTGCCCATAAGTGCGCCGTCCGTAACCAAAGCCGACTCCGTCAAGGTTTCAAACCATAGCCCGACCACGGCCATCCTGCTCTCCATCATCCCCGGTGGCGGACAGATCTACAACCACAAGGCTTGGAAAATTCCCATCATCTACGGACTCATGGGCACTTCCTGCTATTTCATCTACTACTTCGGGCATCGTATGGTCATGGCCCGCAACGAATTCATCAACCGGCGGGACGGCAACATCGACCAGCTGAACCCCTTTTTCAAGGACGACCCCGATGAAAACCTTATTCCGCTGAAAAACACCTACATGCGCAATATGGAGTTGGCTATTGGCGCCACCGTCATTTTATACACGCTCAACTTTATAGATGCCATGGTCGATGCCCATCTCTACTATTTTGATGTCTCTGACGACTTGTCGCTGCTGTGGAGTCCCACCGTGATGCCCACATACGCCAGCGGCGGTCCCGCCTTTGGCATCGGGCTTCAACTACGCTGGTAAATATTTTTTTTAATGATATGAAATTCGCAATTTTAGGATACGGCAAAATGGGCAAGATGATCGAGCAGCTCTTGGCTGACGACCACGAGGAGATTGTGGCCATCATTGACAACGACCAAGACTGGCAGGAGCAGTGGGAAAAGTTCAAGAGTGCCGACGTGGCCATCGACTTCTCCATGCCCTCCGTGGCTGTGGCCAACATGCTGAAGGCCTTCCAAGCCGGCGTGCCCGTTGTAGTCGGCACCACAGGCTGGCAAGAGCAGCTCGGGTATGTGACCGACTGTTGCCAGCAGTTGAACGGTTCGCTTGTCCATGGTTCCAACTTCAGCATCGGAGCCAATCTTTTTATGCGCATCAACAAAATGCTGGCCGCCCTGATGGACCGTCAGCCCCAGTATGCCCCTTCCCTGGAGGAGGTACACCACATCCACAAAAAAGACGCCCCGAGCGGCACGGCCATCACCCTGGCCAAAGACCTGATTGGCGAGGTGGACCGCATTGACCACTGGGAACTCACCGACACCCCCTTGGAGGACAAAATGGCGCTGCCTGTCACAGCACGCCGTGAGGGCGAGGTCGCCGGCATCCATACCGTCACCTGGCATTCCGAGGATGACGACATCCAGATTGTCCATAACGCCCACAACCGCAAGGGCTTCGCGCGTGGCGCCATCCGTGCCGCCCGCTGGCTCACCACCCATCCGGGCATACACGATTTCCCGGATATTGTACTGTCACTTTGAGAGATAATAGTCAAGAGTTAAGAGTTAAGAGTTAAGAGTCAAGAGCTAATAGCCAATAGCTTAATAATTTCACAGCTTAATAATTTAATAATCAATATGCTTTTCACTGTTCCCGTTCTGATAGCAATCCTCATTATCGCCTTCCTCGGTTGGCAAATTGGCCTTTGGGGCATTTTCAAGAAGGCCGGAATCGCCCCATGGAAATCGGTCGTGCCCTTCTACAACATCTGGTTGTGGACCCGCGATGTCATCCATAAGAAATGGTGGTGGTTCGTCCTTTTCCTGATTCCCTATTTGGGTATCTTCATGTTCTTGTACATGATTTGGGAAACGATACATCATTTCGACAAGCACGGCTATTTGCCGCTGATTCTCGGCACGCTCTTTTTCCCCTTCTTCATGCCATACCTCGGCTTTTCAAACAAAGAGCAGTATATAGCAGAATTGCCTGAGATCAAAAAGAGCAGTACACGTTCCTGGATTGACGCTCTGATCTTTGCGGTGGCGGCGGCCTACATCATCCGCGCCTGCTGGTTTGAGCTTTACACCATCCCCACTTCGTCCATGGAGAGTTCACTGATGGTGGGCGATTTCCTGTCGGTCAGCAAGTTGGCCTACGGTGTGCGCGCGCCACAAACTCCGATTGCCATGCCCTTTGTACACAACAAGCTACCGTTGACAAAACATGCCAAGTCTTACACGGAGATTGTGAAGTTGCCCTATCTGCGGTCCATGCCGTTGCGTTCCATCAAGCACAACGATGTCGTGGTCTTCAACTATCCTGATGGCGACACGGTGGCCTTGGAGCGGCAGGCGGAGAGCTACTATGCCATCGTTCGCGAGTTTGAGGCCATGCTCAACCCGAACGCCTCACAAGCCGACAAGCAGAATGTTTACTTCCGCTATGCACCGGAGGAGATTGCACGGTTGCAGCAAAAATATGGCGGGGCTTACCATCCCGGCAAGGGACGTGAAGCCGTATGGAAAGAGTACCACGTCATAGCACGTCCTGTTGACAAGCGCGAGAACTACGTCAAGCGCTGCATTGCCCTGCCCGGCGACCAGCTCACCATTGTGGGCAAGCAGGTCCACATCAACGGGAAGCCCGTCACCAATCCCGACCGCATCCAATACTCCTACATGGTCTATCACCCCACGGGCATGCAACTTTCGCTCAAGAAGCGCAAAGAGCTGAACCTCAACGAAGAGGACATCCAGCGCGTGGACCAATACACCGCAGTTTATCGTTTGAATGCCGAACAGAAAGCCAAAATCGAGAAGATGGGCTACGTAGTGCAGGTGTTAGAGGACAAGGCCGGCGAATACGACCCCTCGATTTTCCCGCACTCACCGGAATTCACTTGGAACAAAGACAACTTCGGCCCGCTTGTCGTGCCCGCCAAGGGCATGACCGTAGCCCTCAACGCCCAGAACATCGTGCTTTACGAACAGATCATCCGCCAGTATGAGAACAACAAACTCGACGTGCGCGACGGCAAAGTCTATATCAACGGCACAGAGGCCAACAGCTACACTTTCAAGATGGACTACTATTTCATGATGGGTGACAACCGCCACAACTCCGCCGACTCCCGTTTCTGGGGCTTTGTGCCGGAGGACCACATTGTAGGCAAGGCATCCTTCGTCTGGCTCTCCGTCGATAAGTTCAAGACATGGGGCGACAAGGGCAAGATTCGCTGGAACAGAATGTTCAGAAAAATCAAGATGTAGCCTGGTCGAAGATCCATCTCCGCTGGCCCAGCCACATGATACCCCCACGCAGGGTCAGGAACAGCAGGAATGCAATCCACAATCCATCGTTGCCGAGTGTCCTGTGCAGGGCATAATAGGCGATGAAAAACACTGCCGTGGCGACAAACATCACATTGCGCATCGCCTTGGAGGCAGTTGCACCGATGTAGATGCCGTCATAGATGAAGGCCGCGAAACCCGTGAACGGCACCAACACCGTCCAGACCATGTATTGCATGGCGGTGTCAATCACATCCTGCTTGTTGGTCAAGATGCCGAGCAGTCCCCTGCCGCACGTCGCATAAAGCAGCGTGAAAAGGGTCGCCATGCCGAGGCCCCATAGCAGAAGCAGTCGGACCACACGCCGCAAGGCCTGTTCGTCGCGCATGCCTACAAAGCGCCCGACAAGCGACTCGCCTGCGTAGGCAAATCCATCCATGATGTACGACAACAACGTGAAGAGTTGCATCAACAGCGTGTTGGCGGCCAGTACCTCGTCACCCATCTCTGCAGAGATATAGGGGATAAAGGTGAACACGGCAATCAAGCAGAGGGTGCGCAGAAAAATGTCGGCATTGATTTTGAAGAAACGGGTCATCTCCTCCAGACGGAGACTTTCACGGACCCGTATCCCATGGCGCATGGAGCCGTACTGTTTGAGCCATATGCCGATAGCCATAGCCAGTCCCGAGTACTGCGCAATCACCGTGCCCCACGCCACTCCTGCGATGCCGTAATGGAACACAAAGACGAAGAGGAGACTCCCCACGATATTGATGATGTTCAGCAGGATGGCAATCCACATGGGGGCTTTGGCGTTTTGCATGCCGATAAACCACCCTTTCAGGGCGTAGAGTCCAAGCGTGGCCGGTGCCGCCCAGATGCGGATGTGGAAATAGACAAGAGTGAGATCCAGCGTCTCCTGACTGCTGCGGATATAGCGGCGGCACAGTAAATCTATGGGCTGCTGCAGCGCGATGAGCAACACTGCGGCGACAAGGGCAATGGTCATTCCCCGCACCAAGATGCTGAGACACTCAGTACGATTGTCGGCCCCGTATGCCTGAGCCGTCAGGCCGCTGGTACCCATTCTCAGGAAACCGAAATTCCAGTAGATAAGGTTGAACACCATGGTTGCCAAGGCGATGGCGGCAATATAGCTCGCGTTTCCGATGTGGCCGACAATGGCGACATCGACCATTCCCAACAGAGGGACGGTAATGTTGGTGACGATGCTGGGGATGGCGAGGCGGAGGATCTGCTTGTTCAACTCGGAGCGGTTTAGAGGCCGCAAAAGTACTACATTTTTTCAACTACTTGATTCTTTGCCATAATTTTTGTACTTTTGCCACCGCTTTATAATATTGTCTAAAATGCGCAAAGAAGTTGATTTTTTGGTCGTAGGGTCCGGTGTGGCAGGACTTTGTTTTGCCCTTAAAGCCGCGAATTTCGGCAAGGTTTGCGTGGTCACCAAGTCCAAGATTGACGAAGGTTCCACCCGTTACGCCCAAGGCGGCATCGCCTCTGTGGTCTATCAACCCGACTCTTACGAGAAGCATATTCAAGATACCATGGTGGCCGGCGACGAGCTCTCCGACCGCAAGATTGTGGAACTCACCATTCGAGAGTCCACCGAGCGAGTGATGGAGCTTGTGGAATGGGGTGTTGACTTTGACAAGAACAAGGACGGCAGCTTTGCCCTCGCAAAGGAGGGCGGCCATTCCGAGTTCCGGGTGTTGCACCACAAGGACATTACCGGCTACGAAATCGAGGAGAAACTGATCCAGGCCGCCAAGCGGAACAAGAACATCGAGATTCTCGAAAACCGCATTGCCTTAGAAATCATCACCCAGCACCACCTGGGCGTGGAGGTGACCCGCCGTTCCACCGATATCACCTGTTACGGAGCCTACGTCTTCAACCCCGAGACCAACCGTGTCTCCACGGTATTGGCGAAGGTGACGATGATGGCCACCGGCGGTGTCGGCATGGTCTATGAGCACACCACCAACCCGCGTGTGGCCACCGGCGACGGTGTGGCCATGGTCTATCGCGCCAAGGGCGCCGTCCGCGGCATGGAATTCGTCCAATTCCACCCCACCTCCCTGTACAACCCCAAGGAGTCGCCCTCCTTCCTGATCACGGAAGCCATGCGTGGTGCCGGTGCCATCCTCAAGGATGCCAACGGCGTGCCCTTTGTCGAGAAATATGACGAACGCGGTTCCCTCGCCCCACGCGACATTGTGGCCCGCGCCATAGACTCCGAAATGAAGCGCCAAGGTGTGGACCACGTCTATCTCGACACCACCCTTATCCCGCAAGAGGAGATTTTCGCGCATTTCCCCAACATCTACGCCAAGTGCCTTAGCATCGGCATCGACGTCACCAAGGAGATGATCCCCGTGGTGCCCGTGGCCCATTACTCTTGTGGCGGCATCCAGACTGACGAATGGGGTGCCACCTCCATACAGAACCTTTATGCATCCGGCGAGTGTGCCTCCACGGGACTGCACGGTGCCAACCGCCTTGCCTCCAACTCCCTGCTCGAAGCCCTCGTCTTCTCCCACCGTGCCTGCATCAAAGCCCTCCAGACGCTGCCCTCCATCTCTTTCTGCAAGGATGTGCCCGACTGGAACAGCGACGGCACCGTGCTCAACGAGGAGATGGTGCTCATCACACAGTCCAAGAAAGAGTTGCAGACCATCATGAGCAGCTATGTCGGCATCGTCCGTTCCAACCTGCGCCTGCAACGCGCCTTCGACCGCTTGGAGTTGCTATACCGTGAAACCGAAGACCTGTACAAGAAATCCGTGCTCAACCCCGAGATTTGCGAGTTGCGCAACATGATCAACGTTGGCTATCTCATCATCAAGCATGCCATGGAACGCAAAGAGAGTCGCGGGTTACACTATTCCTTAGATTATCCACCGCACCATAACCAATAATACTACGGCTATGAAAAATTTCGAGATCCACACACTGGGTTGCAAGTTGAACTTCAGCGAGTCGGCGGCCATCGCGGCCCGTTTGGAAGCCAACGGCTGGCATCGGGGCGGCATCCCCGAGATCATCGTCCTCAACACCTGCGCCGTCACACAGTCGGCGGAGAAGAAGACCCGAAACATGGCCTCCAAGCTCCACCGCGACAACCCCTTGGCATCCATCGTGGTCGTGGGCTGCTACAGCGCCCTCAAGCCCGAACTGCTGGAACGCTGGTCCGGCGTCATCAAGGTTTTCGGCAGCGCCAACAAGATGAGCTGCGTTGATTTCATCCTGCAGCAGGAGCCCCAACCCGTGCCCACATTCTTCGATGCCTACTCGACGCACGACCGAACCCGTTCCTTCCTCAAGATCCAGGATGGCTGCAACACCCACTGCACCTACTGCACCGTGTGGATCGCGCGTGGCAAAAGCCGCAGCGACTCCATCGAGAACGTGCTCAAGAACATCCAAAACATCGCGGACTCCGGCGTGCATGAAGTCAACCTCACCGGCGTGAATGTCGGCGATTTCGGGCGCGGCACCAAGGAGAACCTCCTCAAGCTGCTCAAGGCCATCGTCAAGCAAAATGCCATCGAGCGTGTGCGTATATCCTCCATCGAGCCGGAGCTGCTGACCCCCGAGATCATCCGATTGGTGGCCAAGTCACCCATCTTGATGCCGCACTTCCACCTGCCCCTGCAGGCGGGCTGCGACCGCGTGCTCTCCGCCATGCGCCGCCGCTACACCACGCAGGAATATGCAGAGAAGGTGCTGCTCATCAAGAAACTCATGCCCGACGCCTGTGTGGCCTGCGACGTCATCGCAGGATTTCCGGGCGAAACCGACGAGGAATTCGAGCAAACCTACCATTTCCTCGAAGAGCTGCCCATCAGCTACATGCATGTCTTCCCGTACTCCCGCCGCCCACGCACGCACGCGAACCTGATTGAGGAGCAAGTGTCCGAGGACGTCAAGCGCGAACGCACCGACCGTCTTCTCGAACTTTCACACGCCAAGAAGCTCGCCTTCTACTCGCAATGCGAAGGACAAACGCGCCCCGTCCTCGTGGAAAGCGAAGCCGTGGACGACCAGCTATTCGGCTTCACCGATAACTATATCCGTGTCAGCCTGCCGTTGGACGAGAAACTCATCAACACCATCCAACCGGTCACCATCGAGCAATGCCACATCGTGTTGTAAACCTCAGCAACGGCCTGCGGTTAGTACACAAGGAGACCGACTCCCCCATTTCCCATTTCGGCGTGCTCGTCAATGCAGGCACACGCGACGAATCCCCCAAGCAAATGGGGCTTGCCCATTTTGTGGAACACACCATCTTCAAGGGCACAGCCAAGCGCACACCCTATCGTGTCATCAACTGCATGGAATCCGTGGGCGGCGAGCTCAACGCCTCGACCTCCAAAGAGGAGACCTATTTCCACACCTCTTTTCCTTCCACCGAATATCCGCGCGCTGTTGAGCTATTGGCCGACATCTTTTTTCACGCCACTTTCCCGGAAAAAGAACTGGAAAAGGAGAAAACCGTGGTGTTGGAGGAAATCAACTACTACAAGGACACGCCATCCGAGTTGATCTTTGATGATTTTGAGGATCTGGTCTTCGCCGGACACCCGCTCGGCAAAAATATCTTAGGCACCGCGCGCAGTGTAAGGCATATCTCCCGAGAGGGAATCATAGACTTCATCCACCAGAACTACACGCTCGGCAATATCGTTCTCTCTTCCGTCGGCAACATTTCCACGCAGCGGATGGTGCGTCTGTGCGAACGTTTTTTCGGGGGCGAGGAGATCCCTGATTCGCCGAGGCCGCGCCAACCCTTTACAAACTATCAGCCTCACACGCTCTGCCAACACAAGAAAATCACGCAAGCGCATGTGATGCTCGGCTGCCCAGCCTACAACATCCATGAGGATGCCCGCGTGCCCTTCTTATTGTTGAACAACCTCCTTGGCGGACAAGGCATGAGTTCCCGTCTCAACATGAGCGTGCGCGAGCGGCGCGGGTTAGCCTATTCCATTGAGTCCAACTACACACCCTTCTCCGACACAGGGCTCTTCTCCATATATTTCGGCTGCGAGGAGCCGCATCGCGAGCAATGTATGGAGTTAGTATATAAAGAGCTGGATAAGATCCGCAACAATGCCTTGGGGACCATCCAGCTGCACGGTGCCAAGAAGCAGTTGGTGGGACAGCTCGCCTTAGCCAACGAGGCCAAGCTGAACGAGATGCTGGCATTAGGCCATACAGCACTCTTTTTCGAGGAAATCGACACTTTCGAGGAGAGCATTGCCGAGATAGAGGCTGTCACCGCGATGCAAGTCCTCGACGTGGCCAACGAGATTCTCCGCCCAGACCAATTCTCCATTCTGATTTTCAAATAAAGAACACAAATTCAGCCATAAAAAAACCTCCACCTTTCGGCGGAGGTTTTTTCATTTGGCAATTACCGTTCAATTAGCGGGCCACCGTGAATTTACGGTTGACAACACCGTTGTCGGTATGGAGTTTCAGCGTGTACATGCCTGTGGAAAGGCTGGAGGTGTTGATGCTGGCGTTGGTGTCGTTGACGTCAACCGTCATCACATTTTGGCCAAGCATGTTGTAAACTTCAACCTTGTTGATGTTGTTCGTGGCATTGACATAGAGAGTGCTGTTGGCGGGGTTAGGATAGACATTGACTTGAGTATCTTCCAGTTCGTTCAGGCCTGTGCTGTTGGAAAGGGCAACTTCGTCAAGCATAATCTGCACACCGTAGAATCCAGTGTAGCGGAACATTAATTTCACATTAGATTGTCCTGTGTAGCTGCTCAGGTTGACGGAGAAAGGCATCATTTCCCAGCTTGTATAGCCTTCTTCAGTGTAGTTGCAGAGGTCGAAGACAGGAGCAGACCAGTTCTGGCCGCCATCGGTGCTGACGAGGACCTGCAGGTCAGCGGTTTCATCAGGATTACCCGTGCAGATGTAGGTGTAATTGGTTCCAACTTCGAAACTCAGATGAGAGGTGTTGAATCCAGTAAGATCGATAGTCGGAGTGATAAGTTTTTCGTCTTGAGGTTCGTCAGAGTCGTATGAGCAGGATGCGACACCGTTTCCGCTGGACTCATAAGGTTCCCATGTGATGTCATTGGTGGAGATGAGATCCCAGCAGGTGGGCGGGAATACACTGCCTTCGAAATCTTCAGACCAGGTGGCGTTATGGATGGCGGTGGAGCAATCGATAGCATTGCCGGTAAGAGCCACCGTGTGGGTCAAAGAACCGGAGGTCAGCGTGACATTGCCGGTGTGGTTGCCCGGAGTGGTGGGGGCGTAGCGCACATAGACAGTGCCTTGGGTGGTCACAGGATCATGGGCGATGGTGGCCGTGGCACCGAATGTGGTTCCGTTGGAAGAAACGGAGAACGGGGCAGCGGCAGTGACGGTGATGTCAGAAGTCAGGGAGTAAGCGGTGACAGGGAAGCTGAGGTCCTTCGTGGCACCGGAAAGGATTGTACCGAAATTCAAGCTGTTGGTAGAAATACTGAACGTCGGGGTGGTCGGCATGAGCGTGATGTTCAAATTGTCAATGAACAGATAGTACACATAATTGGAGGTATATTTGATGGCAGCATACTTGGTGCCAGCGGGCAATGTGTAACTGTATGTGTTGGTAGTTTCGCTGGCGGTGATTTCCGGACCCCAGGTGAAAGCAGAGGGATCGTTCGTAGTGGAAGATGTACCCACCATGAAAGTCTCATCGCCAAATGAAGATGATGAATATTCGGTATATTCAAAAGTCATCAACATTGGATCGTTGCCAGGCAGCATCGGGGTGATGAGATACTGGGTGTAGTCGTCAGCGCTGGAAATGGAATTGAATCTGAAGACGTTGCCCAAAGTGCTGTGGGTGTAAGGACCGAAAGCATTCGTGTTGTTTGCATCTGCTGCGAAATAAGTCCAGCAGGCAGAGAGGTTGTCAAAAGTCTCGATGATAGGCAGAGTGATGTTGGAACAATCAACACTCACACCATTCAAAGCGATAGTCGCGGTTGCAGTGCCTGAAGTAAGGGTCACGGTGCCGGTGTGTGTGCCAGCAGCGGTGGGAGCATAACGCACATAGAGGGTGCCGCCGGCTTGCGGAATGGAAGCGGTGGTGCCGTATGTGGTGCCATCGGCAGAAACTGCGAACGGAGCCGCTGTGGTGGCGGTGATGCCTGTTGTCAGGTTGTAGCACGTTACGGTAACAGAAGCGTCAGCAGTTGTGTTGACAGGGGTGGAGGGGAAGCTGATTGTGCTGTCGCTTAAGAGGATGGTGGCATCATTGTAGGCATAGATGTTGACATCATCGAAGAGAACTTGGCAAAGTTGGCCATCATAGACAAAAGCGAATTTGACACTGCTTTGACCTGCGAGAGAAGAGAGGTTGATGGTGGCGTTGGTCGCTGTCCAGTTGGTAAAAGCACCAAAATCGCTCATCTTCCAAATCGGAGTGGTGGGCCATGTGGCGCCGCCATCGGTGCTGGCGTAAATCTTGAAATCCACAGTGCCGTCGCTGACGTATGAGTAGTTGCTCATGAAGGCGATGTCCATGAGAACAGTGTGCGTATAGTTGGTGAAGTTGAAGGGAACAGAGATGATTTTCTCAATGCGATCTGAGATTGTACCCGAACAGGAGGCCCAAGTACCATTGTATGAGAAGGACTCCCATGTAGTGTCCGGATCCGAATTCACAACACTCCAGCAGAGGGGCGGGAACACGCCGCCTTCAAAATCCTGAGTGTACGGCAGGGTGGAAACGGTGGAGTTGGAGCAATCCACACCAACACCGGAGAGAGAGATGGTCCTGGTCACAGTGTCAGAGACGAGGGTGACTGTGCCATTATCGTTCCCTGCGGTGGTCGGGAGATAACGCATATAGAGCGTGCCGCCGGCTTGCGCAAGGGATGCGGTAGTTCCAAAGGTGGTGCCATCGGCAGAAACCTCGAACGGAGCAGCAGTGGTGGCCGTAATGGCGGAAGAGAGAAAATAACCGGTCACATTAGATGTCAGAGTTTTGCTTTGGCCTAAAATCACCTGGCCGAAATTAACAGTGTTCGGGCTGGCATCAATCGTAGGACCTGTCGGATTGAGGGTGATGACCACGTCAACCTGATCGTTGCCGTTGCCGCCCATAGTCACAGTAAAAGCATACGTCTTGCCGTTTTCAAACACATAGTCGTCTGCACGACCGCCCACGTTGCCATTTGCGGAGGCAATCCAGATTCTGTCGCCAGGCGTGGGGTTCGTGATGCACCAGTCGTATGTTCCCGCCGGGACCGTGATGGTGACCGTGTTGTTCAGCACAATGTTCTGTGCAGAGCAAGATCCGTCGGCATTCGTCGGAATCTTATACTCAAATTCGCTGTACAAGTTGGCAGGAACATTACAGTCGCTTGTAAGAGCGCCCGTCGAAGGAATGGTCGTGCCGAATGCAGTATGGTTGGCATCCAAAAGCATTTGGTAACCGGAACCATCTCCCCACACGTCACCGACGGTCAAGGTAATAGTCGCCTGTGCATTAGCCTGCATAGCAAAGGCAATTGCACAAAAAGACAATAAAAGAGTAAAAAATTTTCTCATTTTTTTGGATTTTGATGGTTAATAATTGATTTGAAAAATGATTAGTTTGTTATAAATTCCAGTTTTTCCGTATTTTAAAATCAAGATGTTTTTTTTCAATAAAACGGTGCAAAATTACATTTTTTTCAATAAACAACGTCACTTTTTTTGTTAAAAAAAGAAAAAACTCACGCTTGTTTTTTTACTTGATTCCCATCTTTTTTTCCTTTCAGGCAGAAGATCGCCAACATGGCAATCGTGATGGCCGCACCGATACCGTAACCAACAGGACGTGAGAGAATTGCACCAAAGCCTTCCTTCTCCGCCACGAACAGGAAACTGCCCGTGACCATCGTCATGAAGAGCGCCGGCAACAGCGTCATCAGGAACCAGCAGCCGCTCTTATGGCGGCGCAGATAGACGGAGATTGCCCACAACGTCACCGTGGCCAACAGCTGGTTGGCCCACGCGAAGTAGCGCCAAATCACGTCAAAGCCCTTTGCATCAATCAAGGAATAGACAAGCAGTCCCGCTGCCACCACAAAGATAGGCAGGGCCACAAACAGACGGTTCCTGACAGGCTTCTGGTCAACGTGCATGAAGTCGGCGGCGATCAGACGGGCGGAACGCAATGCCGTGTCGCCGGAGGTGACCGCCGCACTGATGACACCCAAGATGCAGATGACAGCGATAACAGTCGGGAACCACTCATTGGCGATGACACCGACCATGGCGTTGCCGCCCAGCGGATGGCCGTCAGGCGTGATGGTCTTCTGCGCCAACACGGGATCGTGGTAGAAGACCGTGGCGGCAGCGGCCCAAATCAAGGCCACCACACCCTCGGTGATCATGGCCCCGTAAAAAATGGGCCTCCCCTGTTTCTCGTTGACCATACAGCGCGCCATAAGCGGCGACTGCGTGGCATGGAACCCGCTGATGGCACCGCAGGCGATGCTGATGAACATCATCGGGAAAATGGGATTGTGCGCCGCATCGGGATGTCGATTCTGCAGACCGCTCCACAATTCGGGAATGTCCGGACGATAGACGAAAAAGGCGACCACAATGGCCACCGCCATGCCCAACAGCAGGAATCCGAAGACGGGATAGATGCGCCCGATCAGCTTGTCGATGGGTAACAGGGTGGCAATCAGATAGTAGGCGAAGATAATGCCCACCCAGACAAAGATACTCATGCCGGGCGTGAAGTTGTTGTTGAGCAACACTGCAGGCGTGTTGACAAAGACGGCGCCCACTAAAATCATCAGGATGATGGTGAAGAAACGCATCACCTGCTTCATGCCGTTGCCCAAGTACCTGCCGTGGATCTCCGGCAGACTGCATCCTTTGTCGCGCAGGGAGATCATGCCGCCAAGGTAGTCATGGACGGCACCGGCGAAGATGCTGCCGAAAACGATCCACAGGAAGGATGCCGTGCCGAACTGCGCACCCATGATGGCGCCGCAAATGGGTCCGACACCGGCAATATTCAGGAACTGGATCAGGAAGATGCGCCACGGCTTCATGGGAACGTAGTCCACACCGTCAGCCATCGTGACGGCAGGCGTCTCCCGCTGGGGGTCGGCCCCGAAAACGCGTTCCACCAATTTTCCATAAAACAGATAACCCAGCAACAAAACGACAAGGGCTATGAGAAATGTGACCATGATAGTTGGGATTTTGGACTTTGGATTTTAGAAGTTAGAATTACGGGACAGGTTGTATCACGACACGGTCGTCCATCTTTGCATTGACATGCCGGCCTTCCTGCGTCATGTTCCGGATTTCCCGGACAAGGAAATCGCGGAAAACCAAATCCGTGTAATGTGTTTTCTCGTATTGGATGCCCTGGAGAATATTGTCACCGCCTTCGGCGATAAAGTTAAGGGTCACCATGCGATAGAGGCGATCGTTGTCGATGGGTTTGCCCTGGACCAGAATCTTGGTGGGGCGCCCTGACAAATAGACCAGTTTGGCGCCTGCATACGGCGCGTTGTTCCTGCGTTCCTCGAAACGGCTGAACATCTTGCGTAGCTCGCTGCCTTTGATTTCCAAGAAAACCAGGTAGTTGTCGAACGGGGAAATGGCGAAAATATCGGACACGGTAATCTCGCCGGCATCCAAGGATGCCCGTATGCCGCCAAAGTTGAGCAAGGAGAGGTCGCAATGCTGGAAGTTTGTGTCCGTGGCATAGTTCGTCGCCTTTTCCAACAAAATATCCGTCAAGAAATTCGAGAGCGGACTGGCGGGGGCGAAAGAGGCAAGCTCCGCATCGCAGTAGCCGACAACCACGCTCATCTCCTTGTCAAGGTGAGCTTTGATTCGATCCACATATTTTTGCAATTTGGGATCGATATTGTCATCAAATCGGGAAGTGAGACGCACCATCTCGTATCCATATTGAAAATTTTGGGCATAACCCAAGCAGGTCATGCCCAAAATCAGTAATATGACTATATAAAGTTTCTTCATCGTTATTTGGCGGGATAGCCTACCGGTTGGGCAAGGATGGCCTTTCCTTCAACCGGGATGAGCTCATTGAGGAGGTCACGGTCGATGGCGCCCATCACCACGGTGCTCAGCTTGTTGGCAGCGCAATAGAGATAGACATTCTGGCTGACGAAGCCGGCATCGGTGGCACCATAGAAAATGCGGGCATCCTCGTCAAATCCGCCCATCTTATCGTAGTTGGCAAAGAAGAGCAGCGTAACCGGTGCTTCAGCGGGCATTTTGCTGCGCTGGGACATCTCGACACGATGGTCTTCGGGCAGGATCAACTTCAAAATATTCTCCTTGGGCACATAGAGGTAAACGCCACTCTCCATAAAGACATAGATGTCGATTTCCTGGGCATTGCGGGCTGTGGGCGAGGTGAGTTTGCCGTCAGGGCGGTTGACACCGCCGGCGCACCACAACAAATCGGAAAGTTGCTGTTCAGTGAGGGGTTGGGGGGAGAACTTGCGCTGGGTCTGACGGTTGTTCAGAGCCTCATAAAGAGGCATGCCGCCAGTAATGGTCGGAGCGGGCAACTTGATCAGGTCTTCTTGCGGAGCTGCGGCGACAGCCTGGGATTTAGTTTGTGCCATACACGGAACGATTAATGCAGCAAGTAAAACTGCGATGATTAATTTTTTCATTTATTTATTAGTTTTAGGAGTTGATGGTTGGCCGACCTTGCTGATGCCTTCGCGCATCGAGGTGTCGGCTTTGATATTTTCGAGTTTGTAATAATCCATCACACCGAGGTTGCCGCTGCGGAAAGCTTCGGCAAGGGCGAGGGGCACTTCGGCTTCGGCAAGGATGACCTTGGCGCGGGCCTCTTGGGCTTTGGCCTTCATCTCCTGCTCGGAAGCCACAGCCATGGCGCGACGTTCCTCGGCCTTGGCCTGCGCGATGTTCTTGTCAGCGTTGGCCTGGTCCATCTGCAACAGAGCACCGATGTTCTTACCCACATCGACATCGGCGATGTCAATGGAGAGAATCTCGAAAGCCGTGCCGGAGTCGAGGCCCTTGGAGAGCACGAGTTTGGAGATAGAGTCGGGATTCTCAAGCACCATCTTGTGGGTCTCGGCGGAGCCGATGGCGGAGACGATGCCCTCGCCCACACGGGCGATGATGGTCTCCTCGCCGGCGCCACCCACCAATTGGCGGATGTTGGTGCGCACGGTGACACGGGCCTTGGCGATGAGCTGGATGCCATCCTTGGCCACAGCCGCCACGGGCGGTGTGTTGATAACCTTCGGGTTGACAGATGTCTGGATGGCCTCCAGGACATTACGGCCTGCCAAGTCGATGGCGGTTGCCGCCTTGAAGTCCAAGGGGATGTTGGCCTTGTCGGCTGAAATGAGGGCGCTTACCACCGGTTTGACGTGTCCACCGGCCAGATAGTGGGCCTCCAGTTGGTCACGGTTCAACTTGATGCCAGCCTTCGTGGCCGTAATCATCGAATTGACAATCATATCGGGCGGAACGCGACGCCAACGCATCAAGATAAGTTGCAGAAGAGAGATGTGGACACCATTCAGGATGGCGATGAACCACAAGCGCAAAGGCACCATCCAGAAGAAAAGGATGATGAGCGCCAATACGCCAATCACAATTAAAATAGTGGAAGTCATAACATTAAAATTTAATTACGGATTATTGTTGATTTATAGCTTCGGTTTTACCGTTATTTTGCCGCCTTCGATTTTCACGATTTCGATTTCCGTGTCCACCTCGATAAAATCCTGAATGGATGAGACTTCGACAATTTCGTTGCCAAATTGTCCTGTGCCCATAGGTGCCAGACGCGAAATCGCCACACCCGTCATGCCCACCTGCACCTTCTCCGGATCAAAATCGTTCATCTTGCCGTCGATCTCGGTCTTGAGCTGCAGGCGGCGCCATGTTTTGGTGCGCATCATCAACACGAACGATCCGATGGTGACAACAGCGGTCACCAGCAGGCAGATCACTCCCGCCGTGGCACCGTATAGCACAAAGGAGGCCACAACCCCGCCGATCATGCAGAGCACGCCAAAGATCGCGACCACCCCGCCGGGGATGACCAGGAAGTCCAATATCATCAGCAAAATGCCGACCAAGATGATGAAAATGATGCTACCCCAACCCATAAATGACTAATAGCTATTGTATTTTGACTATAAAATAATTCTTTTTCCCTTTCTGGACTAATATATAGCGTTGATTCAGGAGATTGTCTTTTGTCACAATTGCATCTTCCTTGACTTTGGTTTTGTTGATGGAGACGCCGTTGTCTTTGAGCATGCGGCGGGCTTCGCCCTTGGATGCAAAGATTTGAGTGTGTTCGGCGAGAAAATCAACGACACCGCAGCCGTTCTCGATGATGGAGGCGGGCAGGTCGAATTGCGGAACACCCTCGAAAACAGAGAGGAAGAGCTTTGTGGGGAGCGTTGCCAGGCTCTGGGCGGTGCCCTTGCCGAAAAGGATCTCGGAGGCGTTCACAGCGGCCTCGTAGTCCTCCTTGGAGTGGACGCGCACGGTCAGGTCCTTGGCCAACGCCTTTTGGAGGATACGGTTGTGCGGTTCCGCGTCGTGGTCCTTCTCCATGGCTTCGATGGCCTCTTTGGTGAAATGGGTGAAAATGCGGATATAGCGTTTGGAGTCCTCGTCGGAGCAGTTGAGCCAGAATTGGTAGAAAGCATACGGGGAGGTACGTTCCGGATCAAGCCAGACGTTGCCCTTCTCGGTCTTGCCGAACTTGCCGCCGTCGGCCTTGGTGATGAGGGGGCACGTCAACGCGTACGCCTCGCCGCCGGTTTTGCGACGGATAAGCTCGGTGCCGGTGGTGATGTTGCCCCATTGGTCGGAGCCGCCCATCTGCAGCTTACAATTGTAGTTCTGGTTGAGATACAGAAAATCGTAGCCCTGCACCAGCTGGTAGGAGAACTCGGTGAAGGACATGCCGTCGCCCTCGCCGTTGAAACGCTTCTTGACGGAATCCTTGGCCATCATATAGTTGACCGTGATATGCTTGCCGATGTCACGGATAAACTCGAGGAAGGAGAACTTGCTCATCCAATCGTAGTTGTTGACGAGGATGGCACGGTTCGGCTCGTTGGAGTCGAACTTGAGGAACTTGGAAAGCTGTTTCTTGATACATTCCTGATTGTGCAGGAGAGTCTCCTCATCGAGGAGGTTGCGTTCCTGGGATTTGCCGGAAGGGTCACCGATCATGCCGGTGGCGCCGCCGAGCAAGGCAATGGGCTGGTGTCCGCAACGCTGCAGGTGCGAAAGCATCATGATGCCTACAAGGTGTCCGATATGCAGGGAATCGGCTGTCGGGTCGATGCCGAGATAGGCGCTGACCACCTCCTTGTTGAGCAATTCTTCGGTTCCAGGCATTATGTCGTGGAGCATTCCGCGCCACCTGAGTTCTTCAACAAAATTCATCGTCTTTTCTGTGGATTTAAGTTATGGTTTAAACAATTGGTTT
The DNA here is from genome assembly GCA_017651425.1 of Bacteroidales bacterium. Classification (GTDB taxonomy): domain Bacteria; phylum Bacteroidota; class Bacteroidia; order Bacteroidales; family WCHB1-69; genus F23-D06. Next base: position 47,202 of record JAGCCZ010000051.1, read on the forward strand.
CTAATAATTTATAGTCAAATCTACGCGCCAGACGCCATCCTCCTTGCGTAAATTATAGGAGCCGTTCCGGTCTTCCTGATTATAGAGAAAATGGCATTTGCACTCGGCTACGGTGTCGTTTTGCATTTCACACTTCACTTCCTTGAATTCAATCTCATTTTTGCGCATCTGGTGCAGCTTTTCCTGCTGTCCGTTCATGTATTTCTGTATCTGTTGGATGATGGGGCGGTTGCTTTTGACCGTAATTTTGTACAATTCGTCGAAATCCGCCTTATAGAAAGCCTCCACGAACTTCTTGGTTGCAGCCTCCGGAGTATCGGCATTTTCACCACTTCCGCAAGCCAGAAACATCACGGAAAGAACGGATAACACCGTCAGAATCATTGTTTTCATTACTTTCATAGGATCAATTTTAGAAGTTGCAAAGATACAAAAAATATGCGGTTATTCATCGTCCTTAAATGACCACAAACTGTATGGTGGCGCGGCTGGTCTGCCGCATCAGCACCTTTTTGGTGCCAACCGCCTTTTCTGCCGCTTCTGGGGTATGGTGGCGGATGGTGATGAGCTGTACCGGGTCGTTATATTTCACCTTATAGAACTTGCGCAATTCCGCGATGCACTTTTTCAGACGGTTGCCCACATTGTCGGTACAAATGGAAAAGCTGAGTGCGGAGTTCTGCATCATGTTGATTTTAATGCGATATTGGGCCAACATGGCGAAGATGTTGGAGAGGTTGTCCACGCCCATGAAGGAAAAGTCCTTGGGAAAAAGGGTGAGCAGGACCTGGTTGTCTTTCACAATGTAGGAGGGCACATCGGTAGAAAGGCGGCAATTGGTGATGACGCTGCCTTCGCTTTCAGGATGTGCGAACGACTTGACATACAACGGGATATGCTTGTTCTGGAGCGGTTTTAGTGTCTTGGGGTGAATAATGGAGGCACCGTAGAAGGTGAGTTCCAAGGCCTCCTCATAGGGGATACGGTCCAACTTGACGGCATCGGAGAAACGTTTGGGATCGGCATTGAGCAAGCCGGGCACATCCTTCCAGATGGTGACGCTCTCCGCGTCAAGGGCATGGGCTATGATGGCCGCAGAGAAGTCGGAGCCTTCGCGCCCCAACGTGGTGGCGAGGTTCTCCGCCGTGCCGCCGATAAAGCCCTGGGTCAGCACTACCCCACCCTCTTGCAGCGTCGGCAACATGGCCGCGCGGACCTGCTGGGTGGTGACATCCCAGTCGATGCGTCCCTCGCGGAACGTGGCGTCGGTGCGCACCACACGGCGCGCATCCAGCCAAGTGTTTGCGATGCCCACCTGGTTGAGATAGCCGGAAATCAGCGTCGTGGAGAGCAGCTCGCCGAAGCTCACAATCTGGTCGTAATCGTAGTCGTAGTTCTGCGACGGGCTCATGGAAAGGCGGGCACGCAGTTGCTGGAATAGATTTTCCAAGGAGATGAGCACACTGGCGGGGTCAGGCAACAGTTGCCTCAAGACGCCTTCGTGTTGCTGCCGCAGCTCCTCCACAAGGGCCGGCACCTCCGACGGGTTTTCATAGTATGCGGTGAGCACCCGCTCCAAGAAATTGGTGGTCTTGCCCATCGCGGAAATAACCACGACAAGAGGTTCGTCGGAATAGCGACGCAAAATGGAGCAGAGATTCTCGATGGCCGGGGCATCCTTGACAGACGCGCCACCGAACTTAAAGACCTTGACATTCATTATTGTTCGTTTTTAATCACTTGGAGCAATGTGGTGCCGACCACACCGAGGGTTGTCTTATCGATGGCTCCGATATTGTCGGAAACCGTGTGCCACATAGGCGCGAAACCCGTACCCGTGGAGGAGTCGTAGTGGATGATGTCGATCATGGGGATGCCGGCGATGGTGTTCACATAGTAATGGTCATCGGTGATGATGCCGCCCGGGCGGTTGGCGAAGTAGTCGCCATGACCGAGGTCATAGGCAGTGGCCCACACCTTGGCAACCACGTTCTGGGCGTAGCGCACAGAGAAGCTCTCCTGCAGGAAGCGCGCATTGGGGGCACCCACCATGTCGAGCAGGATGCCGTAGCGCGCCTTGTAGCTGGCGACATGCGGATTCTTAGCCCAATACTGGGCACCGAGTCCCCACCACTCGCCTCGCGGGGCGTTGTCACCCTCCTTGGGCCCGTAGTCCTCGGCGTCGAAGAACACTATATCGACCCCGACGTTGGGGTTGAGCTGCCGCAGCTGGCGGGCCACTTCGAGAAGGACACCCACACCGGAAGCCCCGTCGTTGGCACCGTCGATGGCTTTGTCCCGATTGGCAGGATTCGGGTCATGGTCGGCAAAGGGGCGCGAGTCCCAATGGGCGGCAAGCAAGATGCGCTCACGTTTCTCAGGAGCGAAGGAGCCGACGATATTGGCGGCGCTCCAGCTCTTCCCGTCGTATGTGCGCGCAGTGAACGGCTGCGCGTATGCCGTGTCGCAAAATGCGGACAACCTGCCCACCAGATAGTCACGACAGGCGTCGTGTGCCGCACTGCCCAATGTGCGCGGCCCGAAATCGGTCTGTGCCTTCACAAACTGGTAGGCGGAATCCATATCAAAAGCCGGCGGCGTGACCGTCGGCTTTGAGGTTTCCTTGTTCGAAGATTTGTTTTTCTTATCGCAACCTGTCTGCCAAACGCAACAAAATGCAAGCAGCAGGTAAAAAATCAAATTGTTTCTCTTCATTATTATCTTATGGTTTCAAATGAGGCTCATGCTACAAGACCAGCACCGTGCCCTTGAACATGGAGGCTTTTCCGTTGTAGTCCTTCACCCGGAGCACATAGACGTAGGTCACATTGGTATAGAGCTTGCCGTTGACTGTCCCGTCCCAGCAGAAGTCCTTGTCCTTCGTGTAATATACA
>JAGCCZ010000052.1 GCA_017651425.1 Bacteroidales bacterium
AAGGCAAAATGGACAAGATCAAGCGCACCAAGACGTCGTTTGTTTTATACGGCGAGTCTTCACTTTGTGCACTTCAGCTTGCTTGGAACTCTTTGCTATGAAAAAGAGGGTGACCGTAAAATTGCTTTTTAGTCACCCTCCGGAACGACGGCATCGACACCCTCTCGCGGCGCGGGAGTCGGCATCCAAGATGCATGAAACCTGCTCGCCGCGAAAGGGAGACACTATCAATGGAACACTAAAATGTATTTTGAGAGATAATCAGTCGATGTTTATCCCTATCCGTCTCAGAACCCCGCGAACGGCATGAACAGCGGGGGCAGCAGCAACAGGAATCCTAATACAATCAGGGCGAGGAGGAATTTCCAGATGAACTTGAACCATTTGGCGTAGGGCACGCGCGCCACACCGAGCACGCCGATGAGCACGCCGGAAGTCGGGGTGATCATGTTGGTGAAACCGTCGCCGAACTGGAAGGCCAGCACGGTCAGCTGGCGCGAGACGCCCATCAAGTCGGACCACTCCGCCATCATGGGGATGGTGAGCGCGGCCTTGGCAGAGCCCGAGGGGATGATGAGGTTGAGGAGATTCTGCACCACATACATGGAGGCGGTGGCCCCGATGCGGCCCGCGTCGCCCATGCCCTGCGAGATGGCATAGAGCATGGTGTCGATGACTTTGCCGTCCTCAAGGATGACAATGATGCCTCCGGCAAGTCCCACCACCAGGGCGGCGACCAGGATGTCCTTGCAGCCGTCAAGGAAAAGCCGCACGATGCGGTCCAGACGCATGTCAAAGGCAAAACCGGCGGCGATTCCCATCGCGAAGAAAAGCCCCGCGATTTCCATCACATACCAATCGTACCCCAACACACCGGTCACCAGCACCACGATGGTGAGCAACAGGAGTGTCAGGATGAAATGGTGCGCGGACTGGCGTGCGGCAAGCAGACCCAACAGGATGAACCCGCCCGCAATGAAGGGGAACAGGATGATGTCGCGACTGCCGGTGCCGACCGTGATGGAGGTGCGCGGCATGGAGATGGCGCAATAGAGCAGGACAGCCGACACGAGCGCATAGACAATCCATGTGCCAATGCCCGATTTGACGGACTTCAGCTCCGCCTCCGCAGTGGCGGCCTTGTCGCGCCAATACTGGTCCAGCTCGTACATGATGGATTTTGTGGGATTGCGTTTCACCCAATGGGCATAGAGCAACGTGAAGACGATGGCTGTCACGGTGAGCAGAATCCAGCAGAAGAAGCGATAACCCAGCCCGGAGAAGGTGGGCAGTCCGGAGAGACCCTGCGCGATGCCGATGGTGAAGGGGTTGAGCATGGCGCCTGCAAAGCCGATGTGCGCGGCCACATAGCACATCAGCACACCCACAATGGAGTCGTAGCCCATGGATATGGCCAAAGGCACAAAGATGACTATAAAGGCGATGGTCTCTTCACTCATGCCAAATATGGATCCAAAGGCGCTGAACATCAGCATGATGGCTATAATCAGCAAATTGTCCACACCGATACGTCGGAAAAACGGACGTTGCTGCATCCTTTGCATCCGGGCGAGGAAGAGGTGGATGCCCCGGTTGATGGCATCGGTTTCGTTCATGATCCAAAAGGCTCCGCCGATCATCAGAATGAAAACGATGATGGGGGCCGTGCGTTCGAAACCCTTGAAGAAGGAGGTGAAAATCTGCCAGGTCTGGGGCTGGCTGTCGACGCGGTGGTAGGAGTCTTCGACCACAACGCTGCGTTCGTGCCCATCGACATTGACGGTCTGGCGGTCGAACTCGCCGCCCGGCACAATCCAGGTGAGCGCGGCGCAGGCCACGATGATGGAGAGAACGATGGTGAAGGTGTGCGGTATCTTGAAATGGGTGCGCATAAGGACTAATATTCAATGGTGATGGTGTATCCGCTGTTGTTGCCGGATTGCGGTGCCGGCTTTTTCTTGGCCTTGTCTCCGGAGGAAACCATGTGGTACGTAATGGTCGATGGGGTTGGCGTTGGCGCCAGATGGAAGTTGATGTTGACCTTGCAGTTGACCTTCAGCCGCACACCGCGGTTGCGGGCCTTCTCATACTGCAACATCTGCACCAATCGCAGAGCCTCCGCGTCGCACGAGGGCGACAGGCTCTTGATGACTACCGGGTTCTCCACAACACCGTCATCGTTCACTTGGTAGCCAATGGTGACTACGCCCTCAATGCGTTGGTCCATGGCATCCTGCGGGTACTGCAAATGCGCTTTCAGGAATTCGCGCAGGGCTTTCGATCCTCCAGGGTAAAGAGGCTTTTCTAAAAATTGCTTTTTCTTCTTCTTTTCTTCCATAAACGGGTGATGGATGTTGGTAGTTGGTAGTTATTTGTTCTCTTTTCCGGCGTTTCTGTATTCTTCCGCATATTGATAGAATTTCCGGGCCATTTCCATGTTGTGGCGGCGCTCGGCCTCGCGGGCGATGGCGAGATACGACTCATAGACCCCTTCGCGGGAGAGCAGGATGCCGTGGTAGTAGTCGTCGTTGCAGTAGCCGGAGGGCATGTTGCTGCAGAACTGCTCCAGCGCGAGGAACAGCTCCAGGGCGTCGGCGGCGTATCCCTTTTGGATGAGCTCGCTGCCGGTGTTGTATAGCCGGTCGTACAGCACCATCGTGAAGTCGGACACGCTGCGCTCCTGCTCCTCGTTGAGCTCGCACTGCGTATAGAGGAGATGGATGAGGTTGACGGCCTCGCGGTACTCTTTGCGGCTGAGCTCCAGCTTGGCCTTGAGCAGCAGGGCGTCGGGCTGGTGCTTGTTGAACTCGAGCGCACGGTCGAGATTGTAGAGAGCGTTGGCGGTGTCGCGATAGTTCAGCTCTTCGCACGCCCGGTCGTAGAAAATGCGGTCAACAAGCCCTTTTTGCATGCTCAGCAAATGCTCCTTCTTGTCGGCTTTGCTGGCTACTTTCGCAAACTGTGCCTTGACGCGGTAGAAGTCGATTTGCTGGCACTTCATGTATGAGGGCAGGGTCGTCGTTTGGAAACGGTTCATCTCCCTCCGGATGTCTTGCAAGAAGAGGTAATGCAACGAGATGATCTCCGGGTCCTCGCTGTTGAGCTGGTCAAGACGGCGCTCCCACTTGGCAAACAGCGAGTCAGGCGCATTGCAAGGCGCCTGCGCCCGGGTGAGCCATGCGCAGCAGAAGAGTCCTATGAGGAGAATCGCTTTTTTCAATGACTATTTGTTGAGGAAATCGGTGATGGCGGTCTCCAACTCGCTCTCGGAGGGGGCGCCGACAATCTTGGCGGGAGCCTCCGTGCGCTTGAAGAATATCAGCGTCGGGATGCTCTGGATGCCGAAACGCTCGCAAACGTCATGTGCGCGATCAACGTTGATCTTGTAGATGATGAGCTTGCCCTTGTACTTCTCGGCCATGCGCTCCATCAGGGGATGCAATTGGCGGCAGGGTCCGCACCAGTCGGCGTAGAAATCGACGATGCACGGCGTGACCCCCTTGTAGCTGAAGCCCTTGTCGTCGTTAATGTCGGTGATGCGCTCCACGAATTCCGAGGCGGAGAGCATGATGACCTTTCCGGAGAGGTCTTCCTCCAGGACGGGCGTGTCTTGCGCCTGCGTGTCGGAAATGTAGGGGTTGCCGGACTGCTCCGTGTTCGCCGTCCCAGCGTTCGCCTCGCTGTTTTGGTTCTTTTGCTGGCAGCCTGCGAGCATGAACACGAAAAGCAAGGATGTGATAATAATAGGTCTCATAATGGTTTTTGTATTAATTTTCGGATTGTTTGGCGTGCTGTTGTACAAGTTGCGTGAAAACGCGGCCCCGTTCCTCGAAATTCTTGAATTGGTCGTAGGAGGCGGCGGCGGGGGAGAGGAGGACGATCTTGTTCTGCGAGGTTTTCTCGAAGGCAAAGTCAACGATTTTGCGGAAGTCGTCCTCAAGGATGTGGTTCTCGGGCATGGGTGTGTCGCAGGCCTGCCACTCTTCGAGGATGCGTTTGCCGGCGGGGCCGGTGAAGGCGATGTTGGGCATGGGCTCCTCCTTGAAGAACTGGAGCAGCAGCCCGTATTCGATGCCACGGTCGTAGCCGCCGAGGATGAGGGTCTCCACGCGCCGCAGGGCTCTGACGGCCGCGACGGTGGCCTCCGGGATGGTGGAGATACTGTCGTTGTAGAATGCGATGCCGTCATATTGCCCGATGTACTCGATGCGGTTGGGCAGTCCATGGAAGGTGTTGAGGCCGTGCATGATCTGGTCGTGCGTGACCCCTAACTTGCGACAGACGGCGAGGGCGGCCATGATGTTGTAATAGTTGTGCGTGCCCGGCAGGTTGTGGTAGTGCGACAAGTCGTACTCGTCTTCCAAATGGCCCGAAATGGCGAAGTGGACAATGCCGTCGCGGCAGCAGGCGTAGGGGCCCTCCTGCGGCTCACTGCCGAAAATGCAGCGGTCGCGGTTGAGATTGTAGCTCTTGATGAGCCCCGGAATGTGCTCGTCGTCGCCGTTATAGACCAGAAACTGCCGGTCATCCTGATAGCGGGTGATGTTCAGTTTGGCAATCTGGTAGTTGTTGAAGGAGTTGAAATGGTCAAGGTGCTCTTGGTAGATGTTGAGCAACACGGCGTAGTCCGGCGAGCGATGGATGAACTCTAACTGATGGGCCGACAGCTCGGCCACCACCATGGTCTTGTCGTCCAACTGCTCAAGGATGTCGAAGAAGGGCACACCGATGTTGCCGGCAAGGATGGCCTTCCTGCCCGCCGACTTGAGGATATGGCAGATGAGCGACGCGGTGGTGCTTTTGCCCTTGGTGCCGGTGACGCCGATGACCTGCTTGTGGCAGGCTTCAAGGAAAAGGTCGGTCTGGGAGGTGATGCGCTTGGGCTCGACAAAATAGTTGAGGAGGTTGAAACTGATGCCCGGTGTCTTGAATATCAGGTCGTAGTCGTTGAGCCCCTGGTTATAGTCGGGCCCGTTGTTGAAGGAGAGCTTGGGGTCGTCGAACTCGTCGGTCTTGAGGTTGGGGTTCGCGTCGGCCACGGCAATGGGCATGTCCGGGAAATGCTTGCGCAGGAAACGGTAGGTGGAGACGCCTTCTTTGCCAAAGCCGAGGATGATGATCTTGCGGCCTCTGACGGCATTGAGTATATGATCGACAGGATGCATGGTCGTTTTTTTTGAGGCGGCAAAGATACAAAAAAAGATGCGTCACAAGGCGCATCTCGGAGCAAAACAAAATGTAATTAAATATAATGATATGAAAAATGTGAGCGGAAAACGGGGCTCGAACCCGCCACCTACAGCTTGGAAGGCTGTCGCTCTACCAAATGAGCTACTTCCGCAGCGGACAATGAAGTGGGAGAGGAAGGATTCGAACCTCCGAAGGCTTAGCCAGCAGATTTACAGTCTGTCCCATTTGACCGCTCTGGAACTCTCCCAACTTGTTTCTCTTGGTGCCGAAGAGCCGATAGAGGGACTTGAACCCACGACCGGCTGATTACAAATCAGCTGCTCTACCAACTGAGCTATATCGGCACTTCAAAGTCAAAGAACTTGCTCTTGTTTTGAGGCCGCAAAAATACTTTTTTTTCGATATCAAACAATCATTTCTGGAATTTTTTTTGACTTTCATTATAATAGATTGATAAACAGTATATTATTTTTAAATTTATCCCTTCTTGGATATGGTTTGAAAGGTTTTGATATCCGTTTTTTGAGGAACAAGCCGGACATTTTTCGGCGGAAAATGGATTCCGACTGACAAAAATGCGATTTTCCAATTTCGGCACGGTGCAATAAAAACGGATATTTTTTCGCAAAATCTTGACGTTGAAAAAAAAATTGTATTTTTGCCGCCTGTTTTAAAATGAATTACTATGTCAGAAATTTTAGAAAAAGTACAGTCAATCATTGCGGAAAAACTCAGTTATGATGCCGCTGAAGTAACGCCTGAAAAGAGCTTTGCCAACGACCTCGGAGCCGACTCTTTGGACACTGTCGAGCTGATCATGGAATTTGAGAACGTTTTCGGAGTCAAGATCCCCGACGAGGATGCAGAGAAAATCCAAACCGTGGGCGATGCTGTTTCCTATATTGAAAACAAACTGAAAGAAGCATAATAGATCCAGGCAGATGCTGCCTGCTTCTATGTTGTAATATATACTCTTTGTCGGATACATGGACCTCAAACGAGTAGTGATTACCGGAATGGGTGCTCTCACTCCGGTAGGTTTGACTGTTGAATCATATTGGGATGCCTTGTTGCGAGGTGATTCCGGTGCTGGACCTATCACCCGTTTTGATGCGGAAAAGTTCAAGACCCGGTTCGCCTGCGAGCTGAAGGGCTTTGACATTCTCAATTATCTGCCTCGAAAAGAGGCGCAACGGATGGATCCATGTGCGCAATATGCGATGGTCGCCACCATGGAGGCCCTGCAGGATTCGGGTCTGGACATGGAGGTGGTGGACAAGAACAGGGTAGGGGTCATTCTCGGCACAGGCGTGGGCGGTTTCACCTCCATGATGGAGACCGCGAACGTGTTTGTGGAGAACAATCGCAACCCTCGTTTCAGCCCTTATTTGCTTTTGAAAGTACTGGCCGACATGGTGTCGGGCTATATCTCATTGCGTTACGGCTTCAGGGGCCCCAATTATGTGACCACGTCGGCGTGCGCGTCGGCGGGCAACGCCATCGGCGACGCGATGCATTTGCTGCAGCTCGGCAAGGCTGACGTGATTGTCACCGGCGGCACGGAAGCTGCCGTGGTGGAAGGCGCCGTGGGCGGCTTCAACTCCATGCACGCCCTCTCTGTCCGCAACGAGGACCCGCAACATGCCTCGCGGCCATTCGATGTGGACCGCGACGGCTTTGTCATCGGCGAGGGCGCGGGCATCCTGATTCTCGAGACTCTCGACCATGCACTGGCTCGCGACGCCCGGATATATGGGGAACTTTGTGGGGTCGGCATGTCCGCAGACGCCTACAATGCCACCGCCCCGGATCCGCACGGCGCGGGAGCAGTGATGTCAATGCGGTTGTCCCTGCAGGATGCCGGCATTCACCCCGATGAGATCGATTACGTGAACATGCACGGCACCTCTACAATGTTGGGCGACATCGCCGAGTGCGCCGCCCTCCAGGAGGTCTTTGGCTCTCACGTCTCCCAAATGGTGCTCAACTCCACCAAGTCCATGACCGGCCATCTGCTTGGCGCAGGCCCCGCAGTGGAGAGCATCGCCATCCTGATGTCCATGCGCGACGGCGTGGTGCATCCCACCATCAACCTCGACCACCTTGACCCCAAAATCCCGCAGGACTGGAATTTTGCCGCGCACGGTCCCGTCCAGTGTGCGATCAATGCCGCCATCTCCAACTCCTTTGGCTTTGGTGGACATAATGTTACATTGTTGTATAAAAGATACCAACAGTAACAGATGGAGCATTCGGACAGGGAAATCAAGCGATATTTCCGGAATATTTTCGGTTTTCGGGTGCGCAATGTCGAACCCTTCCGCATCGCCCTCACTCACAAGTCCGCCTCTTCCACCGATGTGGTCGGAGGCCGCCTTAACAACGAGCGTCTCGAGTACCTCGGCGACGCCATCCTCGGCGCCATCATCGCGGATTTCCTGTACCATAAGTATCCCCTTGAATACGAAGGCGTGCTCACCCGTATGCGCTCCAAGTTGGTGAACCGTAACCGCCTCAACAACCTGGCCCGCAAACTCGGACTGCCCGAGATGATGCGTATGGACAACCATATCTCTTCCAACACACCCAACGGCAACGCGTTCGAGGCTGTCGTGGGCGCCATCTACATGGACCAGGGTTTCAAGAAAACGTATGACATCGTGCTGCGCAATGTCTTTTTGGCGCATCTCGACATTGACACCATCTATGTGGAGGATGACGATTACAAGAGCCGTGTTCTCATCTGGGCGCAACATAACAAGCATAAGGTCGCCTTCTCCGTCAAATCGTCGGATTCTCGCAAGGACCCGCACTACAGGGTGGTACTTTCCCTCGATGGCAAAGAGTGGACGCAGGGAATGGGCAACTCTGTGAAAAAGGCGGAGCAGGCCGCTGCGGAAAAGGCGTTGGCTTCGCTGAAAGAGGACGAAGCGTAGCCCGTTGTCCCATCCTTGTTTTTTTTCAAATTTTTTTAAAAGATGATGTTTTTACCACATTCTTTTTTGTATCTTTGCGCTCGCATTTTTGCAGGACATAATTAAACAGTTTTACCAAAATAAAAAGTCTATGAAAAAAATCTTATCCTTTGTTTTGCTTGGATTGCTTACGGTTACTCTGCTTCCTGCCCAGACCGATCAATTCGTTTCCACCACCCCCTCTAACAAGAAGGTTGTCTTGGAGGAATACACGGGCGTGCAGTGTACATGGTGTCCTGACGGGCATAGAATGGCCAATGAACTCAAGGCACAGCACCCCAATGACGTCTTCTTGATTAACGTCCATCAAGGCAGTTTCGCTGCCAATACGTACACCACCCAGTTTGGCAATGCCTTGGCTAACCAAGCAGGGGTGAACAGCTGGCCTTCTGGAACGGTCAATCGCCACGTCTTCTCCGGCAGCTCGACTGTATTGAACAGAGGCGACTGGAACTCCGCCGCCAACCAGATCCTCAACACCTCCTCACCTGTCAACATCGCCGCCCGCGGCACATTGGACTGGACGACTCGCGAACTGAATCTGACGGTGCAGCTCTATTACACCGCAGATGAAGCCAATCCCACCAATATGCTCAACGTGGCCATCATTCAAGACAATGTCTTGGGAAGCCAGGTTGGCATGAGCATGAACCCCGCCCAGGTCGTGGGCAGCCAGTATCGTCACATGCACATGTTGCGCCATCTTATCACGGGACAGTGGGGTGAAGAGATCACCACTACCACTCAAGGCTCTTTTGTGGAGAAGAACTACACCTACACCATCCCGACGAGCATGGGTTCTCCCAACGCCATTCCTGCTCCTGTTGAAGACCTCCATTTCATTGTGTTTGTGGCCCAAGGACATCAGGAGATCCTCACCGGTTGCGAGGCCGAGATCACCAATGTCAACCTGCCCGCCCTTTACCCGCGTCTTTACAGCTTGTCCAACACCACCGCGAATGAATGCAACAACGAAGCCACGGTGCGCGCCAATGTGCTTAATGCCGGCTCCGAAGCCATTACTTCTTTGACGATGGAGTATGCCGTGGCAAACGGCACCCCCATGACCTTCAACTGGACGGGTAATATTGCTCCCTCTGGAAATGAGAACATAGATCTCCCTGTTCTTTATGTGAACACGAATGTGAATCAGCAGGTCAAGGCTCGTATTACAGCAGTGAACGGCCAGGCCTACGATGGAGCACAGCTCACAGTGGCCGTCAAGAAATATCTGGCAACGTCCGATGGTGCGATGACCATCAAAATCAAAACCGACCAGTATGCCAGTGAGACTTCATACAAGATTTATGGACCCAATGGCAACGTTGTGCAACAGAGCAGCAACTTCACCAACAGCTCCGTGAATGAATTTGCTTTCAACCCGACAGAATTCGGATGTTATCGTTTGCAAGTGTTAGACTCCTACGGTGACGGTATCAGCAACGGTTATATCCGCGTTTACGATGCCAATAATACTATGCTGTTCAGCATCGCGGGAAGTGGTTTCACCAGTGAGAGCAACAGCATGATCAAATTCACCTCCGTGGGAATTGCGGATATTGAAAATGACAACGAAATGGTCGTTTATCCCAATCCTGCCAACAACATGGTGCATATTTCTGGCATGGACAATGTCCAAATGGTGGAAGTCTTTAATCTCCAAGGCCAAAGAGTGGCTGTTGAGAGTGGCAATGTCCATGAAATCGCAGTCAGTGGCCTCGCCTCCGGAATGTATATTCTCCGTGTGACAACCGACGAGGGGGTCCGCTCCTGTAGAATAGCCAAGAACTAACATTTTTAAAATGTATCGGAAAGACGTCAGGCAAGCGCTTGACGTCTTTTTCTTTCTATTTTATCATCTATGTCTATTCAAACTCTATCCGTTCTTGACCACATTTGGCATATTATCGCTAATCCTCACGCCTGCGAAGAAAAGAGCATGAACCAATGGGACATGCTCTCTTCCCGGTTCGGTGCGGCGGGTGTTCGGTTTGTCCTGCACGAGGCTGATGCCGAAGCTACCTGCCGCGAAAACGCCAGACGCCTCTGTGCCGAAGGGTGTCGCCATTTGATGGTCATCGGCGGCGACGGCACCGTCAACGAGGTGGTCAATGGCATCATGGAATCCGGTGCTGACGTGCGAGACCTCTGTCTGGCCGTGATGCCGCTCGGCCGTGGCAACGACTGGGCCCGCACTCATAATTATCCCAAGAAGATCGATAAGTGTGTCGAAATGTTCCTCCGGGGCCGGTTTATGCGACATGATATTGGAAAAGTGCAAACCCTTCGCGAGAATGCGCCTGTGGCCACTCGTTATTTTGTCAATATCGCCGGTTTCGGATTCGATGCCGAGGTGATCTACGACACGGTTTATAACAAGCCCCATTTCATGGGCATCTCAGTCTATATTCTCAGCTTGTTGCGTACCCTCTTTCATTACAAAAGCACTCCTGTGGAGATTGTTTCCCCGGATATTGCTTATCAGGGCGAAACCTTCCTGATGGTGGCCGGTTTATGCCAATACAATGGCGGCGGCATACGGCAGGCTCCCGAGGCGCAACCCGACAGCGGGCGTTTCCATGTGGTTGTCATCCCAAAGGTTAGCAAGGCAAAGGTCTTCAGCCTTATGCCGTACATGTTTTCCGGAAGACACATCGAGAAATCTAATGGCTTAGTCAAGTCGTTTCGGACTAATCAACTGACATTGAAGGTAGCGGAATTGTATCGCGGTGAGGTGGAGGGCGAACTGTTAGAAACGGGCGACTATCAGATCACCTTGCTCCCTGGAGCATTCCAGATGTTGACCAACAGGGAAAATTAAGGCAGGATCAGATCCTCAATACGCACCTTGGGCACATAATGGATGCCCTTTTCCCGATAATAGGCTCGTCCCTCATTTTCCGGGATGGGTGTGAGTCGTATCTCCTCCGCACCTTTGCCGATGGCGAGGATGAGCAACGGCTCCATTTCCAATGCGAATTCTTGTTTCAGGACGGCTTTGTTGAAGGCCCCGATCATGAGGCCGTTGAGTCCTAAGTCCACGGCACGCAGCAGCATGCTCTGTGCCGCGATGCCTAAGTCGATGTCCACGAGTTTGCTTTCCGGTACAGTGCTGCAGATGATGATGAAGGCTTCCGGCTCCGTGCCGGGGCAAGGAAGATGCAGCTCCGGCAGCATCCCTCCGAGCTTGATGTTTTGAAGCACCTTGTCGGCACCACTGTCGCGGGTGATTAATTTGAATCGCAGCACCTGCTGGTTCTTGGCAGACGGAATCTTTGTGTTCACTGTCACAATCTTCTCCAATGTGCTGCGTCCCACGACAACCTTCTTGTCGTAACCGCGATAACTGCGGTTGAGGGTTAAAAGTGTTTCAAGGGAGCGAGTGTGCTTGGCGGCAGGCTCCTTTTGCCCTGTCTGCCTCAGCTCCTCCATTTTGGACTCTAAATAATTGTCAGCCATAGTTTATATGTATAGTAGCATGATTGTATAATCCTCAAATAAGTAGCGCCCCGCAGGCCAGCCCTACGATTGCTGTGACGGATTTCATCAGGAGGAAATCGCGGCGCGATTGGGCCAACAGCGGAAGCCCCGCATGGCCGTTCTGTGCGATGCAGTTGGCCAACAGCACCCCGAAGGGAATGCTGCCGTCGAGGAACATCACGATGAACACCAAGTGCGGCCCAGATTCGGGAATGATGCCCACCAACACGGCAACGAGCAGCAGCACATATTTGGCCCAGACATGCGTGTGCAACAGACCGTCGATGTTGATGAAATATCCAAACGTCTTGAGAAACAGCAACACACCGAACGACCAAAGGAAGACCGTGAGGAAATGTTGCCGCACCACATGGCTCCACAAATGCTCCACGAAGAAGTGCCGCACCCGCGCCTTGAACCCACACGGCGAGGCAGTGTGATCGCGCTCGTCTTCATGTTCGTGTTTGTGCTCTTGTTCTGTTATGTCTATGTCGTCATGGATCTCGAACCCGTGACTCCCTTTGGATTTTGGATCTTGAATGAGGAATCTCTTCTTCCGCGTCACCCCGTTGGCAGCTAAACCGATCAGGATTCCAAGCGAGAGGAGGATTCCTGTCACAATAAACCCCCATTTGGGGCTTTGTGCGAAGAGGAAGAAGGCCTCGTCACCGAAAGTGGCAATCATGCCGCCTAACAATGCGCCGAACGAGAGCAGGTTGTGGGTGTAGAGCGACACGACTGCAAAGCCGCCCGCGCAACCCGGGATGATGCCCAACAGACAGCAGACCACCAACTGCAGGAAGGGCTTGTGCTGCAACTTGGCCATCCACCGGCCAGACGAGGAGACGTTGACCAGTTCGATGATAGCCATCATGAGGAGCACTAAAACGGTAATCTCCACAGTGTTGGCTATGACATTGCCCAAAATCGAAGGCAAGGCATGCCAAAAACCGCCGTCATGTATGGCGGCGGAATCGTGTATATGTAAAATCGGGATGTTCAGAAGAGGGCTTGCGAGCATGTGGACCTTGCCTTACAAGTTGAGATTCTTGATGACTGCGGGGTCGATTTTCTTGGTGCCCCAGATCTTGGTGGTAGTCTTGATGGAGTCGGAAAGTGTCAGCTTCTCAGCATGTTCCATGGCTTTCTGGACAAAGACGCACTGCTCCACTTCTGCTTTGCCGTTGACCACGGCTTCGGAGAGGGCCTTGCAGGACTGGTAGCCGCAGATGCGGCAATCAACCTGTGGCAGGTTCTGGTTGATCTCAAAGGCGCGGCGCATCTTCTTCATGGCCACGGCCATGTTGTCATCCATCTTGTCCATGGAACGCGGCTCCACAGTGCCGAGCACGCGACGGTGATCCGCCAGATAGTCAACATAGTTGAGCAGGTCGTTGTCTTCGGCATCGATCTCCTCCGGGGATTTCTGCATGCGGTTGCGCTGACGTTCGGCCATGAGGAAGCGGTTGTTGGCGCAGAGGATGCCGCCGGCGCAGCTCTCGTCGCATGCGCGCAGCTCGAGGAAGTCGATGTCCTGGATGTCCTCATCCTCCAACTTCTCGAGGAAGTCGGAGACGTTGTGAATGCCGTCGATGGCAAGGTTGCGCCCTTCTTTGAGGAGGTTGATCTCGCCGCCCGTGAGGGTGAAACTCAAACTGCTCTTGGAGAGGCGGTGATAACGGATGCGGGAGTTCTCGCAAAGTTGGTACTCGCCTTGTTTGATGACGCGCATCACCTTGCTGTAGAGGTAGTTCATATTGATGACACCTGATACTGGGGACACCTCTTCCGTGGCAGGACTCTTGATGGCTGCGATCTTGGCGGCGCAAGGCGCAACATAGAAGATTCCAATATCCTCGGCAGGCACACCATCCTCCTCTGTGAGCAATTTTTTAATGTAGAGGGCGGTAAGGTCAAGGGGTGGCTTCACCATATAAAGATTGGGTACTAACACGGGAAAACGCACCTGGATGAGGCGTACAATGGCGGGACAGAAGGTGGAAATGATCGGTTTGTAGCCGTTGTTCTCGTGTACGGTCTTCTTCATCTCCTCCTTGATGAAATCGACGCTCTTCTCAACTTCGAAAACGTGTTTGAAGCCAAGATGATAGATGGCGGAAAGGATGGTCCTCTCCTTGATTTTCTCCTCAAACTGGGCAGTGAAGATGGAGGGAAGGAGCAGAACGGGGTATTTGTAGTCGTAAACAGTCTGGAAGTCGTCTTGCTCGATGTATATGGCGTTGACCGGACATGCCTGATAGCA
This sequence comes from Bacteroidales bacterium, assembly GCA_017651425.1. Taxonomy (GTDB): domain Bacteria; phylum Bacteroidota; class Bacteroidia; order Bacteroidales; family WCHB1-69; genus F23-D06. The sequence continues at coordinate 13,909 of JAGCCZ010000052.1, forward strand.
GCGTCCGCAGTCGATGCATCGGTTGGGGTTGAGGTGCGGGTGACCGTCCTCGACGTGGATGGCCCCGGTGGGGCAGACACCCGTGCAGTGGGCACAGCCAATGCAGAGGTCGTATTTGAATTTCAGTGCGTGATGGAAGTCTTCAGCCATAGTAGAGGGTTATTTGTTGAAATAGTTGATCAGTTCGATGGTGGTGCCCTTGCCCACCTCGGTTTGGATATTCAGCTTGTCGGAGTTATTTTGGATGTTGGGGAGACCCATTCCGGCGCCGAAACCCATCTCGCGCACCTTGGGTGAGGCGGTGGAGTTGCCCTTCTGCATGGCCCACTCGACGTTGGGGATGCCCGGACCTTCATCGGCGAGCACAATGCGGATCTTGTCCTCCTCCAGGTCCACGCTGATGTCGCCGCGATAGGCGTGCGCCACAATGTTGACCTCGGCCTCGTAGAGGGCCACGACCGTCCGCTTGACGATGTCGGGACTTACACCGAGCTTTTTCAGCATTCTCTTGACTTCGCTGGAGGTGGACCCTGCATTGGTGAAATCCCCTCCTTCAACGTGGTAGGTAAAATCCATAGTCTTGCAATTTGGTTAGTAAATGGGCGGTATGCCGGCGCCGAAGAGGATGCCGGCGGTCTTGTACATCGAAAAGGGAGTCTTGACGATAATCATGTCGTTGTCATCCGCCAATTCGAGCATCTCATCGGTGACGGCCTTGCCGCGCACCACAACAATCATTTGGATGTCAGACATTTCGCATGTCCTGATGGACTGGAGGTTGGACAAGCCTGTCAGCAGCAACAGTTTGTCGGTGTCGCGTATGGTCAGCACGTCGCTCATCAGGTCGGAGGCGAACACGCAGGCCACCTCGCGCCCTTTGAAACTGTCGCCGCAAACAATCTCGCCTTGTACCAAGGCAGCAACTTCTTCGATAGTCATTTCAATCTCTTGTATTAAATGGGTTAAACAAAATTGGCTGCAAACATACACAAAATATTCCAGAGTTTGGCACGGCAGTTTCTTTTTCCAGATCAATCATTTCAAAATAATCCCACAACCATCACTCCATCATCTGGTCAGACACTGGAGACTAACTTTTCGTACCATTCTTGCCCGAAAGCGCGGACAAGCGGCTCTTCGAGAAAGCGGTAGAGCGGGAGCCCTAACTGGTCGCCTTTGGCGCGGGCGCACCGGCAAATGTCCCAATGGTGGAAATTGAGGGCCGTGTATTTGCCCACCTTGCTGGCGCGGACAGGGTAGAGGTGGCATGAAATCGGCTTCCGGAACGGGATCTCGCCGTTGAGGAATGCCTTTTCGATGGCACAGAACGTCATTTCTCCTTCACGGCAGGCGAAGGCGCAGGCTGTGTCGCTGGGCACCATGGGGGTCTCGAACTCGCCCCAGTCGTTGAGCACGAAGGGGTCGCCTATCGACTCAATGGCAGCAATGCCCTCCGCCGTCATATATTTGCTGAACACAGGGTAGTGCTCGCTCAGGTCGCCCAACTCGTCAGGACGCAAGGGAGCACCGGCGTCGCCATCCACGCAGCAAACGCCCTTGCATTGCGCCAAGTCGCAGCAAAAACGCTTCTCAATCAGTTCGTCGGAAACCAATATGTCGTCAACAATGATCATAATCAGGGTCAAAGGCCGAAGGCCAAGTTAAGGGGTGTTTTTGCATTTTAAAAAGGCCTGCGTTATGCAGGCCTTTTCGTTATTACAATCTCTTGAATTGGCAGGTGAAGTGGCGCATCAGCTCGGCTTCCCAAGTGATCTCCAGACCGCGTTTGATGGTATCACGACGGTCATAGACATTCTTGAGGGCGGCGGCGATGACGTCCATGTGGTTGTTGGTATAGACGCGGCGCGGGATGCAGAGGCGCACGAAATCGTTGCCACCAAAGCGGTTCTCGCGGGTCACAGGGTCGCGGTCGGCGAGCACATAGCCGATTTCGCAGGCACGGATGCCGGCTTCGAGATAGAGCTCGCAAGTCAGCGTCTGGGCAGGGAACTCCTCCTTAGGGATGTTGGTGAGAACCTTGTCGGCATCGACGAAGATGGCGTGGCCGCCGGCGGGACGCTGATACGGAATGCCATACTCGTCAAGTTTGGCGGCGAGGTAGTGGACCTGTTTCACGCGGGTCTCAACCATTTCGAACTCAAGGTTCTCCTTGAGGCCGACGGCGAGGGCGTCCATATCGCGACCGTTCATGCCACCGTAAGTGAGGAAGCCTTCAAAAGGAATGCAGAACAGCTTGGCACCTTCGTACCAATCTTTCTTGTTGGTGGCGATGAAGCCGCCCATGTTGACGAGGCCGTCCTTCTTGGCACTCATGGTCATGCTGTCGGCATAGCTGAACATCTCCTTGACAATCTCGCGAAGGGTCTTGTCCTCGTAGCCTTTTTCACGGGTTTTGATGAAATAAGCGTTCTCCACAAAACGCGCGCTGTCGATGTTGACGGGCACGCCGTACTTGTGGCAAAGCTCGCAGGTCTCGCGGATGTTCTGCATGGAGACCGGCTGGCCGCCAACGGTGTTGTTGGTCACGGTGAGCACCATGAACGGGACGTTGCCCTGGTTCTCCTTGAGCACCTTCTCAAGCTTTTCGAGGCTGACGTTGCCCTTGAAGGGGACTTCAAGCTGGGTGTCGTAAGCCTCGTCAACGGTAACGTCAATGGCAAAGGCTTTGCGGCTCTCGATGTGGCCCTTGGTTGTGTCGAAGTGGGCGTTGCCCGGAACAATCATGCCGGGTTTCACAAGGTAGGAGAACAGCACATTCTCGGCGGCTCGGCCTTGGTGGGTGGGGATAACATAGTCGAAGCCGGTGATTTCGGTGATGGTGTCCTTCATGTGGAAGAAAGAACGGGCACCGCCGTAGCTCTCGTCACCCATCATCATTGCGCTCCATTGGCGGTCGCTCATGGCTCCCGTACCGGAGTCTGTCAGAAGGTCTATATAGACGTAATCGCTTTTCAGCATGAAGATGTTCTGGTGGGCTTCTTCGAGCCATTTCTCGCGCTCGGCGCGGGTGGATTTCTTGATGGGCTCAACCATCTTTATTTTCCACGCTTCTGCAAAAGGTAATTCCATGTTTATTGTTTTTTTAAGTTAATATTATTATGCTTTACAAGTGTCCAACGGCATTTGCCAGGTCTTATTTGTCGCAAAATGTCATTGTGACTACAAGGATTCAATTGTTTCTAATACTCTTGGGTTTGTACTAATTTCTCGTTCTCGTCATAGAAAGACCAGGTGCCGACACGCTTTCCCTCGTGATACTTGCCGGTGTAGTAAACGGCCCCATTGGGGTGATAGACGGTATATTGCCCCTCTTCCTTGCCGTTCACATAATAGGCCATGGTCTGCACGTTGCCGTTGGGATGATAGGCATACCAGATGCCGTCGCGCTGGTTTTCGTGAATGTTGCCGTCAACGTATTTCTTTTTGTCGGGATAATAGTGCGTCTCATGCACTTTGTTTTGGGTTGTGTTGCCCATACTGTCGATCTCGTAGTAGATGACGTCGCGGGGAGAGTCGTCATCGTAGGCGGCCACCACGCTCGCTTGGTAAAGCGAGTCCGCAAAGTCCACAGGCGGGAAAACGTGCAGGGAGTCGAGCTGTGCTGCTGTCTCGGCCTCTGTCTCGGCTTTGGGGTTGTGGGCGTTTCTGACCAATGCCCATGCCACGATTGCGGCAATCAAAAGCAGACCCGCACACATCGCGATAATGTTGCGATGCGAGGATGACGCTTGCTGTTTTTTATTCTGGGTGTCGTCGAAACTCATCAGTTGCCTCCCTTTTTCTTCTTCTTGAAAGGCTTGTTGAGGTCTTCGAGCACCTCTTGCGTGATATCCTTGGTGGGGTCGGCTTCAATGACGGGGCTTCCGGCGCCATAGCTGAGGATGAAGGATGCGTTATGGAGGGCATTGGCACGTGCGACGGCTGCTTTCAGAGAATCGGCAATCTGGCCCAAAGCCGCCGTGTAGCGGGATTCCAGATTTTCCAAGGCTACGGAGTAATCGTTTTGCAGCTGTGTGCTCTCTTGCTGCAGCGACTGTTCCGCATATTGTGCCTGCTGAGCCGTCAAGCTGCCGGATTGCATGTTGCGCTGGTAGTTGGCCAACTTGTTTTCCAAGGCCTTCTGGCGGTTTTGGAACAACACGGTCTGGCGCTGGCGCTCGGCATCGATGCTGTCTGTCAAGATGGATACCATCTCATAGTGCTCGTTGATGGAGTCGATGTTCACATAGAGGACTTCACCGGTACCCGCTTTGGAGGGATCCACGGCGATGGGGGTGCCTGTCCGCTTGTTTCCGCAGAAATGCAGGATGAACAGGGTGATGACGGCGGCTGCCATCAACAAATCGAAAATCAAGTGCCCGATATGGCAGCATTTTCTCTTCTTGTCGCATGCCTGCTTCGCCTCTTCACTGCCGGAAAGATTGTCCGATTGCAGTTCCGGAGCAGGACACTCCGTCTGATACACAGTTTCCTCGTCGTGCTTTTTCTGAGACTCTGCAGCCACAAATCCCGGCATCATCTCGTCCGGTACCACATTCTCGACGGGGTCGTTCATTTCTTTTCTCTCTTCCATAAAAAATTTTAATTTGTTTTTCTAATTTTTGTTTGAATGGCCAATGCGGCCATTGGCCCAGACAATTCTGACGGCTAATTGCCCACATCCGACAGATATTTGATTCTCATGATACGGATCTCTTCCAAGGTATATTCGTCTTCTCCAAGTTCTCGAAGAGCCTCTTCAGGAGAATCGGATTCTGCATTGGCAAAATAGTCGAGAATCTCCTCTTGATGGTAGTCTTCAATCTCCTCATTGATATAATAGGTGATGTCTATCTTGGTGCCGGAGGAGACAATCATCTCGATTTCTGTCAACAACTCGTTGATGTCCAATCCTTTTGCGCGGGCGATGTCTTCAAATCCCACCTTTCTGTCAATGCTCTGGATAATGAAGACCTTGATGGCCGATTTTTTTACGACTGAACGGACCACGAAATCCTGAGGCCGTTCGATCTCGTTCTCTTCCACATAGTTGCGGATGAGTTCGATGAACTGTTTTCCATATTTCTGTGCCTTGCCCATGCCCACACCGGCGATGTGGGTCATCTCCTCCATGGTGGTGGGGTATTGGATGCACATGTCTTCCAGCGAGGGGTCTTGGAAGATGACAAACGGCGGGAGGTTCTCCTCTTTGGAGATGTTCTTGCGCAGCTCCTTGAGCATGCTGAAGAGGGTGGAGTCGAAAGCGTCTTCCATAGGACCGCCCGAGACGTTCTCGATCACATCGTCATCATCCTCGTCCTGCGCATTGGCGGAATCGGGCTTGATGGTCTGGATGGAGTACGGATTCAGCATGTATTTTTCGCCCTTTTCGGTCAGCTTGAGCAAACCGTAATTCTCGACATCCTTGAAGATGAGGTTCTCAAAGATGGCAAGACGGAGGATGTTGGACCAGAACTTGGCGTCATACTCCTGTCCCTCTCCGAATTGCTTGAGTTTGTCGTGTTTGAACTTGACAATGGAGGTGGTCTTGTTGCCGATGAGGATGTCGATGATCTGGTCGTCCTTGAACTGTTGTTTGACAGTTTGGATGACCTCCAGTGCGAGGACGATATGGTCGGAGGCGTTCATCTTGGGCTTGGGGTGGTTGCAGTTGTCGCAATTGTGGCAGTTCTCATCGTTGTACTCTTCTCCGAAGTAATGGAGCAGGTGTTTGCGGCGACAGCTGGAGGACTCCGCGTAGGCGGCGGTTTCTGCAAGCAGTTGCTTCACGATTTCCTGTTCCGCGACGGATTTCTTGGTCGAGAATTTCTCGAGCTTGTGGAGATCCTTGTAGTCGTAGAAGGCGATGCAGAGGCCTTCGCCGTCGTCACGGCCGGCGCGGCCGGTTTCCTGATAGTATCCCTCCAAGCTTTTGGGCATGTCGTAGTGGATGACAAAACGCACGTCCGGCTTGTCGATGCCCATGCCGAAGGCAATGGTGGCCACGATGATGTCGGCCTTCTCCATCAGGAAATCGTCCTGGTTTTGCACGCGCGTGCGGGAGTCGAGGCCTGCGTGGTAGGGCAGGGCGCGAATGCTGTTGGCCACGAGGAACTCGGAGAGCTCCTCCACTTTTTTGCGGCTCAGACAGTAGATGATGCCCGACTTGCCAGGATGGCTCTTGATGAACTTGACAATCTCCTTGTCAATGTCCTTGGTCTTTTCCCGGATTTCATAGTAAAGGTTGGGACGGTTGAAGGAGGAAATATAGACATCGGCTTTTTCCATGCCGAGGTTTTTCTGGATGTCGCTTTGCACTTTCGGCGTCGCCGTGGCGGTTAGGGCCATGACGGGCACTTTCTTCCCGATCTTGTCGATGATGGCGCGGATGCGGCGGTACTCGGGGCGGAAATCGTGACCCCATTCGGAAATGCAGTGGGCCTCGTCGATGGCGTAGAAGGAGATGTTCACATCTTGGAAGAACTTGACGTTTTCTTCCTTGGTCAGGGATTCCGGGGCAACATAAAGCAGTTTTGTCTTGCCGGACAGCAGGTCTTTTTTCACCTCATTGATCTCCAACTTCGACAGCGAGGAGTTGAGAAAGTGGGCGATGCCCATCTCGGTGCCGAAATTGCGAATCGCATCGACCTGGTTCTTCATAAGGGCGATAAGCGGAGAGATAATAATGGCCGTGCCTTCCTTCATCAGCGCGGGGAGCTGGTAACACAGCGATTTTCCGCCGCCGGTAGGCATGATGACAAAACAATCCTTCCCTTTCAGTACGGATTTTATGATCTTCTGCTGGCTGCCTTTGAATTTGTCGAATCCGAAAAAAGTTTTAAGCGTTTGCTGTATTTCTTTGTCCGTGAAACTTTTGCTTTTCATTATATCAGTAGAGGGTTTTTGTTGTTTTAAGATGTACTATATTGAGTTTTCAGTCAGGTTTTAAAAAGAACACAAAAGTATAAAAAAAATTCGTATCGTAGCGTTGTTCAGAGAAATATTTTTCACCAAATTAATAAACAGTGTTTTTTTTCAAATAGCGTGTGACGTAGGAGGTGGTGCCCCGTTCGAGCGAATAGAAGGGACGGCGATATCCTGCCGCTCGCATCTTGTGCATATCAGCCTGGGTGTAGTACTGATACTTGTCGCGTATGTCTTCGGGAATATCCACAAACTCGATATTGGGCTCCAGATTCAGGGCCTTGAAGGTGGAGGTGGCGAGTGTCAGGAACGATTGTGCGCGGCCAGTGCCAATATTGTATATGCCGCTTTGGGGAAGATGCGTGATGAACCACTGGATGACACGCACCACGTCCTTCACGTAGACGAAATCGCGCAGCTGCTCCCCGTCGGCGAAGTCCGGGCGATGGGATCTGAACAACTTCACCTTGCCGGTCTCCTGGATTTGCTGGAAGGAGTGCAGGATGACGGAAGCCATGCGCCCCTTGTGGTACTCGTTGGGACCGTACACGTTGAAGAATTTGAAAGCGTACCAGCAGGGCGGCTGGCGAAATTGTTTCAGCACCCATTTGTCGATCTCGTTCTTGGACTTTCCGTAAGGGTTCAAGGGTTGCAGTCTGGCCGAAAGCACGTGGTCGTCCACATAACCGAGCTCGCCGGCGCCGTAGGTGGCGGCAGAGGAAGCGTAGACCAAGGGGATGCGATGCTTCGCCGCAAATGCCCACATGCGCTGGGTGTATGAGACGTTCAGCATCTCGAAGACGGAGTAGTCGAATTCGGTGGTGTCCGTACGGGCCCCCAAATGGATGATAAGTTCGATGGAGGGGACGTTTTGTTCGGCCCACTGGAAGAAGTCGTCGCGATGTATCTTGTCGATGTAGCGTTTGTTTTCCCAATTGCGGCGCTTCTCGGGGCGTGAGAAGTCGTCCACGAGCACGAGGTCGTCCCGGCCCGATTCGTTCAACTTGGCGGCCATGCAGCTGCCGATGAATCCTGCTGATCCAGTAATGACAATCATGTGTTTTAATTTACCGTGCAAAAGTAAAAAAAATCGGGTACCATTGGTACCCGATTTGGCATATTTATGAAAAAGTTCTGTTCGGATTAAAATTCCCAAAGATCGCTCTCCATGGTGCGCAATTTCTCAGTGATCTTCTCTGATTCGATGCGCTGGTCGCGTGCGTTTGCGATATAGTCCTGAATCTCGCGGTCGTATGTGTTGGCCTCCTTGTAGATCAGGGATGAGAAGTAGCGTTTCCACGTCAGAAGGTCGTCGAAAGAGAGACGCTGTGCGTTGTTCTTGACGTTGAAAACCTCTTGTCTGGCTAAGAAGGGTCTGAGCTCACTGTAGTAGATGTAGCCCACTCTCTTCTTGGTCAACGGGTTTTGCACATCCTCTTCGTCTTCCTGCGGCTCCTCGTCATAACCTGAGAAGGACGAGGTGTTCGGACGCTCGTATTCGAGAATCGGCTCAAGGGTTAGGATTTGGTATTTGAGGCGGGATTCCTGCTTGTCAAAATACCAGATCTCCTTGATGTTGTAGGAGGTGATCTCCTTGGCCTCGAATTGGATGACCATGTCCTTGGTGCCGATTTCCTCACCCGTTTCGGGATCGAAGTCTGGCACCGGATAGGAGACGGCGAGGTTGCCTTTCAGCTCTTCACGCGGGGTAGGCATGGTACACATGTCATCGGAATAGATCGGCAGCACGCCTTCCGATTTGTCGGGGTTGTCCATGTCAACGGCGTCGAAGATGGTTTGGGCCAAACTCCGCCATGTGCCTCTCACTTCGGTTGGGAAGTAGAGGGGGTGATTGACTTTTTCACGAAGGTCGATGGTCCTCCAGATGGTGTAGTAGTACATCACGTCCGCCTGCCGGATGGGGGCGTACGGGATGGGGTCTGAGAGTTCATTGACCTCCAGCTGCTCCCATGCGAACTCCGCAGGTGCGCGGTCGATGGGCTGGTTCATCGTGCTGCCGTCTTCATCCTCTTGTGCAATGGCGAAGGAAACGGCGCAAAGGGCTAATAATAATAATCCAAACTTTTTCATAATATATGGGTTGTTTATCGAATTCTAACGGAGAACTCGTCAAGGGTTCTCGGACCTGCTTCTGAGGAGACCTTGATGTCGGTGAAATAGATCACCGTGTTGGCGGAGGACTTTTGGATCTTAGCCTTGACGGCTTCACTCAGGGTTCCGCCTTGGCAAACCATGGCGGGGTCTTCCATACCTTTGCTGACGAAGATGACGCGGAAGGAGTTGACACTCCACTTCAGGTCGTAGGCGAAGTCTTCGCCCATGGTGGCACGAATCATCGGGTTGGCGAGCAACTCAGCCTTGGCGCGTTTGCCGCCACGGATGTTGGCGCCTAAGACGGCACGGGGATTCGGGACTTTCTTGACACGGAACACGGTGCTGCCCATGTTCTTGCCGTCAGAGGTGACAGACGCGGTGACCGTCTTGCCAATCAGACCTGCAGGAACACTGACATTATAGGTGTTGGTACCCGTGGAAGAGAGGTTACAGCCGGGGAAGGAAACGCTGATCTTGCCGGAACCGACACCCGACACGGAAATCGGGTTGGCGATGCCTGCATAGAGCACGTTCATCTTGTCGGCAGCAATGGTGGCGGAAGGCTTCAGGACCGTGTATTTGTCCTTGAAACCGTAGTACTTGGGCTGGCCGTCCGGTCCGATGACCTTGATCAAGCCTGCGAACTTCGAGTCACCGACGCCGCCTGCACCCAATTTGAGTTTCACCACACCGTTTTCACCCACCAGTCTGGTGGCACCGCCGATGCCGGCTTCGGTCAGCGTGTCAGCGCCCATCTTGTACCAGACCTCGGGATTGGTCTTGCTGTCGTAAGCAGCCACGATGATGTCGGCCTCATAGCTGTCGCCGGTGAACACCACCTGCGATTTCGGGATGGCACGGCCTTCCACATGGTCGAACTTGAAGTCGTCGGCACTGATGGAGGCCTTGAGGTAGTTCAACATGGTGGACTCTGCGTTGCGCACCTCGCCTGTCATCTTGTTGAGAAGGGTCACGGAAGCGGCTGCGATAATGTGGTCGAAATTGTGCTCTTCCCAAGTTTGGGAGTCGCCCTCTTTCTTGTACTTGACGTCCACGTCAAGACCGATGGCGCGCTTGAGACCTTCGCGGTCGGCAGGCTTGGCAAGTTTCAGGATGTTGGCCTTGTACTCGTTGATTTTTTTCTTAAGTTTCTCGGCGTTGCCCTGCCGGATCATGAAGTCGGTGGGAATGTCGAAATTGTCTTTCTTGGTGATGGTGGAGACGGTTTTGGGGACTTTTACTTTTTGGCCTTGGTCATTGACCACTTCCGCAAGGGTGTCGCCATCAACGGCGTAGATGAGTTCGCGACGCATGTTCTCGATGAACTTCACCATGTCGTTGGTCTCTTTCTTCAGTTTCTGAGCATTTGTATAGGCATCATGGATCTTGGCCTCGCCGAGGAGGGTCTTCTGGGCCTCGAACCAGGAGTAGTCGCTTTTGTTTTGGTGTGTAGCGTTCGTAGTGGAGGTTACCAACGTGTCGTCCACGACAACGAAGGCATCAAGGATATTGGCGGACACGTTCAATGCCAACATGGCGGTGTACACCAAGTACATCATCTGAATCATTTTCTGTCGCGGGGTTTCCGGACAATTTGTTGCACCCATTTTCTAATATAGTTTTAGTGAGAAATTAGTGTGAAATGAGATGATGGGATGATCTTATTTGTTGGTGTTGACGCCCATGGCGGCGAGCATGTTACCATAGACCTTGCTGAGAGCTGCGATATTGTGGGTCAGCTTGTCCATTTCGGTCTTGTAGGTGGTGGTTTGCTCGTAGGCGTTTGCCATCTGGTTGATGGCGTTGGTGGCGCGTTTCAAGCTTTCGCTGTAAGCCATGGAGGCGTTACCGTCGGCTTCGAGGGTGGAGGCCACCTTGTCATATTTGAGGGAGAGGTTACGCACGGATTCGGCGGCCTTGGTCATGTTGCCCACAAAGGCGTCGGTGGCCACGGCGGCGTCGGAGACACCGGCGAGTTTCTTGGCGTTGTCGCCGAGGTTCTTCATGCCAACAGCCAAGCTCTCGATCAGCTCGGGACCAATCTTGGCCTCTTCGAGCATCTTGTCAAGTTGCTGGGTGGGGGTGGCACCTTTCACCTCTTTTTTTCTCTCCTTGCGTGTCGGTTCTGCATTTTCATCAGCAATAGCAAGCTCTGGATACACCAAAGCCCAGTTGTACTCCACATGTAAAGGCTCGAAAGCGGAGAAGAAGAAGATGGCGACCTCCGTGCCCATACCGATAATCAGCATGATGTTAGCGCCGGGGAGGTGAAGAATTTTGAAAAGTGCGCCGAAGATGACGACGGCAGCGCCCCAGCCATACAACTTGGCCATGATGTTCTTGTACGTGTTTGATCTTACTAATCTGTCGATTGCATTCATTTTAGATTAATTTAGTTTAGTTAATGATTTATTGTTAATTTTGTTATTGTCAATATTTTAGTAAACGTGGGAGGCGCTACGGCTGCTGTTGTCGCCACGTTGGCGGCCCATGTAAGACTGCACGTTGCGGAAGCCCACGTATGACTTACAGGTGTCCTGATACTCGAAGCATCTTGCCGCCACGGTAGTGTAGTAGCTCACGTCCTTCCATGAACCGCCACGGATGACTTTGCGCTTCTTGGCGGGCGAGTCGTCCTTCTTGGCATAATAGACATAGACAGGGTTCATGTCGTGGGTGAAGTTGTAAGAGGACTTGTCGTAAGCGTCCTCGCACCATTCGGCCACGTTGCCGGCCATGTCAAACAGACCCCAGTCGTTGGGATGATAGTGGGCCACGATGCTGGGATACATGTTGTCATCAGCTATGTAGTTGCCGCGTTGGGGTTTGAAGTTGCTCAGGAAGCAACCGTTCTTGTTGGTCGTGTAGGGACCGCCCCACGGGTAGGTGACCAGGTCGTTGCCGCCGCGTGCAGCCCATTCCCATTGGGCTTCGGTGGGCAGTCTGAACTCCTGCTCGTTGGCATACTCCTTGGAGGAGAGCCAGGACATGCGGAGATGGGTTCTCCAGTAAGAGAAGGCCTTGGCTTGCTTCCAGCTCACACCCACCACAGGATAGTGGTCGAACTGCGGATGGGAGAAATAGTTCAGGATCATCTGCTCGTTATAGGAATATACGAAGTCGTGGGCCCAGCAAAGGGTATCCGGGTAGATGTTCACGACCTCGTGCTTGATGAAGCGCTGGTAACCGTTGCCCATGCTGCTGGGACGGTTGGCGTACAGACCGCCGAAATCCACGCCGTCCTTGTCGAACTCCTTGGTTGCGGCACCGAAGTTGTCCGGATCGTCGGGATCACGCCAGTTGCGATAATCATACCACCAATACTCGTAGTTGTACATGGCGACATTGGTTGTGTTGGGACGATAATGGTAGAAACGGGTGTTCACCTTGTTGTACAACGGAGAGAGTGCGGATTGAACCTCCTCGTTGTCAGAATCCCAAGGGATTTCTTCTTTCCAGTTGATGAGTTTGGGTTCTTTGAGTTCGCCCTCGTTCTCGCCCTTGGTGTATTTCTGGTAGTGGCCATACTTCTCGACATCTGTGATCTCGGCATCACCGAGCAACACATGTGCGATGGAGTCGCGCACCCAATATACGAACTGGCGATACTCGTTGTTGGTGATCTCGGTCTCGTCCATCCAGAAGGCGTCGAGGGTCACGTTCTTGGACTGCTGGGTCTGTGCGAATGGCACATCCTGGTCGCCACCGCCCATCACATAGTGACCGGCGGGAACATAGACCATGCCATACGGGTCGAGGTCCAGGAAGTCGGGGCGGTCCTTTACGCCCACCAATTGGCCGTCACCGCCGTTTTTACAGGACACGCATACCATCAGTGCCACTGCAATTAATATTAATACCCTTTTCATTTTTATTGATTTTAATGATTATCTAAACGCGATTATTCCACTTTTATTATTCTAGTACCAGTTTTTGTATATGGAACGAGTGGAACCATAGCCGGAGAAGACCTCCGGTTTGTAGATGTCAAAGCAATAGCGGACCATCACCTCCACGTCGCCGAAGCTCCTGTAGCGGCGGTATCCTAACTTGTTGGTGGTGATGCTGTATGAGACGCCGGCGTCGAGGCCCTTCAGATAGACGTTGGATGAATTATAGAAGGGACGTGCGCCGAATACCAGCGAGACGGCATCCTGCAGACGGTAGCTCAAGCCACCCCAGTAGATGCCATTGTAGCGTGCCAGCACCATAAGGTCCCACTGGAACGTCTTGAAGTCGGTCTTGACCAAGGTCTGAGGCAGAATCTCCCAATTGGGGTTGGCGGGCACAATCCAGGTGTAGCCGCCATGGAAGTACATTTGCGGCGTGCGGGCCGGACCGTGGTCGCCGGCAATGCGAAGTTTCTGATCCTTGTCGAAAGCGGCAGCCAGCTGCGTTACGCTCACGCCCGCATACCATTGGTCGGTCGTGTAATGCACGCCTAAACCAAAATCAAGGTCTGTGGTGGATTCGGAAAGGTTGTCAAGCACGGGGTCGCCCTGGTCGATGGGACGGAATCCAGAAGGGTCGATTTGCTGGTTGAAGAAAGAAATCTGCGCTCCTATGCCCATGTGTCCGCCTCCTATGCGCAATTTGTACGAATATCCTAACTTCACTCCGATGCTTTTGTAATAGCCGATTTGATCGCTGATCAAGGAAAGGCCGATGGAACCGTGCAGTTTTTTAAGATAGGACTCAATGTTGAGCAGGAAGTCCTGAGGCGCCGTCTTGTCCTTGGATATGGAATCGCCTGCGCCATTATACACATCACGCCACGCCAAGGATTTGTTGTTGTACAAGAACGTAAAACATAACGTATTGCTCTGCTCACCTATGCCACCTGCATTATAATAGGAAGTTGCCCAAGGAAAAAGCGTAAATTGCGCATCGTCTTGAGCTAAGCCGGAAACGTGAAATGCCATCGCTACCAGCATGAAAACACCTATCTTTTTCGCCCGATTCATCATCTTTCGTTGGTTTTGGTTTTTACAATATTCATTTGTGGTTGAATACGTTATGTAGATTTTAGCGGGTTTATACTATTGTCATCAAACATCTTTTTACATCACATCCCCAAAAAAGTTACAGAACGCAATTAACCTTATAATTTTTCAAGCGACAAAAATACGATATTTTTTTTATCCAACAACGTTATGTTGAAAAAAAAAACCAACACATTTTAAACTTCCGAAAAATCACTATGATCAGAACTGGGCTTTCAAGGTTATGCCGCCGGTGTGGATGGCCTTGTGCCCTTGCGAGACACGTCCGTCATATTGGGCGGAAAGATGCAGATACTCGGTCAGCGCCAGCTGGCAGCCGAGTGACCAGACCACGTTGTGGCCCAACGCCAAGCCTTCCAACATCTGATAGGCTGCTGCCGCATTGTCGGGCGACTGCCCCCCGACGGCCACATAGCGGACCGATACGGTGGCCACTCCGCGGCGCACTATTTTGTAGTTGAACATGGCGTTTGCGTTGTGAACGCGTATGTGTCCGCCGCCCGCAATGCCTCGCTTGTCCCCGTACAGGTAGCCGAGCTCCGTCACATACTTGTCCTGCAGCCGCAGCTGCACCTTTCCCCCGGTTTCGTGACGCTCGATTACATAATTGCGCATGGTGAGGAAATCGGACCTGTTCTCCTGAATGCCATGCAGGTAGCTCGCCTCTAAGGAAACAATCCCCTTCAGGTTGCTTTTGAGCACTACTTGCTGCGATTCGTTCCCGGCCTGCTCAAAGCCGTAATACATCAGACTCTTGTTCTGCGACTTCTGCACCACAAAGTCGAAGGCGAACTTCGACGTGCTGTTGTTGAATGAGAAGGTGTTGTTGAGATTCATGGTCCGGCCCAGCAGATTGGTGTCCGCCAAGTTGGCGTAGAACGGGTTGAAGTTGGGCTTTACATGGCGCAGCTGTGTGCGGAAACTTGCCACGTCGGAGAACCGGGCCAGGAAACGGCGAAAGCCTTTTTTGCTGCTCCAAACGGCCGCCGGACGCAGCTGGATGCTCTGTGTGAAGGCGTTGCTGTAGGCGTTCACATAGTCGTTCCCCGTGAGCCATACCTTCACATAGTTGGCCTCGTCTTGGAAGGCCGCCACCTCGAACTCGTCCATCTCCTCGACCCCGTTGCCGTTATAGTCGTGCCACACATGGGTGCCTTGTCCCGTCGCAACCTTCAGGAAAGTGAACGTTTTTTTCTGCTCCATGCAGCTTCCCGCCTCGTAGTAGGTGTTCCACAATAGTACGTTGTGGAAAAAACGCCCCGTGTATTCCATGTTCCCCACGAAATAGTGCTCACGCCCTTTCTCCGGGACGATATGTTGCATCTTTTGCGTCCTGTAGGTGGCTTGGACGGCGAAATGCTGGTTCTTAATCCTGTCGAATTGAAAAAGCGCGTTGGCCTCCTGAATGGTTTGCCGCAGCTGAAGACCATTGGTGTCCGGCGCAAATTCGATTCGGTTTTTGTAAGAAATATTGTATTTATATAATGATGGTGCCCCGTTTTTGACATATAGTAATAACTCATTGAAAGCGTAGCTGTTGGACCGAACCGTGTCGGTTGTTGCATCCCGAAAGAGATTGCGTTCCAACAAGTCTGTCACCCCTATCTCCACTTTTTTGAACCGGTAGGCGAGTCTTGCATCGGTGGTGAGAAAGCGGCTGCGCTGCAAGCTGTCTGTTGTCGTCAGGAAGGCGGCCTGGGCATTGAGGTGCAGCCGCCCGACGGTGCCTTGCGTCACAAGCTCCTGCCGTAGTGCGGAAAGGTTCCCGAAACGGGTGAACCAGTTCAGGTCGTAGCGCAGGAGGGCGTTTTTGCTCTTTTCAAAGCCCCAAAGGGCGTGCAGCATCTGTTCCGAGTGAAGGTTTGAGTGGTCGCCCTCAAGGTTGTAGGTGCGGGCGAATTCCACGTCGCGGAAACTCTCCACGGCTTGGAAGTTCTTGTGGATGAATTGCCACTCCACACCGCCAAAGAAATCCCATCGCGTGCTGTCAGGGGCGTTTCTGCCGAGCTTTTGGCGATGGTTGAATGTTAGGGAGCTTGCAAAGCCCACGTTGTCCCGGTCGTCTTGTCGGGAGAAGAGGTTCAGGTCGTGTTCCGAGAGGGCCACTTCGCCTCGTAGCAGCGTGGTGGGGCGGATCTGGTACTTCGCCTGCAATGTGGTCATCTGCGTGCGTTGGGGCGTGCTTAGCAGCAAGACGGGGTTGTAGTCGCCCTGCAGCTCGCCGTTCACGGGTGCCACCCAGCTGAAAACCCTGCCGTTGGCGGCGCTGCGCAGCAAGACGTAGGAGCCCTTGCCCGGCCCCATGTAGGTGAAGCTTACGCTGTAGAGCTGACGGTCGCGGTCTGTGGAATATTCGTAAACATTGTGATAGGTGATGCCGTCCACCAAGGTGTCTTTTCGGCAATACAGCACCCTGTCTTCGGAAAACGCGGTGGAATCCGCCTGCTCATAATAGGCATTCTGCCAGTTGTCGCCGATCAGTGACAGGAAACGCATCTGGTCTTGGTTCAATTCGGGTTGCACGGACTGATTCCTCAAGTCTTGTTCGCAATAATAATTCACGTTGAGTTGCAGATTCTTACGCTTGCCCAAGAGCAGTTCGTTGTAAGAGAAAAGGCCCATTCGGGTGAAATGCCTGTTCGTGTATTCGAATTCCACGAACACTCTTTTTTCCGCTGACATCATCCGGGCCGGGGTGAACGTGATCTCCGCTGTGTTGTAGTCCATCACATAGTCGTTCTCCTGCCCTCTGACAAGCAGCACGCCGTCGATATAGACACGTTCCGAGCCCGCAATGATGACGATGCCGGTTTCGCCCTGCGCGCCATACAGCTTGTAGGGGCCCTGCATGCCATTCTGTATGGGGAGTTTTTGCCGTGCAAAGCTGCCCTTGGCCACGCCGCCGCCTAACGAGTGGCTGCCTTGCATTTTTTCCGCCGCTGTATAACGCACGGATGCGTCCATGCCCAAAAGGTTTCTCGAGACTGACAGAAAGTCGGAAACGGGCGATTGGATGCAAATGTCGCCGGCGTTTATTCGTGCCACATCCTTATAATATAATGTAATAAATACATTATTAATGTCCGACAGGTAGCGCGTGTTGCCTTCGGGTTGGATGGGGATGTTCTTGTCGGAGATGGAGGCCATGATTCGGAAATCGTCGGAGAGATTGCCTGCAATCTGCAGATTGAGGGAAGAATTGAGCACAGGGTCCTGGTTGTTGCCGATGGTGATCCCGCGTGACACATGCCCCGATGTGGAGAGCTGTGCGTCGTCGTATAGCTCGACAGGGGTTTGGGAACTTGCGGCGACGGGGATCAGACGTCCGCCCGAGCCTTCTATTTGTGAGAGCGGACGGTGGCGGAGCGGGGCGGAGAAGTCCAGACGATAGACTGTGTACTGGCATACCAGAGTGCGGCCAAGCAGGGTGGAGTCGCAAAGGTAGAGTTTGGCGGCGATGGGGTCGATCCGGTACTGCGAGGTGTCCACGTCCACTATGGAAAAGGAGTTGGGGACGATGGAGAGCGTGTCTATCTTGAGGATGAAAGCATCAGCCACACAGCTTTTGACACGAGGCTCCCCGACAAATTGCGGGAATGCCTTGTGTGTTGACAGTAAGGCTGTTGCAAGCATCAAGACCTTGAGTAGCCGTATTCTCATCCGCGAAAGGACAGGTTGTTTAAAATAAAAAGGATTATTTAATAACAGTCATTTGGCAAATTTCGTATCTTTGCGCGCAAAATTTTTACACTATGGAAAATATAGAGAGCATCGTATTAAAAGATACTCGTTCCGGTTTCGGAGCGGGTTTGGTGGAGGCCGGCCAGCGTAATCCTAACGTCTTCGCCCTCACGGGAGATGTCACGGGCAGCGTCAAGATGGGGGATTTCAAGGCCGTATTCCCGGATCGTTTCATCCAAGTGGGCATAGCCGAGGCCAACATGATAGGCATTTCGGCAGGCTTGGCATTGAGCGGCAAGGTCCCTTTTGCCGCCGCCTTCGCGGGCTTCATTTCCGGACGTGTATATGACCAGATCCGCATGACGGTGGCCTATTCCAACCTCAATGTCAAGATCTGTGCGTCCCATGCCGGCCTTACCGTCGGCGAGGATGGTGCCACCCATGAGATGATGGAGGATCTTGGATTGATGAGGATGCTGCCCAACATGGTTGTCATCAACCCGTGCGACTACAACCAGACCAAGATGGCCACGCTGGCCGCCGCAGAGTATGTCGGTCCGGTCTATTTGCGTTTCGGCCGTCCCGCTGTGCCCAACTTCATGCCGGAAGAGCCTTTCGTGATCGGCAAGGCCATTCTCCTGAACGAAGGCACGGATGTCACCATTTTCGCCACCGGACACATGGTCTATCCGGCTGTGCAGTCTGCGCGCATCCTGGCCGAGCAGGGCTTTTCTGTGGAGGTTATCGACATTGCCACCATCAAGCCCCTGGACGAGGCTGCCGTGCTGGAGAGTGTCAACAGGACCCGTTGCGCCGTGACGGCCGAAGAGCATCTGATGAACGGCGGCCTCGGCGACTCCATCTGCCAGCTGCTGGCCCGCAAGTTGCCTGTCCCCGTTGAAATGGTCGCCGTGGATGACAAGTTTGGCGAAAGCGGCACCCCCGATGAATTGTTGAAAGAGTACGGCTTGGACACACAGCACATCATGGATGCTTGTAAAAAAGCCATTGCCCGCAAATAAGAACTACAATGCCCGAACCCACCGACGAGTTCATTCTTGCCTTATTCGCAAACAAGAAGACCAAAGAGCAGGCCTTCGAGTTGCTGCTGAAAAAATATCAGCGGGTCATCTACTATAATGCCCGCCGTATCGTCACCCTGCACGAGGATGCCAACGATGTGACCCAAAATGTCTGCATCAAAATCTGGAGGCATCTCGATAATTTCAGGGGCGACTCCAGCCTCAAGACCTGGATCACCAAGGTTAGCGTCAACGAGGCGCTGACCTATGTTGAAAAGAAGAAGAAGCTGCTGAACCTCTCCGACGACAGCTATACCGATTTCATGGTGGTCTCCCAGCCGGAGACAAACTTCATCTCACCGAACGAAATCGAGCATTTGCTGCAGGAGGCCATACTCAGGCTCCCGCCCAAGCAGCGCGCCGTCTTCACCATGCGCTATTACGACGAGACCCCCTACGCCGAGATGTCCAAGATTTTCGACACCTCCGAAAGCGCCCTGAAGGCCTCGTATCACTTCGCCATGGAAAAAATCAAAAAAAATTTGTCGGAGCATTTAACCTTTTAGACATTCATGTGTCTTGCTAATGTTTCATTTTTCTCATTACTATGATTGACATTGAAAAAATAGAGCGAAACGAGCATTACGACGTGCCGGAAGGTTATTTTGACCAATTGCCGTCCCGGATGTTGGATACCATCCGGAAAGAGAGGGCGACACGGCGCAACGTGTTTTTCCTTTCCGTCGCCGCCGTGGCACTGCTGGCCATAGCAAGCACGTTGTTTCTCAATTTCAAGAAACAAGAACAAGAGAACCAAAGGCAGATTGTCATCGAGGCCGCTCAGGATGAAAAGGAGTTGGAGGAACAGATGATCGACTACTACAACACCGAACTGGCCCAGATGGATTATTACAATTTTTAAAACAAAAACCGCTATGAAACGCATATTCTTCATCGCCATGCTGCTGGTTGCAGGCATTGCCGCGACCAACGCCCAGGACAAAATCGATGGCAACAAGATTGTCCAGGACCGGGTCCTCAACATGAAAACGCATTTCAAACCCACTGCCGCTGAGGCCAAGACCTTCTGGGCCGCATACGAGCAGTATCTCCGCAGCGAGGTCAAACTGCACGAGACCTATCGCGCCAACATCGAAAAGAAGGGCATCAAGGTGAACTGCCCCAACTGCCCCAACTGCGACGAGGAGAAAAAGTGCGAGGAGCTCACGGACAGCCAGATCACCTATCTTTTTGACCAGAAGTTCGAGCTTAAAAAGAACCTCCTCACGTTGGAAACCAACTTCTACAAGAAGCTCAAGACCATGCTCTCCCCAAAACACCTGCAGGAGTTTTACAAAATAGACGAACGGTACAAGAGAAGCCTTTCGTTGGGTAAAAAAAAGGCAGAAGACTCCACAAAAACGCCGGCTGCCACCCCGCACAAGGCTAAACGATAACAGCGTTAAACATCATCAGGACCGCCTGGAAGGGCGGTTTTTTTATTGTTGATAAAAAAATATTTGAAAGACAAAAGATTATCAAAAAAAGTGTATTTTTGCAGCCCCAAAAAATTAGGGGAAAATAGATTATAAATTAAAAGATTAACACAACCGATTGTATGCCTACAATTCAACAATTAGTAAGAAAAGGAAGAAAGAAATTGACTTCGCAGAGTAAGTCAAGGGCTTTGGACGCATGTCCGCAAAGACGTGGTGTCTGCCTGAGGGTTTACACGACAACCCCGAAGAAACCGAATTCCGCCATGCGTAAGGTGGCGAGAGTAAGAATGACCAACGGCAAGGAAGTGAACGCCTACATCCCCGGTGAAGGCCACAACCTGCAGGAACACTCCATCGTGCTGGTGCGCGGCGGCCGTGTCAAGGACCTGCCCGGCGTGCGTTATCATATCGTGCGCGGCGCGCTCGACTCCGCCGGCGTGGACGGACGTCTCCAAGGACGCTCCAAGTATGGTGCCAAACGTCCCAAGAAAGCTGCGAAATAATTAATTTCAACCCAAAAAAAGTAAATTGACCGCCGCGATTGGCGAATCAAGAGTAAATAACATTTATTGAAGATACAAGAAAATGAGAAATTCACACGCAAAAAAAAGGATCATTCTTCCAGATCCTAAGTTCAATGACGAACTTGTGACCAAATTCGTCAATAATATCATGTTGAAAGGCAAAAAGAATCTCGCATTCGAGATTTTCTATAAAGCCATTGACATCGTAGAGGAGAAGACCAAGGAAAACGGCATCGAAGTCTGGAAAAAAGCGTTGGAAAACGTCACCCCCAGCGTCGAGGTCAAGAGCAAACGTGTCGGTGGCACCACCCTGCCCGTCCCTGAGGAGATCAAACCGGGCAGAAAGCAATCTATCGGTATGAAGAGCCTCATCTCCTTCGCCCGCAAACGCCATGAGCAAACCATGGCCGACAAGCTGGCCCAGGAAATCATGGCCGCCTATAAGTCTGAGGGCGCCGCTTTCAAGAGAAAAGAGGAAATCCACAGAATGGCCGAAGCCAACAAGGCATTCGCCCACATGCGTTCGTAGTCGCCTAAGGACAATCACATTCCCGCACACCAAGGAGGCGACACGATGGCTGAAGACCTGCTCAAAATACGCAATATCGGCATAATGGCCCATATTGATGCCGGCAAGACTACGACCACCGAGCGCATCCTGTACTATACGGGGAAAAACTACAAGATCGGCGAGGTTGACGAAGGTACTGCCACCATGGACTGGATGGTGCAGGAACAGGAACGTGGAATCACGATCACCTCAGCCGCTACCACAGTGATGTGGAAACACCAGTCAAATGACTACAAGATCAATATCATCGACACCCCAGGGCACGTTGATTTTACGGTCGAAGTAGAACGTTCTTTGAGAATATTGGATGGAGCCGTAGCCATATTCTGCGCCGTTGGCGGCGTGGAAGCCCAATCCGAAACCGTATGGCGCCAGGCCGACAAGTACAACGTGGCACGCATCTGCTACGTCAACAAGATGGACCGATCCGGGGCTAACTTTCTCGCTGTCGTCGATCAGATTCGCGAAAAACTGAAAGCACACCCCCTGCCCCTCCAGCTCCCCATCGGGGCGGAGGACTCCTTCATCGGACTTGTCGATCTGCTTGACATGAAGGCCTACCAATGGAATGAGGAAGACCAAGGCAACACATACGCCGAGATTCCCATTCCCGAGGATATGGCCGACGAGGTCGAGACATACCGCACCAACCTATTGGAGACACTCGCCGAGTTGGACGAGCAGCTGATGGAGAAGTATTTCGCTGACAGCGACAGCATCACCCGCGAGGAGCTGGTCGCCGTCATCAGAAAGGCCACCCTTGAGCGCAAGATCCAGCCTGTTCTCTGCGGGTCGTCATTCAAGAACAAGGGGGTGCAAAAACTGCTCGATGCCATTGTGGAGTTTCTTCCTTCTCCCTTGGACATGCCCACTATCAGCGGCATCAACCCCAAGAGTGAGTGCGAGGAGCAACGCCCGATGGATGCCACCGCGCCTTTCGCGGCATTGGCCTTCAAGATTGCCACCGACCCATACGTCGGCAAGCTGACCTTCATCAAGGTCTATTCCGGCGAATTGAAAAGTGGTGAGACGGTCTTTAACGTCAGCACGGGCAAGCGTGAACGAGTGGCCAAGATCCTGCAGATGCACTCCAACAAGCAACAGCCGTTGGGAAGCGTCACGGCAGGCAACATCGTGGCCCTCGTGGGTATGAAGGAAATCCATACCGGCGACTCGCTGACCGATGAGCGGCATCCTATCGCCCTCGAAAACATCGTCTTCCCCGAACCGGTGATCCAAATCGCCGTCGAGGCCAAGACCAAGGACGACGAGGAGAAGATGATGAATGCGCTTGACAAATTGGCTGAAGAGGACCCGACCTTCCAAGTGAAGACCGACAGCGAGTCGGGACAGGTGCTCATCAGCGGCATGGGCGAGTTGCACCTTGACATCCTGCTGGACCGCCTCAAACGCGAGTTCGGTGTCGAGTGCAACCACGGCAAACCGAGAGTCGCCTACAAGGAGGCCCTCACCGCGCCTGTCGCCTTCCACTCCGCCTACAAGCGGCAGACAGGCGGCAAGGGCTCGTTCGCCGTGATGGACTTCGAGATGTCACCGCTGCCATACGACCAGAAGGGCTTGCAGTTCGAGAACCTCGTCAAGGGCGGCGTGGTGCCGAAAGAGTACCTCACCGGTGCCGAGAAGGGATTCAAGACTGCGATGCTCAACGGCAAGTACGGGTTCCCCGTCCTGTCGATGGCCGTCAAGGTCACCGACGGCGAGGCACACCCCGTGGACTCCGATGCATTAGCCTTTGAGATCTGCGCCAAGATCGGCTTCCGCGATGCACTGCAAAAAACAGACACTGCAATCCTGGAGCCCATCATGCATGTGGAAATCACCACACCGGACGAGTACATCGGCAACGTGACCGGCGACCTCAACCGCCGCCGCTCGGTGCTCGAGCAAATCGACGCCAAGGTGGGATTTCAGGTCATCCACTCGCAAGTGCCGCTGGCCGAGATGTTCGGATATGTCACTACGCTACGCTCCATCAGTCAAGGACGTGCCACTTTCAGCATGGAGTTCTTGAAATACGCCGAAGTGCCGGCTGATGTCAAGGATTACATCATGAACGTGGGAAGATTTATACTTTAAACGAATAAATGAAACTAGTTAATAACGTTATATAACAACTAAAATTAAAGAAAAGTGAGTCACAGAATCAGAATCAAATTGAAATCATTCGACCACACCTTGGTTGACAAGTCAGCCGAGAAGATCGTCAAGACGGTCAATGGCGTGAAGGACGACAAGGTGGTGCTGGTAGGACCGATCCCCCTTCCCACGCACACCAAGATCTTCACCGTGAACCGTTCCACTTTTGTAAACAAGAAATCCAGAGAGCAATTCCAGCTTTCCACTTACAAGAGAATTCTTGACATCTACGGCACTACCACGAAGACCATCGACGCTCTCATGAAGCTCGAATTGCCGAGCGGCGTGGACGTTGAGATTAAAGTGTGATGAAAGGATGAAATTTTTTTGTAGGAACGTATGGAACATGCGTTTTTACAAAAACACGGGGCGTTAGCTCAGTTGGCTAGAGCGTCTGACTGGCAGTCAGGAGGTCGTGAGTTCGATTCTCATACGCTCCACATCGAAAAGGTCGCGGCACAGTTGCGGCCTTTTTTGCTTTTTGTCTTCCATGTTCCCGTTGAAAAAAACATCAAATAATCCTCGTACTTTTTTCTTTTTTCGTACTTTTGCCCGCTTTTTTAATACGGGTGTCGGAAGTACTATTAGGCTGACTCTTTTCAAAAACAGTGGTGTTATGTTACTATCGTATCTTATTGCACAGCTTGTCCGGAAATTGCGTTCCATCAACTTCAAGCGGGAGTTGCAGCGGTTGTGGGGTGATATCTCACAGTATGCTCGCAAATTGGGCCTTGCCGCCACGCGCGAGCTGCTTACGCTCTACTATGCCTTGTCAGAGGGCGACCTGACCCCAAAGGAACGCGCTTTTACCTATGCCGCTATTGCATACGTGCTGATTCCCAACGATCTGCTTTCCCGCAAGGTGTTTGGTCTTCTGGGCATCACCGATGATGCCACGGCACTCGTTTATGCCTTCCGCAAAATACAGAAAAGCATTACTCCGGAGATCCGGTTGAAGGCCACCGTAAAGGCTGAAGAGTGGTTTGCCCCAAAATCCGTCTCCAATCCCGAACCCATACATTCAAACCAACCTGAGAGATAAAACTTTGTGATATGTTGGATGCAGAAATACGTCATATTCTGAGTTTGTGCAAATCGCAGAACAAATATGCCCACAAGTTGACGCAGGAAGATCTGCAACCGGGCGACGCTCCATTGGGAGACATCAGTTTGTCAACAGTTCAGCACGTGGTGGATGAGATAAAAACACGTCTCAACCGTGGCTGCCAACCTTTTGAGAACAAGGTTATCCTGCATACAGGTCCTCATCACGACGACATTATGCTTGGGATTATGCCGCTTATTAACAGGCAGTTGCGGCCTGTATCCAACGAGGTTTATTTCAATATCATGACCTCCGGTTTTCATTCCGTGAGTAACGAATTCATGCGGGAGGCTTTGCGGGACACCTTACGTTTTTTGGACTCGGGGCGCATCGAGATGGTCAACTACCCAGATTTCTTCACGGGCGGCTACCTGCTGAAGCATGACAAGGATGTACACCACTATCTGGACAACGTGGCCCGCAAGGATTTCGAAGGGATGCGTCGCGGCCTGTGTCATCGTATCCTGCGCGACATGGTGGGCATTTGGCATCTTCGCGACGTGCAGCATGTGCGTGAGGTCTTGGAACGCGAGATCGCGAATTTGTCGGCAGAGTCGCCGGTGGAGACTCCCGAGATGGATCGCCTGAAGGGGCTGGAACGGGAGTTCGAGGAGGAACTGGTGTGGGCCTACATGGGCGTGCCCGGACGCAATGTGCGCCACTTGCATCTCGCCCTCTACAACAGCCAGACCGAGGGTTTCACTCCTGACATCCATGGTGACGTGCAGCCCATTTTGGAGCAGCTGCGCCAGATCCGCCCGGACATCATCAGTGTGGTGATGGATTCCGGCAGTCTGCGTCCTGACACGCACTACAAGGTGCTTCGTTCGGTGGCCGCCGCCATCCGGCTGCGCAGCGAGGAGGCCGACATGTCGAACGTGCGCATCCTGGCCTATCGCAACGTCTGGTCCACGTTCCACCCCGCCGAAGCCAATATGTATGTACCTGTCTCCCTCAATGCCTTTGCCGTCATAGAGAAGGCCTTCGCCACCTCCTACCTTAGCCAGTACAAGGCCGAATTTCCCAATCCGAACTTCGACGGCCCTTTCAGCGAACTGGCTGAGAGCATCTGGGTTGCACAGCTTCGTGACATCCAGTTCTTGTTGGGCAAGGACTTCTTCTATCAGAACCGCAGCGCCCTCATCCGCGCCACCCACGGCATGCTCTTCCTCAACGACTACAGTGTCGATGAGTTTCTGGAAATCATCCAAAGAGATTATGTGAAAAGGGACGTGAGTCATCATTGACGAACTCCAAATTAAAGAACTCTTTTCTTGGTGACGCAGAGCGGAATTGCGATCACAATATTATTCCGTTTGCGAAACAAAAAAGTGCTAAGTTTCATGAATTTTGCGTATTTTTGCCGCCAATTTAAAAAATAGCTGAATTATTTTATCACTACCCATTTGATAATCATTTTTGAAACATGAATGTTACAATGAATAGAGCAGAAATTGAGGAAAATATCAACCGTTTTTTGATTGAAGAACTGGAAGTTGAGGAGGAGAAATTGAAACCTGAAGCCCGCCTGAAGGAGGATTTGGGTATCGACAGTCTGGATTTCGTGGATATCGTGGTGATTGTGGACAAGCTGTTTGGCTTTAAGATCAAGCCTGAGGAGATGAAAACGGTGAAGACACTTTCTCAATTCTATGATTATATAGAGAACAAACTGGCTTAAAGCGAGTTGCATGGCAGAAGAGAGGGCGTGGCAAGGCAAAACGGACGGTACGTCGTGGATGCATAGGGGCCTCATCAAGCTCATGCGGGTGATTCCCCTTCGTGTAATGTATGCCTTCGCCTCGGTTTTTGTCCTGCCGTTCTACCTGCTCTTCTCGAAAGGCACCAAACCCATGTATCATTTTTTCCGGCAACGGCTCGGCTATGCTCCTGCCAAGGCCTGTTGGGGTGTATGCCGTAATTTCCACCGGTTTTCGCAGGTCGTCCTCGACAAATTTTACATGTTTTCGGGTGGAAAGCTGGACTTTTTGGTTGAAGACAGGGATTTGTATGAGAATTTGGCCGAACAGGAGGCGGGATTCTTGATTTTGAGTGCCCACGTCGGCAATTACGAGGTTGCCGGCTATACGCTCAAAGCCACCAACAAGCGTTACAATGCCCTTGTCTTCGCTGGCGAGGGGGAGGCGGTCATGCAAAACCGCCAAAAGATGTTTGACGGGACAAACATCCACATGATCCTCGTAAAGTCCGATCTCTCCCATATTTTTGCGATTGAAAGTGCCTTGAACAACGGCGAGAGCGTGAGCATTCCCTCCGACAGGGTGGTGGAAAATCAGAAAACGGTCGCCTGCGACTTCTTCGGTGCACCTGCGAAATTCCCGCTCGGCCCTTTCGCATTGGCGGCGCAACGTGACATCGCTGTGCTCTCCATCCATGTGATGAAGCAGTCTGCCCGTCAATATCACATTTTTATCAAACGGCTGGCCCCACAGGGCGACAGTGTCCGTGAGAGAGCATCCCAATATGCGCGGCAATTTGCCAACCATATAGAGTCCGTCGTGCGACAATATCCCGAACAGTGGTTTAACTATTACGAATTTTGGCAAATCTGATGATCAACGTGCAAGATATTGACATACGAACCCTTCTGCCGCAACAGGATCCCGTGATTATGGTTGACGGTCTGTTGGACGCGGATATCAAATCGGCGACCACACACTATCGGGTGCGGCCCGACAATATTTTTGTGACAGACGGTCGCCTGAACCCTTGTGCCTATGTGGAGATCATCGCCCAAACTTGCGCCGCCCAGTTGGGCTATGTGGACAAGTATCTTTTGGGGCATGACTTTGTGAGAATCGGATATATCGGGGGCGTGAAAGACCTGCAGGTGGAGAATGTTTCCGAAGTGGGGGAGACGTTGACGACCCGCATTGAGATTTTGGAAGATGTGATGGACATGAGGCTGGCTTCGGCGGAAATCCGTGTCGGAGAACGTCGCATGGCTGTTGCGGAAATAAAGATAGCCGTATCGCAAGAAACTATATGATGACAGTCAGGAAAATAGGAGAGAGCATGATCACCCCGATCGGGTTCACGGTAGAGGAGAATTTCGCCGCCGTGATGAGTGGGCATTCCGCCCTGCGCCGTTACGAGGGACTGTGGGGAATGCCATTTCCGTTTGTCGGCTCTCTGCTGCCTGATGACGAGTTGGAAAAGGCCTTTGCTGAAAAGACGGATGACGGGCGATTGCCCGTGCGCGAATGTACCCGTTTCGAGAAGGTTACGCTTTTGGCAGCGGTGGAGGCCGTGCGTCATAGCGGTATCGACCCGCAGTCGCCGCGCGTCATCTTCATCCTCTCCTCCACCAAGGGCAACGTGGTCCTGTTAGAGAACGGGGAACCGGATTTAGAAAGGGTTACGCCCGCGCATACTGCACAAATGGTGGCCGACTATTTCCATAATCCCAATCTCCCATTGACAGTTTCAAATGCATGTATATCAGGGTTGTGTGCGCAGATTGAGGCGTATCGGTGTCTCGTCTCCGGCCATTACGATGTGGCGGTGGTCATCGGCTCGGATGTCTTGTCGCCGTTTATCGTGGCGGGGTTCCAGAGTTTGAAAGCCTTGTCGGACGAGCCGTGCCGCCCGTTCAGTGCCAACCGCAAGGGACTGAATTTGGGAGAGGCCTCCGCTGCTGTGGTCTATGCCAACGGGGACGGTGAGGGCTGGAGAATGCTCGGCGGTGTCGTGCGCAACGATGCCAACCATATCTCAGGACCGTCTCGGACGGGCGAGGGCAGCTTCCGTGCCCTGCAGGTTGCCATGGCGGAAAGTAAGCTGAAAGCTAACGATTTGGCCTGCCTGAATGTGCATGGAACGGCCACGCTCTACAACGACGAGATGGAGTCCATCGCCATCGGTCGCGCAGGCTTGGCCGAAGTGCCTGTGAACGCCTTGAAAGGGTACTACGGCCATACGTTGGGTGCCGCCGGCATCTTGGAGACGTTGCTCACCATGCGCGCTTTGGATGACGGACAAGTGCCCGCCACACGCGGATTTGACACACTCGGGGTCTCCGTCCCCTTGAGCGTCTCAAGCGAAAACCGCGTCGTGTCGAAGAAAGCGTTTGTCAAACTTCTGTCCGGTTTCGGTGGCTGCAACGCCGCTGCCGCCTTCACTAACGATTCTTGCCGATGATGAGATACCATGTGCTACATACGGTGAAACTCTGCCCATCCTTTCTGGAAGTTGACGGCAGGCGCGTCGCGGAGGCCGGCGGTGAGACCTCTTTCCTCACGGATTTGTATCGTCGCCTCGGACTGGATTATCCGAAATTTTTCAAGATGGACATCTTGAGCAAGGTGGGGTTTTTGGCGTCCGAGTTTTTGTTGGAACAGGAGGGTAGCGAGCGCTTCGTGCCGCGTGACGACCGCGCTGTGCTGCTCTACAACCGTTACTCATCCATGCATGCAGACCAGGTCTTCCAAGAGACAATAGCCCATCCGGAGGACTTTTTCCCAAAACCCTCGGTCTTTGTATATACGCTGCCCAATATTGTGACGGGAGAGATTGCTATCCGCAACAAATACCACGGCGAAAGCAACTTTATCCTCCTGCCGGAATATTCTGAACAAGCGATAAACCAAGCGATTGAATGTGCATTTCTTGCTCTCGGGACCACCAGTCTCCTCACCGGCTGGCTGGAAGCACTTTCGGAAAATGATTATAACGCTTCTCTGTCCTTACTAAACACTAATCAATAGACACTAATCACCAATCACCAATCACCAACTACTGATCACTAATCACTAATCACTGTTCACTGATCACTAAAAAACAACTATATGGAACTTACAGAAGAATTAAAAACCAAAATGATTGAGGTACTGAACCTCGAAGAGATGACGCCGGCGGACATCGATGACAACGCTCCGTTGTTTGGAGACGAGGGCTTGGGTCTCGACTCCATTGACGTTCTGGAGTTGATTGTCTTGTTGGAGCGCAATTATGGCATCAAGATCACCGACCCGAAGGCGGGCAAGGAGATTTTCGCCTCTGTGCGCACGATGGCCGATTATGTAGCTGCCAATCGCACGAAATAATGCGCCCGAGGGTTGTCATAACAGGCATGGGCGTGGTCTCCGCGTTGGGCGTGGGACAGGCGGCACAGGTCAAGTCCCTGATGCAAGGTGCTTCCGGCATTGGGGAGGTGCGTTATTTGCCTACCCAGCATCGCGAATTCCCCGTCGGAGAGGTCAGCTTGAGCCATGATGAGATGCTTGAGATGCTTCAGATTCATGATGATCAGCGCTATTCAAGAACTTCTCTTTTAGGGATGATTGCCTTGCGCGAGGCTCTGGCACAGGCTCGGCTGCTCGACCGCGAGGATTTGGCTTTCATCTCCGGCACGACCGTCGGCGGCATGGATGTCACGGAGCAACATTTCCCGGAGCCGTTGCCATCCGGTATGAGGGATGTACACGACTGTGGCGCCAACACCAATGGCATTGCCGACTATTTCGGCTGTTTTGACTATACTTCCACGGTTTCCACGGCCTGTTCTTCTGCCATGAACGCCCTGATTACAGCCAAATGGCTGATTGAAAGCGGGGAACGTGACATTGTGGTGGCGGGCGGTTCCGAAGCGCTCTCCCTTTTCCATCTCAATGGTTTCAAGTCGCTGATGATTCTGGACCAGGAGCGTTGCCGTCCTTTTGACAAAATGCGTGCGGGCCTGAACTTGGGCGAGGGGGCTGCTTACCTTGTGCTGGAACGTGAAGAGACGGCATTGGCACGCCAGGCGGACATCCTTGGCGTGCTGAGTGGTGTCGGGAATGCCTGTGATGCCTATCACCAGACGGCCTCTTCGGAGAACGGTGAAGGTGGGTATCGTGCTATGATGAAGGCACTTGAGGATGCCGGCATAGATCGTTCCCGCATTGACTACGTGAATGCACACGGCACAGCCACTCCCAACAACGACATGACCGAAAGTGCCGCTCTGAGGCGCGTTTTTGGCGAAAAGTTGCCGTCGGTCTCCTCCACGAAATCCTACACGGGACATACCACCAGTGCGTCAGGTTCCATTGAAGCCGTTTTCTGCCTGTTGGCGTTGCAGAATGGGTTCCTGCCATTCCAATGGGAATTCCAAAATCCCGATGCCTCCTGCATCATACCGGTCTCTGGATTTCAATGTCCGCGAGCCGAACTGCACCATGTGATGTGCAACTCCTTTGGCTTCGGCGGTAATGATTCATCCATCATATTGTCGCGCTATGAATAGAGTGTTTGTTACGGCTGTCGTGAAGAATGTTCCGCTCGAGGAGTACGGCCGCTACCTGCCGCCCATGAAGGCGCGTCGCTTTGGGAAGTTACAGAAACGGGCACTTGTCACGGCACTCAAGGCGATGGAAATCAGTGGCATAGCGCAACCCGATGCCATTCTCAACGGAACTGCCATGGGCTGTATGGAGAATTCCGTCCAAATCCTTGAGAGCATGTTGAAAGAGGGCGAGGCGGTGAGTATGCCGACCTGCTTCATGCAATCCACGCACAACACCGTGGCCTCGCTGATCGCCATCTATACGCAGAACCACGGCTACAACACCACCTATGCGCATCGTGGAATCTCCTTTGCCTGCGCTCTGCACGATGCTTTCATGCAGATGCGGATGGGCCGCATACGGACGGCTCTGGTCTGCGAGAACGATGAAATCACCCGTTATCAAGAAAATAATCTTCAACTGTTCGGTAAAATCGCGCCCGAGGACAAGTCCGAGGCGTGGATGCTTAGCGTTGATCCCGGGGAACACCCGCTTTATGAACTTTTAGACGTGCGGATTATCCACCAAAAAGGTGCCGAAGATCGAGCCGTCATCCTAAAAAATTTGCTATGAGACTAATCATCTTGGCTGTTATACAGTCTATTTTCCTTTGTTCAGGACAGGTGTTTCTGAAAATTGCACTTGAGAAAATGGGAACTTTTGCATGGAAATGGGCGTTCTTCGTCTCGCAACTGACCAACTGGTGGTGGCTGGGATGTGGTGCTTGCTACGGCATCGCCACGGTTCTTTGGTTTTACATCATCAAGCATTTCCCGTTTTCCATTGCGTATCCGCTCTCCTCGCTCAGTTACGTGTTCGGCATGTTTGCCGCCATCATGATATTCCACGAGAGTGTCCCGACCATTCGTTGGATAGGGGTCCTGCTCATCATGGCGGGCTGTTATTTTATCGCTAAATAATAGAGAATGAAGAATATAAGCATTATGCAAAAGTGTTTTTTATGCGCTGTCGCACTGCTGATGGTCGCGTTTGGCAGTGCTCAGCAACTGAAAAAAGCATCTGCCGAGCAGGCCAAGACGATGCTTGAGACGGTGAACAAGGCTGCCGCCTCCGTGAAAACCATGCAGTGCGATTTCACGCAGACGCGAAAGTCCTCGATGCTGAAGAACGAGGCTGTCTCAAAAGGGAAAATGTACTACTCGGGGAAAAAGCTCAAGTGGGCCTACACGACTCCGAACAAGTATGCCATGGTGGTGGTTGACAACGGCAAGAGCCAGGAAGTCTTCCTGCAGTCCAAGGACGGGAGCAAGACGATGGATGGACAGGGAAGCCAGCTGTTCAAGAGCATCGCCCGGCTGGTGATGAATGGCGTGACGGGGGCTGCCTTGTCGGAAAACAGCGAGTTTACGGTTGAAATGTACACCCAAGGCGATGTCTGGGTGGCTAAGTTGACCCCTAAGAAGGATAAAATGAAGAAAATGTTTGCCTATATGCGCCTCTATATCAGCACGGACAGAAAATATGTCAACAAAGTGGAGCTGTATGAGGCGAACGACGATGTGACGACCATCGTTTTTACCAATATGAAACTAAACGAAAAAATAGACGAGTCGGTCTTTGCCCTTTGATAGCCATGAAGTTGGAAAATGAACTATATGAGATTGTGAGCTGCCGGACGGATTCCGTCGTGGTGCGCTGGCGGCCCGAAAGCGTTATTTACAAGGCGCATTTCCCGGGCAATCCCATCACGCCCGGGGTCTGCATCGTGGGCTTGGTCGCTGAATTAGCGCAAAAACTGACCGAACAGCGGCTTGTCCTCCGTGCCATCAGGAATGTGAAATTTGTGGATATCATCCGCCCTGGCGACGGTTCTGAAGCCACTTTCGTTTTCGACAAAATAGAACAATCGGAAGATGTCCTTTCTGTCCGGGGGAAGGTTGAAGTGAATGCGCGTGCCTTCACTAAATTTTCAATGACTTTTGATGTCGTGCGATGACGAACTGGCGGGAGATTTTCGATGAGGAGCGCATTTGCGTCGTGGTGCCGACCTACAACAACGAGCGGACGGTCACGGATGTGTTGCAGCGTATCCGCATCTACACATCGAACATCATCGTGGTAAACGACGGCAGCACGCCAGAGACCAAAGCGGCTATTGTCGCCGCTTTTCCGGAACTTCCTGACATGGTTGAATACACGCCGAATCGTGGCAAGGGCTATGCGCTGATGCAGGGCTTTCGCCGTGCGGTGGAGATGGGCTACCATCACGCCATTACTATCGATTCCGACGGACAGCATTTTCCTGAGGATATTCCTGTTATCATGGAATGTTTTCAGGCACATCGCGGGGCATTGATTGTAGGGGCACGCAACCTGACGGCCGACAACATGCCCGCGCAGAACACTTTTGCAAACAAGTTTTCCAATTTCTGGTTTCATCTGCAGACAGGAATCCGTTTGGAGGACACGCAGAGTGGTTTTCGGCTCTATCCGCTGGACCGCATCAACCTTCGTTGGCCCATCACGCCTCGCTACGAGGCTGAGTTGGAACTGTTGGTCTTCTCTGCGTGGCGCGGGACTCCCGTGGTGTCGGTGCCGGTGCGCGTCTATTACCCGCCTGAGGGCGAGCGCGTGAGCCATTTCCGCCCGTTCCACGACTTCTTTAGAATCAGTGTGTTGAACAGCATACTATGCATTGCCGCTTTGTTCTATTACCTGCCTGTGAAGATTGTTCGCTTTCTGAAATCAATTCAGAATTAGAAAATTCTTATTTTTGCAAGTTTTTTGTAAAATGGATAAATATTGGATTATCAGCAGGAAAGCCTGTAAATAGTTGATTCTTTCATGACGAAGTTCTTCTTAAGAATATACGATTTTCTGGAAAAACATCGTGGATTGGGCATTGCGATTGTACTTGCTCTCACGGTGCTTTTTGCCTTTTTGGCATCTAAAATCAGCTACGAAGAAGATATCGCCAAGTTTCTCCCTCGGGATGAGAAAAGTAGGAAGTATCAAGAAGTCTATCAGCAGTTTGCCGCCCAAAACAGGATTGTCATCGTTGTCTCCGCAACGGGAAAGGACACCCTCCATGCTTTGGATGAGGTGGAAGATGCGATGCAGCGTTTAGGCGACAGCCTCGCCGATTGTGAAATGGTGGAGAACCTGACGACAACGGTGGATGAGATGCAGTTCCTGGATCTGATGAATGCAGTGTACAACCATCTGCCTTTTCTGTTGGAGGATGCTGATTATCAGCGTATAGATTCCCTGCTGCAGACTCCCGGTCTCATTGACGACCGGTTGGAAGCCATCGGGAGAATGTTGATGTTCCCTACATCGGGCATGTTCCGTTATAGTATGTGCAACGACCCGCTGCAGCTTTTCACTCCGGCCTTGCAGCGTCTGAACTCGTTGAAACTGAACGAGTCCTTTCAGGTGATAGATGGCTATCTCTTCACGGCCGACGGACAGCACGGCATCATCACTTTCGACAGTCCTTACGGCTCCAATGAGAGTCGCGACAACGGGCTGCTGTCCCAATTCTTGGACAAGAAAATCGCCGAGGTGCAGGCCCAGGTTCCCGGTGTCGAGATGGCAGCCGTGGGTGCGCCTTTGATTGCTGCCGCCAACGCCAAGCAGATCAAGCGCGACTCCCTTTTGGCGGTTACCATAGCCTTGGTCTTGATTTTGACAATCCTGCTGCTGCATTATCGTCGCATATCGGACATCCTTTGGGTGGGCGCGTCTATTCTCTTCGGAGCCTTGTTCGCACTGGCAGGAATCGCCATTCTCCGAGGCAGCATCTCCGTGATCGTGCTGGGCATCGGTTCTGTTATCATTGGAATCGTGGCCAATTATCCGTTGCATTTTTTAGATACCTACAAGGAGGTCGGCAATCGGCGGGAGGCTCTGCGAGAAATGGTGTTACCTCTTTTCATCGGTAACTTGACGACCGTGGCTGCCTTCTTTTGCCTGCTGTGGCTCGATGCCCAGGCAATGCGCGACCTTGGACTCTTCGCCTCGCTGATGCTGATAGGCACAATTTTCTTTGTGCTGATCTTCTTGCCGCAGTTCATGCGCCACCGCCCGCAACCCTCCGAACACTTTCTCTTTGAAAAACTGGCCGGACTGCAATTATCACGCAGCAAAGCTCGCCCATGGATTCTTATGGCCGGTCTGGTGGTGACGGTCATCTTGGGCTATTATTCCCAAAAGATATCCTTCGACAGCGACCTGTCACACATCAATTATATGACCCCATCCCAGCGACAGAATCTGGAAATTCTCTCCCAGGTGCAGTCTTCCGACATGATGTATGCCGTCTCGGAAGGCGCCACCCTGCAGGAGGCGGTGGACCGCAATGCGGCCATGATGGAGCAGCTCAAGGGTTGTGCGGCGGTGGAGACGATCAGTGGAGTGGGGGAGATGCTGCTCTCGCGGCAACAGCTGCAAAGTGCTGCCGCCCGTTGGAATGACTTCTGGCAGAACGAGTCTCGGCAGGCATTCCTGCGTGAGTTCCAACGAAAAGCAGATGAACATGGCTTTCAGGAGCAAGCCTTCCTGCCTTTTGTAAGCAAGGTGTCGGAAACAGTGGAAATTCCAAGTATTGAGGAGTTTGATGATGTTGTTGAACCCTTCACCAACAAGTATATCTATGCCTCGGATGAGGGATGGAAAATTGTCAATTATGTGAAGACGTCTGATCCCGAGGCAGTGCATGCCTTGCTGGACGACAAGGATGAGGGCTTCTTTGTCTTCTCCGGCCGCGATGTGGGGCATCAACTGGTGGATATGCTGCGCGGCTCGTTTAACTATATCGGATTGGTGTGCAGTATTGTGGTCTTCATCTTCCTCCTGCTCTCTTTCAAAAGGATAGAACTCGCCTTGTTGGCCTTCTTGCCGCTGGCTGTCAGCTGGGTCTGGATTTTGGGCATCATGTATCTGACAGGTGTCCAATTCAATATCGTCAATGTTATTTTGGCTACCTTTATTTTCGGACAGGGCGATGACTACACGATTTTCATCACCGAAGGGTTGTTGTACGAATATACGACCGGCAAACCGCGCCTGGCCTCCTACAAGCACAGCGTGGTCATATCGGCCTTGGTCATGTTCGCCGGCATCGGTTGCCTGGCCGTGGCCAGGCATCCCGCGTTGCAGTCGCTGGCCATGGTGACAATCATTGGCATGTTGACCGTCGTGCTGATGGCTTCCTTCCTGCCGACTGTCGTCTTCGATTGGCTGACGCGGAAAAATGGTCGGAAACGCGAGGCTCCAGTGACATTCAAACGGCTGTTTTATATGGTGCTATGTGCCATTGCCTTCTTTTTCCTCTTCCTGTTTCTGATACCGTTTACCGCGCTCTATTTCCTGATTGGTAAGAATTCGGAGACCAAGAAGCTTCGTTATCATAAGATGTTGCAGCGAATAGCCGCCTTTTGTGTGCAACATCTTCCTGGGATCCGTTTTTCCATCAATAATATATCGGGGGAGACTTTTGAAAAGCCAGCGGTTGTTGTGTCTAACCATCAGAGTCACTTTGACTTGCTATGTATGATTTCGTTGACACCAAAGATTGTTTTCTTGACTAATGATTGGGTCTGGAGGAATCCGTTCTATGGGTTGGTGATTCGCAAGGCGGAGTACTATCCTGTGCATGACGGCATTGAGAAGTTTCTTCCGAGGTTGCGCGATTTGTACCAGCGAGGATATTCCATCTGTGTCTTTCCTGAAGGTACGCGCTCCTCGCAGTGCGATATCCTGCGCTTCCACAGGGGGGCGTTCACGCTCGCACGCGAGTTGGACGCCGACGTGTTACCTGTTTTCCTGCATGGCACCGGACATGTGCTTCCCAAAGAGGAATTCCTGCTTCGTGAAGGCGATATGTATATGGAAATCGCCCCGCGTATCCGCCCGTACGATGGCGTGGACGCGGACCATGACATTGAAAAGGACCGTCTTGTCGCTAAGCAAATGCGACGCTATTATATGGAACATTATGCGGAGATCTGTCGTGAGATTGAAACTCCTGAATATTGGCGATATATTCGTAAGTATCAGAATTATTACAAGATAGAAATATGAGCAAAGAAATTGTAATTATAGGAGGTGGTCTTGGCGGGCTCTTCACCGCTGCGCTGCTGGCCAAGGAAGGTCTTCATGTGACTGTGCTGGAAAAGGACCGTCGGGTGGGAGGCGGACTGCGCTCCTTTACCCGTCAGGGCGTTTCCTTTGACACAGGCATGCATGTTTTGGGCGGCCTGCACCCGAACGACTCGCTCTACAAAATCTGCAACTACCTCGGCATTCTCGACCAGCTTTCCTTCCGCTCCACCGATCTGGACTGCACTGACGAAATCTATTGTCACGAAGATCGACAGATATACCGCGTCCCCTCTGGCAAGGCAGACTTTACGGCTTTTTTCCAGCAGATGTTCCCGGAGGAGAAGGAGGCCATTCAGGCGTATGTCGAGGAAATTTACAGCTTGGCCGATGAGGTCGATTTCTTTTCCTTGAAAGAGGGCAGTGACTGGGGAAAGTCTTATGGCGATACTTTTTTTAAGTCTTCCAAAGAATTTATAAACAGTTATATAAGTAATCCAAAACTGCAGAATCTGTTGGCTTATATGAGTCCTTTGTGCGGAGGCGAATCCGGTTATACGCCTGCCTATATTTTTGCGCTCATCAACTATCTTTTCATAGAAGGGCATTCCAGATTCGAGGGTCCGGCCTCACAGTTGGCGGAGGCGTTGCAAACTTGCATCGAAAGTCATGGCGGCACGATTGTGACAGGCATGCCCGTCACGCATGTCGCGGTGGAGGACAACTTGGTGCAGCATGTGACCACTGCCGACGGACGCTCTTTCCGCGGAGACGTTTACATTTCGGGCATACATCCCCAATCGTTATTGGAGATATCCGATAATCAATTGTTCACGAAGGCTTTTCGGACACGTGTCAATGAATCTCCGAACAATTACTCGGCCTATTGCGTCTATGTGGTGTTCAAGCCGGATACGTTCCCCTACATCAATTATCCGTGTTATTACATGGATAGTTACGACAGTGTATGGAATTTCGGAAAGCATATTGAAGAGGACTGGCCGCAGACTATGGTCGCCTTAACGCCTTGCGAGAAGCACCAGGGGCCGTTTGCCAGGACGATGGAGGCGATAGTCTTTATGCCCTATTCGGCGTGCGCCCGATGGGAGAATACGGTTACAGGGCATCGTGGCGAGGATTATTTGGAGTGGAAAAGACAACATACGGAAAAGATTCTTGGCAAGCTGGAGAACCGATATCCGGGCTTCCGCGACTGTGTGGCGCATGTGTACGATGCTTCGCCCCTGACCATCCGCGACTACAATGGTGCGCCGGAAGGCTCGCTGTACGGGCTGTTAAAGGATTGCCGGAATCCTTATGCGGGTTATGTGCCTGTACGCACAAAGACCGCCAACCTCCTCATGACGGGGCAGAACATTTACCTGCATGGCTGTTGTGGCGTCCCTCTCACCGCCGTGCTCACCGCAGAGGCCTTGCTCGGCGATGACGTGATTGTGCGGAAGATCAATGCTGGATGTTGAATTGTTTAGCGGCAAAGGATACGAGATATGAAACGATATCGCATTATAGAGACCTTGTTGTTCGCCATCGTCTTGATGATGAACGGGAGTGCAATGGGACAGAAGCTTACGGAGTACCTGCCTGAAAAGCCGGCGAAAACGGCGATAGTGGTGTGCCCGGGCGGCAGCTACTATTGGCTGGCGAAAAGAGGGGAAGGCAGCGAAGTGGCCCAATGGCTCAACCAGTATGGCTATGCCGCATACGTGCTGGAGTATCCCGTCTCGGGTTGGTGGTCGTGGTTTACGCATGTCCGCAGGAGCTGCTGCACGCAATATCCGGGTCAGTTGAATGCTTTGGGTGAAGCGTTAAAAACCGTTAAGTCGAAAGGCTACTCAACCGTCGGGGCGATGGGCTTCTCCGCAGGCGGACACCTTGTGTTGAGCGGTGCGGAGTTGCTGCCCGACAGCACCGCGCCCGACTTCGTGGCGGCCATCTACCCTGTGGTGACTATGCGCGAGCCATACGTCCACAAACGCTCCCGCCGCGGTCTGCTCGGTGAGCGCCGCCAGCATGACCTCGCTATGCGCGACTCGCTCTCCATGGAACTGCATGCCGACAAGGTGCGCTGTCCTGTCTTCCTGCTCAGCTGCGACGATGACCCCACGGTGGACTGGCAAAATGCCGCGATGATGGCCGACTCGCTGAAAGTCCATGACAAGCCCTACTATATTGTACGCCCGGAAAGCGGCGGCCATGGTTTCGGGGTGAATGAGGAGAAAATGGCGGGCAGGGGATGTATGGTCTGGCCTGCGGAGTTTCTGAATTGGCTGCAACGCACATTGTCTCTATGGAAATGGCAATAGGCATTGTGATCATTCGTAATAATTGTTAATTTTTCGAACTTTTTTATCAACATGTTATGATTGACAAACCCCACGATATAGAATTCGCCTCCCCGGAAGAGATCAAGCTGTTCCAAGAGGTGAAGATGCACGAAATGTTGCTCTACTTGAACCGGCATTCCCGCTACTACCAGCGTATGTTCGAGCGTTACCGCATCCAGATAGAGAAAATCCGCACCATCGAGGATCTGGTGAACATTCCCTTCACGGAGAAGAAAGACCTCCAGCTCTTCAACGAAGACTTCCTCTGTGTGCCGAAAGAGAAGGTCATCGACTATATCACCACCAGTGGCACGCTCAGCGACCCTGTGACCTTCTGTTGCACCGAGAAGGACCTCCAACGGTTGGCCTATAATGAGAAGAAGAGCTTCGAATGTGCTGGATTGAAACCCGGCAACATCCTCCAGCTGATGGTCACCCTCGACAAGCGGTTCATGGCCGGCCTGGCCTATTTTCTCGGGCTGCGCGAGTTAGGGGCCTCCGTCATCCGTGTGGGCAACGGCATCCCCGAGTTGCAGTGGGACACCATCCAGCGCATCAAGCCCGACAGTATCATGTGCGTGCCCTCGTTCATTCCGCGGCTGATTCAATATGCTGAGGATCATGGTATTGACTATCAAAACTCCAGCATCCGCAAAATCATCGGGATAGGGGAGAGCCTGCGCAATCAGGACTTCTCGCTCAACCTCTTGGGCGAGCAGATCAAGTCGAAATGGGATGTGGAACTCTACGCCACCTACTCCTCGACTGAGATGGGCGCCACCTTCAGCGAGTGCGAGTATGGTGTGGGCGGTCATGTGCACCCTGAGCTCATCATCGTGGAGATTATCGGTGAGGATAACCTGCCGGTGGCTGACGGCGAGACCGGCGAGGTGGTGGTGACGACCCTCGGTGTGGAGGGCATGCCGCTCCTGCGCTTCCGCACGGGCGATATGTGCGCGAAGATCACCGAACAATGTCGTTGTGGCAGAAACAGTTACCGT
The DNA here is from genome assembly GCA_017651425.1 of Bacteroidales bacterium. Taxonomy (GTDB): domain Bacteria; phylum Bacteroidota; class Bacteroidia; order Bacteroidales; family WCHB1-69; genus F23-D06. The sequence continues at coordinate 54,206 of JAGCCZ010000052.1, forward strand.
CTCACCCCGTTGGTGGGCCGCAAGAACAACATGATCAAGCTGAAGGGAACCACGCTGTATCCACCGGCCATGATGGATGTGCTGAACAACACCCCGTTTGTGCAGAACTACGTCATCTATGTGCAGGATTCACAGCAGGGCACCGATGAGGTGGTGGTGAAGGTCGGGCTGAATGTGGAAGTTGTGGAACAGAATTCGCGGTTCAAGAATCATCCCGAGGAGATCGTCAACGAGCTGAAGAACCGGTTTAGAGCGCACGTGCGCGTGGCGCCGGTCGTGCAGATCGCCCCGGTGGAGGAGGTCCAGCGCATCAACTTCCCGCCGAGCGCGCGGAAACCCGTGAAGTTTGTGGACTTGAGATAGCTTGAAACCAGCGCGGTGGGACCGGCGGCTTGGTGGAAACAGGGTGTCGGCCGTTACAGAAAAAATAGTATTTTCGCGGCTGCAAATTCTAAAGTATCAAATGAACCCTATTTTCACCCTCGCTGACGTTGAAAAAATCGTTTTCGGAGACAAGAAGATAGCCCTTCCCGACCTGCCGATGGACAAGGTGGCGGAGTGCTACGATTTTCTGAAGCAGTTTAGCGCAGACAAGATCATATACGGCATCAACACCGGCTTCGGGCCGATGGCGCAATGGCGCATCGACGATGCCGACCTCACCGCTTTGCAGTACAATATCATACGCAGTCACTCCACGGGTGCGGGCGAGCCGCTGTCCGACGAGTGCGTGAAGGCAGCCATGGTGGCCCGTCTTGGCACCTTCCTGCAGGCCCGCTCCGGCGTGCATCCCGACTTGGTGAAGCTCCTCGTGGAGATGATCAACCGCGACATCCTCCCGATGATCCCTCGTCATGGCAGCGTGGGGGCCAGCGGCGACCTTGTGCAGCTGGCGCACCTCGCCCTCGCGATGATTGGGGAGGGGAGCGTCCACTACCACGGCGAATGGCGTCCGGCAGCGGAAGTGCTGAAGGAGAATGGACTCGAGCCGTTCACGATCCACATTCGCGAAGGACTCTCCATCACCAACGGCACCGGCGTGATGACCGGCGTGGCGATGATCAACCAGTTCCAGGCCGAGCAACTGCTCGACTGGGCTACGCTCGCCGCCGTGATGATGAACGAGATCGCCGGCTCCTTTGACGACCTGATGGCTGAACCGCTCAACACGGTGCGCCGTCACGAGGGGCAGCAGGTCATCGCCGCCCGCATGCGCATGCTCGCACGCGACAGCCGATGCCTGCAGCAGCGTGAACATCAGCTCTATAACGGAAAACATACAGAGGAAACGTTCGACCACAAGGTGCAGCCTTACTATTCGTTGCGTTGCGTGCCGCAGATCCTCGGTCCCATTTACGAGACGCTGGCCAACTGCCGCCGCGTGCTCGAAGAGGAAATCAACTCCGCCTGCGACAACCCCATCGTGGATCCTGAGACCCGCAACGTCTATCACGGTGGCAACTTCCACGGCGACTATATCTCCCTCGAACAAGACAAAGTCAAGATCGCGATGGTGCGTCTTGTGATGACCGCCGAGCGCCAGCTTAACTATCTCTTCCATGACCGCATCAACGGTATCCTGCCGCCGTTCCTCAACATGGGCAAGTTAGGGCTCAACTACGGCATGCAGGCTTGCCAGTTTACGGCTACCTCCACCACCGCCGAGTGCCAAACACTGGCCATGCCCAACTATGTGCATAGCATCCCAAACAACAATGACAACCAAGATGTTGTGAGCATGGGCACCAACACGGCGCTGTTCACCCGCACGGTCATCGACAATGCCTGGCAGGTGATGGCCATCCAGTACATCGCCCTCGCCCAAGCTGTCGATTGTTTGGGTATCGCCGAGAAGCTCGCCCCGATTTCCAGACAAATTTACAAACAGGTCCGCGAAATATGCCCTGTATTCATCGAGGACACGCCGTTTTATGAGGATTTGCGGAATGTGGAGGCGTTCTTGAGGGGACAGCAGCTGAAGCTAGAATGCTGAATGATGTAATTAGGAATATTGTGTTCACCCAAAACGATACTTCTTTTAGTTGTTTCCATATTGAGTTTATTACGATAATATAACATACTATTTCACCAATCACCGAATTCTGATCACTGTTCACTGATCACTAAAATAACAATAACATGAAATACGCACTTATAACCGGAGGTTCCCGCGGCATCGGACGTGCCGTGGCCATGCGCCTCTCCCGTGACGGGATGCCCGTCATCGTCAACTATGTGAGCAACGACGCTGCCGCTGAAGAGACCAAGCAGATGGTTGAGGCTCAGGGCGGCATTTGCGAGCTGCTGAAGTTCGACATCGGTGATGCTCAGGCCGTGGAGTCCGCGCTGGAAGGGTGGGAGACTGCCCACCCCGACGACTATATCTCCGTGCTGGTGAACAATGCCGGCACGCGACGTGACACGCTGATGATCATGATGGGCGACGACGACTGGCACAGCGTCATCGACACCCCGTTGAACGGCTTCTTCTATATTACTCGCCGGGTGGTGAAAACGATGTTGCGCAAACGCGAAGGCCGCATCGTCAACATGGCGTCACTCTCCGGTCTCAAGGGTGTTCCCGGGCAGACCAACTACAGTGCCGCCAAGGCCGCCATCATCGGCGCGACCAAGGCGTTGGCTCAGGAGGTGGCCAAGCGGAACATTACGGTTAATGCCGTGGCTCCCGGCTTCATCGCTACCGACATGACTGCCGGACTGAATGAGGCCGAGCTTAGCAAGATGATCCCCGTGCAGCGCTTTGGCACCCCTGACGAGGTGGCTTCAGCCGTCGCTTTCCTCGCCTCCCACGAAGCTTCGTACATCACGGGGCAGGTGCTGCAGGTGAATGGAGGACTTTATAGTTAATAGTTTTCCTTGAGCAGCCCCGATAGGGGCAAGAGCTTGGTAGAATAAAAGGTTGAATACATTTTATTGATAAATTTTGTGAATGGAATATGGATAGACGTGTAGTAATCACGGGAATGGGCATCTGGTCGTGCATCGGCACGTCTCAGGATGAGGTGGCGGCTTCGTTGCGTGAAGGGAAATGCGGATTGGGCAAGGATCCCGACCGAACCGCATACGGATACCAGTCGAACTTGACAGGCATAGTTCCATATCCGGAGCTTAAGCCGTTGTTGCATAGGAGATTGCGCGCTGGCCTTTCGGAAGAGGCCGCCTATTCGTTCATGGCTTCCCGCGAGGCCTTCGCTCAGGCCGGCATAGATGAGGAATACCTTCTCAACCATGAGGTAGGCGTCATTTTTGGCAACGACTCCTCCGCGAAGCCAGTGATCGAGACGGACCGCATGCTCGTGGAACGTCCTGACACGGCGTTGCTGGGTTCTGGACTGATCTTTCAATCAATGAACTCCACTGTGAACATGAATTTGAGCAGCATCTTCCACCTGCGCGGTGTGAATTTCACCGTGAGCGCGGCGTGTGCCAGTGGAAGTCATTCCGTTGGTTTGGGCTACCTGCTTGTCAAACAAGGGCTGCAGAACTGTGTGCTCTGCGGCGGTGCCCAGGAAGTCAACCAGTTCGCCATGGCCTCTTTTGATGCGCTGGGTGCATTCTCCAAACGTTTGGATGAGCCATGGAAGGCCTCCCGACCCTTTGACCGCGACCGCGACGGTTTGGTGCCGAGTGGTGGCGCGGCAGCATTGGTGTTGGAGGACTACGACCATGCGGTGCAGCGTGGCGCGACCATTCTCGCGGAGGTGGCCGGCTACGGCTTTTCCTCCAACGGTGGCGGCATCTCCCAGCCTTCTGACGATGGCAGCTACACCGCCATGATGCGGGCTATAGAGATGGCGGGACTCACTCCCGCCGACATCGACTATGTGAATGCTCATGCCACGGGCACGCCACAAGGTGACCGATTCGAGGCGTTGGCATTGAATCGCATCTTCAATGGGCAGCCTGCTCTCATCAGCTCCACCAAGGGCATGACGGGGCATGAATGCTGGATGGCAGGTGCGAGCGAATTGGTCTATTGCACCCTGATGATGCAGCACGGTTTTGTCGCCCCAAACGTCAACTTCGAGAACCCCGATGAGGACACTGCCCCGCTGAACCTCGCCACCCATACTGTGGAAATGCCGTTACGCATCGTTCTTAGCAACAGTTTCGGATTTGGTGGAACAAATTCGGCGGTGGTGCTGAAGAAGCTGGTGGCTGGTAGTTAGGAGAAGAGTGCTATCTGTATGTTTCATTGTTGGATGAGTCCCTTTGAATCTTTTAATTTTGAACTTGAACCTCAATAATCCATAACCATTAAAGAATGAATCTAAACGACAACTTGAAAAAACAATACACAGAAGATTGGATGAGCGCGATTGAGGCGCAGCGGCTTGCGCAGATCTATGCTTTCGGGCCTATGACATTCCAGACGGCCAGGCTGATGGTGAAATGGGGCATCTTCGAGATGCTGGAGACGCCCATGACCCCTGAAGAGGTCGCCGGAAAGGCCGGCATCTCCCTCTATGCCGCCAAATGCCTGTTGGAGTCGTCGCTGACGATGAACACCGTGACCGTAGATCCTGAGACTGGTTGTTATGCACTGGCCAAAACCGGATGGTTCCTGCTCCACGATGAGTCCACTCGCGTGAATCTGGACTTCAACCACGATGTCAATTATCAAGGGATGTTCTACTTGGAGGAGGCTTTGAGGGAAGGAAAACCCGCTGGGCTGAAGTGCCTCGGCGACTGGCCGACGGTGTATGAGGGACTTTCCCAATTGCCCGCAGCGGCTCAGAAAAGTTGGTTCGCTTTCGATCATTTCTACAGCGACGGCTCGTTTGAGCAGGCATTGAATCTTGTTTTTGCGCGTTCCACAAAACACTTGATGGACGTGGGCGGCAACACGGGACGCTGGGCGATGCAGTGCGTGCGCCACAATCCCGACGTGGAGGTTACCATTGTCGATTTGCCGCAACAAATCGGGATGATGAAGGAGCAGACCGCCGGGAAACCCGGTGCCGACCGCATCCATGGGTACGCTGCCGACATGCTGGACAACAGCTGCCCGCTGCCTTCAGAACCGGTTTTCGATGCCATTTGGATGAGCCAGTTCCTCGACTGTTTCAGCGAACCGCAGATTCTGAGCATCTTGCGCCGTGCCGCCGCCGTCATGACCGCCGACACGCGCCTCTACATCATGGAGACCCTTTGGGACCGTCAGCGCTTCGACACGGCAGCGTTCTGCCTGGCACAGACCAGCCTCTACTTTACGGCTATCGCCAATGGCAACAGCAAAATGTACCATTCCGATGACCTTGTGCGCTTAGTGCGCGAAGCCGGTCTGGAGGTTGAATTCATCCACGATTTCCTAGGTTTGGGACATTCCGTGCTGGTGTGTAAGAAGCTATAAACCATTATCGGCGGTTCACGATGAATTTGCGTGAGACTGTCCGGTTATTGTCGAATTCAATCTTTACAACATACTGCCCTGCGGCGAATGGAGACACATCCACCCTCTGCAGGTTCCCGACATTTCCTTCCTTCACAAAGACAATCTGGCCGTCAGCATTATAGATCCAGATCTTTCGCATATTGTCGCCTTTAATGTTGAGAACTGTGCTGGTCGGGTTCGGAAAGATCTCCATGCCGGTCAGGTCGCGGTCATCGATACTGACCGTGATGGTCAGGTGCAACGTCACCACGGAGTCACAGCCGTCAACCGTCTGCAACGTCTGGGTATAGTCGCCCGATTCACAATAGATTTCAGAATTCCATTCGTAACAGGAATCGGTGGTGGTGATGGCAAAGTCAGAAGCAGTAGAGCTGTGGATGGTCAGGTGCAGGGTGTCGACACTGGCGCAGCCGTTGGCATTGTTATAAGCGTAGGTGTAGGTTCCTGACGTGGTGTATGTTTCACCGTGCCATACAAAGCTTTCGCAGGCACTCTCGGTTTCCACATTGTGTGTGCCGGGAAGGAGAGACAACGTCAACGTGATGACGCTGTCGCAGCCATGAACGCTCTGCAACGTGTGGGTGTAGGTGCCCGCCGTGGTGAGCGTCTGTCCATAGAAATTGTAGCTGCTACCCTCGCAGATCTCATCGGCAACCGGCGTGTTGAAGGTCGGGTTCACAGTCAATGTCAACGTGATGACACTGTCGCAGCCGTGAACGGTCTGCAGCGTGTGTGTGTAGGAACCCGCTGTGGTAAGCGTCTGCCCGAAGAAGTTATAACTGCTGCCTTGACAAATCTCAGCGGCAACCGGTGTGTTGAAGGTCGAGTTCACCGTCAAGGTCAACGTAATGACACTGTCACATCCGTGGACAGATTGTAACGTATGGGTGTATGTGCCCGCCGTGGTGAGCGTCTGTCCGAAGAAATTGTAGCTGCTACCCTCGCAGATCTCATCGGCAACCGGCGTGTTGATGACAGAATTTGTCGTCAGCGTCAGCGTGATGACACTGTCGCAGCCGTGGACGGTCTGCAGCGTGTGGGTATAGGTACCCGCTGTGGTGAGGATCTGCCCGAAGAAGTTGTAGCTGCCGCCGTTGCAAATTCCCGCCGTGACGGGGATGTTATAGACGGGGTCCACCGTCAAGGTCAGCGTGATGACACTGTCGCAGCCGTGGACGGTCTGCAGCGTGTGGGTATAGGTACCCGCTGTGGTGAGGATCTGCCCGAAGAAGTTGTAGCTGCCGCCGTTGCAAATTCCCGCCGT
>JAGCCZ010000053.1 GCA_017651425.1 Bacteroidales bacterium
CCCTGCAGACCTACGGCCTGCGTCAAATACGCCACGAACTTGCCATCCCCTTCAACTGATCACTGTTCACTGCTCGGCTACAGATATGTATCCCCTAACGGGGATGGATGGGCGGTTGTAGCCACCGCAGCGCATTTCCTTGCCCAATCCCCTTCTGATCACTGTTCACTGATCACTGTTCACTCGTCTTACACCTTCTCCGCCAAAGAACGCGACACCGAAACTGGGCTAAGTTACTTCGGATCACGCTATTACAGCTCTGACCTGAGCATCTGGCTCAGCGTCGATCCGCAAGCAGCAAAATATCCGTCGCTGTCGCCTTATACGTATTGCGCGAACAACCCGGTGAAGCTGGTGGATCCGAACGGGGAGGAGATAGGGGAACCTCCATTGAAAAGAATAGTGAACTTGGGGTTCCAGTCTAAAACTTTTCGAAAATTGTTTCGCAAATCAGGACTTACAATAGAAAACATGTCGGATATAATTAGTTTTGGCAACCAATCAATCATGAATCCTTACACTAAAAAGATAACGCTTCGAGACGCTAATTCAGATATGGGTAATGTAATTGCGTTAGCTCACGAAATGACAAATAGAATACATGCTAAAAAACTTAAGAACAATATGGAGAGTGTTAGGAAAGGTGACATTTCATATGAAACTTTTGCAGATAACGCTATCCGAATTGAAAGTGAGGGAGTCGCAAATCAAATCATCGTGGCATCGGAATTAAATTATTCTTTCCCTGACGACAACGGGGTGATGAATGACTTAAAAACACAGTATAAAGAAGGAACTATTCGCAGACGAGAGATGTTAAATACAATCAAAGAAAGTGACTTCCAAGATGAATTTGGCGGAGACACAAAAAAAGACTACTATGAACAAGGAAAAAAAATTAGAGAATCTCAAATACGGAGAGAAAAACAAAGTAAGAGCGGTTTCTAAATACGTAACCCCCGTTTTTCTTGTCGTCCTGCTCCTGAATAGCAGGATCTGCACCGAGGCGCAAAGTCCGATAATACACAATGATTCCATACGGTTCACTATGGCATTCACATCGTATAGTGTATTGGACAGTGTGTATTCTCCTATGAAATATCATATTCTCATAGAGAATCAACCCAACCAGATTATACTTGACCATTATGCACAAATGGATACGTCCATGATATTTTCATTGTTAGGCGATAAAAACTTTGATTGGGCTACAAATCTCATACTGTATAATTTGTATGATATTAATGCTTATATGTTCTTTGCTTTTGAAATTAAGACGCGGGAAGATTGGATTGGATATTTTCAAGAGAGGGATCTGGCACTGTGGAAGGCTTTTTTCTTGTTCAAACAAACCACTGAAAAAAGATATTGGAAATACTTCCAATTCAAAGAACAGTAGGCCAACTCCAATTTTTCGTATTTTCGCCACCTATAAAACCACCGCCGATGAACCGTTGCCGACCATACCGTCTTGTGCATCCCCTACGGGGATGTGGGGACACGCGGGGGAACGCCATCGGCTACAGATATGCATCCCCTGACGGGGATGGATGGACGGTTGTAGCCACCGCAGCGCATTTCCTTGCCCAATCCCCTTCTGATCACTCTTCACTGATCTCTGTTCACTCCTCTTACACCTTCTCCGCCAAAGAACGCGACGCTGAAACCGGTCTAACCTACTTTGGAGCAAGATATTACAGTAGCGATTTAAGCATCTGGCTCAGCGTTGACCCGATGAGTGACAAATATCCGTCTCTGAGCCCGTATGTGTATTGCGCGGACAACCCAGTGAAGCTGGTGGATCCGAATGGAGAGTATCTGGAAGTTGCTGACAATGATGACACGCACAATGACTTATTGTCCATTGTTGGCAAAACACATAGAGACAGGGTCATATTCAACAAAGATGGATCTGTTTCTGTAAACATGGAGGGTTTGTCTCAAAATGCTATAGACAAAGATATTGGCTTGTCTTTGATAAACGATATGGTTAATTCAGATTGCAACTATTATTTCGAAACGTCCGATGAAGCCTTTTTTTGTGACAAATTTGGCAATCGTGTTAGCAAATTTATCTGTAATGACGATTACAAAGGAGTAATTAACGCATCAAGACATGGTTTCGATTGTTCTGGTTCATATATGTATTTGCCCATGGACGATTTCGACGGTCAAGTTGTAATAGCAAAATCAGGAAGTTTTACGTTGAATGGTCAAGATGTTCGGAAAAATATCGTTTTTCATGAACTGGAGGAAAATTATCTGAGAACGGATATGAATATGAACTATTATGGAATCAATGGGATTGGAGCACACAGAACCGCTGCGCGAATCGAGAATTATACTTGGGGAAACTTTGCGGGGCAATGTATATATTCGATTCCGGAGAAACCACAACCCAAACCAACACAACGCACTATACGTTATCTCAATGAAGGAACATACAAATGACATGAAAAATTCTCGTGCTATTTTTTTTATAATTTTGTTGCTTGCTCAATATTCTGCGTATTGTCAAAAGGACATGGACAAACAAAGACATGAAACCCCGAAGTATCGGTTTGTAGAACCAAAATTATTCCTTTACGACACGGTACGATTTAGAAAAATAACGGAAAACGTATATTATACAATTGAGCATGCCACAATGTCTCGCAAAAAAATCGTCGCTGTCCAAGGCTACGAAAATGAACAGATGGCTTTCTTTTCATCATTTGGAATTGCATTGACAGATTTTTGTCGTAAAACCAATCAATATCAATTTGTTTATTTGGAACGCAGTAACGATTCAAGTATTAATGTCGGAATACGTTGCCTGTCTGATCATCGTACTCTTCTATATAATATTGATAATTTATCATCTTTGGAAAACCAATGTCTTTCAACATGTGAATGGGTGAGCGTAAGTAACGACTCCATTCTGACAACTGTTTACCAAGTACCTCGAAACGTGTGTGTTTCAAAGATGAATAGAACTGGGGTATATTATTATTTCGAAAGACTTCCAAATGAAATGGATGACTGTGGCATAGTTGTCATAAATATACCCACAAATGAAGAAAGCATATATGCTTTTAGTAATAATTCATCCTACATGTGCATATTACGGGTCGTTCCAAAAGATTTTTTAACAAGATTGCACCATCGCAATTAACCCGATTTTTTTCTTACTTTCTTCCCACAAAATCAATGCCGATGCCCCGTTGCCAATCATATTCTCCCATGAATCCCCTCGCGGGGATTTTACATCCTCGCGGAAACGCCCCGGGCTACAGATATGCATCCCCTGACGGGGATGGATGGGCGGTTGTAGCCACCGCAGCGCATTTCCTTGCCCAATCCCCTTCTGGCCCAACAGCTAACAATAACCAACCGCCAATAACTCTGCACTACTCCTTTTTCGGCAGCCTTTCGCGGACTTCTGCCAGAAATTCCTCCACATCAATGCCGAGGGTTTTGGCTTCCTCCACGAGCGTAGCCTCCTCTTCGGGCGTGATCACACCGTCTTCCAAAATGGCCGCCACCTTGGTGTCCAGGTCGTGGAGCAAGTCCACCTTATCCTTGGGGGCGTCTGCTGACTCCTGAAGCTTCTTGCCCGCCTTGATCAGCACGGGGAGCTTGGCCAGCGTGCCGAGCTTCTCAAGAGCCTTGCCGCTCATCTCCTTCGCCTTGTCGGCGGCGTCGCCCACCTTTTCCGCCAATTTGCTCTCCTTGATGTCTTCCACCATGTCCTTGGCTTTGTCGCGGACATTTTCAGCCACATCACCCACCTTTTCGGCAAATTTGCTTTCTTTGATGTCTTCAACGATGTCTTTCGCCTTTTCGCCGACTTTCCCTGCGGCATCCGTCACCTTTTCGGCAAATTCGGAATTCTTGACATCTTCCACGGTATCTTTCGCTTTCTCAGCAACTTTTTTTGAAGTGCCTCTGAACAAATCCAGAAATTTCTGGAAAAAACTTTTCTTTTCGGAATTTGAATCACAATTTTCAACCATAATTTTAAAGTTTTAATTTTGAGAAGGCAAAGATACATTTTTTTCAACTATCTTGGTGGTAAAAAGTTTGTGAAGAGATAGGACAAAATTGTGTACCTTTGCCGCGTTTTCTTTTCAGAATATATGTCCTATCTCAGACTGATATTACGCTTCCTCCGGTGCAACATCCTGCAGACGCTCCGCATCAACTTCAAGATGCTGCCCTGGCGGCAGGCCTTGCGGCTGCCGATTTTTGTCCATGGACGATTCAAACTCCGCGGCACCCGCGGCCGCATCGTGCTCCCCGACAAGGTGAGCACCGGGATGATCATCATCGGCAAACGCGACTACTACGTGGCCACCGCCATACCCCAAAGCATCTGGACCATCAACGGCACCCTCACTTTTGCCGGACGGATGAAGTTCGCCCACGGCTCCTATCTGCTGGTGGCCGACGGCGCCGAGCTCTCCTTCGGCACGGGCGGCACCTACTGCGGCACCAATTTCAAGGTGATGTGCTTCGAGAAAATCACCATCGGCCACAACGTGCGCATGGCCTGGGACGTGCAGATCATGGACAGCAGCTTCCACTACATCCAACTGATAGAGAAGGACAACGCCATCCCTCCGCTGACGAAGCCCGTACTGCTGGCCGGCAACATCTGGATCGGCAACCGCACCACCATCGCCAAGGGCGCACAGGTGCCCCAAGAGGTGGTCATCGCCTCCAACAGCTTGGTGAACAAAGACTTCTCATCCATAAAGCCCTACTCCCTCCTCGCCGGCGCACCCGCCACCCTCAAGGCCACCGGCATCCGCCGTATCTGGGACGAGGAACAGCAAAAAGAGCTGGACCAACAATACCATTATCACCGCACCCATCTGTAAAGCATTATGATACGCAAAGCCCTCTCCTTCTGCCACCAACTGCTGCTGCTTGCCCGACACCGTGCCAAGAGCCCCGCCCAGCGGCTGCACGTCATCCGCGACTACTGCAAACTATACCGACAGAAGGGTCTGACGATGGAGGAGTACGACGAGTTTGAATTTGAAAAACGATCGGAGCAGTTCCGCAACGATTTCCTCGGCAAACACGAGCAGCGCCACTACCTGCGGCTGCTGAATCCCGAGAAATACTATATCCTGATGCGCAACAAATATCTCACGCACAAGATGCTGGAGAACACCGGCGTGCGCCAAGCCCCCCTCTACGCCTACTACCAGCCCGAGGGCAGCGTGTCTCCCAACGATGAGATCGCCAACGATGTGTCCGGCCTGGTGCGCATCCTGCGCAACAAAGGGGTGACCGAATGTGTGATGAAGGCCACCGAAAACTCGCACGGCGAGGGGGTGCGCCTCTGCCGCCAGCTCCAGTACATGGACAACGACATCCTGTTTGCAGAGGGCGACGGCAAAACCACGCGCCTCTCCACCCTGCTCGGGCGGCAGCCCCTCATTTTTGAAGGGGTGGTGCGCCAGACGGAGCAGTTCGCCTCTTTCAACCCCTCCTCGGTGAACACCGTGCGCTTTATGACCGCCCTCTATCCTGATAACCATGCGGAGGTGTTTGCCACCTTCATCAAGATCGGGCGGACGGGCAGCATTGTAGATAACGCCGGCGACGGCGGCAACGTGGATGTGGCCGTCAACCCTGACACGGGCGTGCTCCAGTACGCCATCCGATACGATGGCTGGCACAACATTCACGACATTGACCGGCATCCCGACAGCAACGCCCCGCTCAACGGCGTGACCATCGAGCACTGGGACGCCATCAAGGCCGAGGTGTGCCGTTTCCAGCAGGCACTCCCCTACTGCCGTGTGGCTGGCTGGGACATCGCCATCACCGACGAGGGGCCGCTCGTCATCGAGGTCAACGACATGTGGGACCGCACGGGGCAGTATTTCATCCGCCGCGGTTGGCGCCCCGACATCCGCCAGTGCTACCAGGCTTGGGAGCAGCAGGTGCGCGACGGCATCATTCCTTTCCCCTATTTCGGAAGAATACCGCAACAATTGAGTGACCGCCATCTCCAACATATCATCTCACAATAATCTGTCATATCCTTCTTTATGTTGAAACAAACCATCAAAAAAATCATCGATAAAATCCAGAAACAGCGGGTTATCCGATATTTCTACAAACCCTTGAAGGCCAAATACGACCGCTTGGAGGGCAAGAAGACGCTGACGCATACACAGAAAAAGGAGATCCGTGCCTTTTACAAGGAGCTCACGGGCGAGCGCATCCCGCTGGTATGGCACAAGTTCCTCTACTCGCGCACCGGCATCTACTCGAAGAAATATCTGCCTACGAGCCTCTACAAGGCCACCCTGCTCTACCGGGCCAACCGCTACGGCTACCGCGATGCCTACGCCGACAAGAATATGGCGGAGGTTTATCTGCCCGATGTGAAGCATCCGGAAACCCTGCTGAAGAATATGAACGGTTACTTCTATGTGGGCGGCAAGCCTGTGACCAAAGAGGAGGCCGTCGCCTTCGCCCAGAACTTGGACGATGTCATCATCAAGCCCTCGTTGGAGAGTCACGGCGACGGCGTACACCGCCTGACCGTCCGCGACGGCATCACCAATGTGGACAGACTCACCATTGGGGAGCTCTTCGACCGCTACAAGGAGGACTTCCTGATACAACGCCGTGTCCACCAGCACGAGCGGATGAACGCCCTCAACGACTCGTCGGTGAACACCATCCGTATCTTCACCTACCGCAGGGGGATGGAGATCATCGTGCTCTACACCGTCATCCGCATCGGGCGCGCGGGCAGCGACATCGACAACGAGAGCGCCGGCGGCATCAGCGCCAAGATCAACCCCAACGGCACTTTGGCCAAATACGCCTTCGGCAACGTGGGCGCCGACAATGTGGAGAAGACCGACAGCGGCATCACTCTCGAGGGGTACACCGTGCCCTCCTACCACGAGGCTGTGGAGACCGTGAAGCGCCTGCACCTGCAGTTGCCCTTCTTCAACCTCATCGGCTGGGACGTGGCCATCGAGGAGAGCGGCGAGCCCGTGCTCATCGAGTGGAACATCTGCACTGAGCTGAGCCAGTCGGCCAACGGTCCCGCCTTCGGCGAACATACGGAAAGCATCATCCGTGAGCTGATGCAAAAACCCAACCGTCAAAACCCCAACTGGTAGCCATGGACCCCAAGACCACATTACGCGGAAGCGCGCTCTATCAGGCCTTCAAGCAGACACCACTCTATGACCGTCTGCTCCGCTGGGCCTGGTTTCAGGAAACTCGCATCCGTGAGGAAGAAAAACGCATCTTCACCCGTGAGGCCGAAAAGCACTTCCGCGAAAATGCACCCCACGGCTCCTTGGCAGACTACAAGAAAGCGTTACGCCGCCATCGTGTCACCTACCAGGAGTATATGTATGGTTATGAGTATTGGAAACTCGACGAGGCGGCGCGCGACGCTTTTGTCTCCCGCTCGGAGATGCAGTGCATCTACCGCAAGATGGTTACCCGCGAGGTGCGCCAGACCTTCCGCGACAAGACCGCCTTCCTCCGCCGTTTTGAACCTTTTGTGCATCGGGAATGGAGACGGGCAGAAGAACTCTCCTTGGAGGAGTTCCGCGCCTTTGTGGAGGCGCATGATGTCATCGCCAAGCCCCTGGACGGCACCTGCGGCGAGGGCATCTTCAAAATCAGCGCGGAAAAGGTAAAAGACTGGAATGCAACCTACTCTCGCTGTCATGACAACAAACTCCTGCTGGAGGAGTGTGTGCGGGCCTGCGAGCCCATAGAGCGGCTGCATCCCGCCTCGCTCAACACCATCCGGGTGGTCACGCTTTCCCAAGGCGACAAGTTCACCGTGTTCGGGGCATTGCTCCGGATGGGCGCGCACGGCAGTGTCATCGACAACACCCACGCCGGCGGCGTGTTCGCCCCCATCAACCCGGACACCGGCCGCATCGAGAGTCCCGCCATTGACGCGCACAACCACCGTTACGAGCGCCATCCCGACACGGACACGCCCATTGTGGGGTTCACCATCCCCCATTGGGACCAGATTGTGGAGACCTGCCAAAAGGCCGCCCGCGTGATGCCCGACCTCCGCTTCGCCGGCTGGGACCTCTGCCCACTCACCGACGGCCGCATCGAGCTCATCGAGGGCAACCACGCCCCCGACTTCGACGGCGGCCTCCAAGCCCCACTCAAGGTGGGTGTCAAGCAGAAACTGAAAGATACCGCCGAGAAGATTTTCGGCATCAATGTGCTGGAACTTATCAAACCCACCAGCCAAACGTACAATCATTACGAGGGAATGCTATAAAAACAGTATCTTTGCAAGATTTTTTCAACCTCATCCATTAATGAAAATATTAGTCACCGGAGGAGCCGGATTCATTGGCTCCCACACAATTATAGAACTCTACAATGCCGGCCACAAAGTGGTGGTGGCGGACAACCTGTGCAACTCCAGTCCTGTAGCCCTTCAGCGGGTGGCGGAGATCATACACGTGCCGGAGATTCCCTTCTTCAAGGCCGACATCCGCGACCGCGCTGCCCTCGACCGCGTGCTGACAGAGCACCCATGCGATGCCTGCATCCATTTTGCGGGCCTCAAAGCCGTGGGCGAGTCGGTGACCAAGCCGTGGGAGTACTACGAGAACAACATCAGCGGCACGCTGGTGCTGCTGGACGTATTGCGGCAGCACGGCTGCAAGAACCTCATCTTCTCCTCATCGGCCACTGTCTATGGCGACCCAGCGGTGATACCCATCACGGAGAAGTGTCCGAAGGGGCACTGTACCAACCCGTACGGGCAAACCAAGAGCATGTTGGAGGAGATCATGATGGACATGCACAGGGCCGACCCCACATGGAACATCGTCCTGTTGCGCTATTTCAACCCCGTCGGGGCGCACCCTTCCGGACGGATTGGCGAAAACCCCAACGGCATCCCCAACAACCTGATGCCCTACATCACGCAGGTGGCCGTGGGCAAGCGCGCCGAGTTGGGCGTTTTCGGCGACGACTACGACACACCCGACGGCACAGGCGTGCGCGACTACATCCATGTGGTGGACCTCGCCCGCGGGCACGTGGCCGCCCTCGCCGCCATTGAGCGGCACTGCGGCCTCGCCATCTACAACCTCGGCACCGGCAAAGGCTACTCTGTCCTTGACGTGGTACACGCCTTCGAGCGCAGCACCGGCATCCATATTCCCTATCGTGTGCTGCCGCGCCGCACCGGCGACGTCGCCACCAGCTACTCTGACCCTGCCAAGGCCGCCCGCGAGCTTCACTGGACTGCCCAACACGACCTTGACGACATGTGCCGCGACGCATGGAACTGGCAGCAACAAAACCCCGAAGGATTCTGAATCGCCGGATTTCCTTTGAAATAAATGCCTGACAAAATATAGAACATCAAAAAAGTTAATAAAAAAAAGAGATTTTATCGTAATAGAATCAGAAATAATATGAAAACAACCAAGATAGCGGTTATTGGCCTCGGTTATGTCGGTCTGCCTTTAGCCCGCCTTTTTTCCACAAAATTCCCCACTGTCGGTTTCGACATGAACCCGGCGCGTGTGGACGCGCTCATGGCAGGACACGACGCCACCCTTGAGGTGGACGATGCCCTGTTGCAGGAAGCCATCTCCCAGCATGGCTTCCGCTGCACCACCCAGCTTGACGACATCCGCGACTGCAACTTCTACGTCGTGGCCGTGCCCACCCCCGTGGATGAGAACAACCGCCCCGACCTGCAACCGCTTCAGGGAGCGTCGGAAACCGTTGGCAAGGTCATCTCCAAAGGGGACGTTGTGGTCTATGAGAGCACCGTCTATCCCGGTGTCACCGAAGAGGAGTGCCTCCCCATCGTGGAGCGTGTCAGCGGGCTGCGCTTCAACACCGACTTCTTCGCCGGCTACAGTCCCGAGCGCATCAACCCCGGTGACAAGCTGCACACGGTGGAGAAGATCCGGAAGGTGACCTCCGGCTCCACCCCGGAAATCGCCGACTACGTGGACAGCGTCTATAACGCGGTGTTGGTGAACGGCACCCACAAGGCCCCCTCCATCAGGGTGGCCGAAGCCTCCAAGATCATCGAGAACTCGCAGCGCGACGTCAACATCGCCTTCATGAACGAGTTGGCCAAGATCTTCAATGCCATGGGCATCGACACGCACGATGTCATCGAGGCCGCCGCCTCCAAGTGGAACTTCATCAAGCTCAGCCCCGGCCTTGTGGGCGGCCACTGCATCAGCGTCGATCCCTACTACCTCATCCAAAAGGCACAGGTCTATGGCGTGCTGCCGCGTGTGATGAGCAACGCCCGCCGCCTCAACGACGGCATGGGCGCCTACGTCGCCAACCAGACCGTCAAGTGCATGAACCTCAAAGGTGTACAAGTCAAGGATGCCAAGATCCTCATCCTCGGCATCACCTTCAAGGAAAACTGTCCCGACATCCGCAATACCAAGGTCGTTGATATTTACCACACCTTGGCCGAATACACACCCAACATCACCATCTACGACCCGTGGGCCGATGGCGAAAAGGTACAGGAGGAGTACGGGATTGAAATCCAAAATTCAAAATCCAAAATCCAAAGCGCACAGTATGATGCCATCATCTTGGCGGTGGCGCACAAGGAGTTCTTAGAGATGAACGTCACGAGTCTCATGCGAAAGGGCGGTGTCATTTACGATGTGAAAGGCGTGTTGCCGCGCGAGATTGTCGATGCGAGATTATGATTGTATTTTCTTCTTGAACCAATTCCACACCATTTGGAAAGATGCGAAAAACATTATCAATCATTCTGCTAATTATGGCCACAACTTTTGCCAGGGGACAAGAACAGAAATTTCCCCTTTCGCCCTGTTCGTTCGGGTTGGGTGAGGCACAAACGGACATCGAGCGTTTCTATGCGCTATACAACACGCACGTTGCCGCCTTGGAACAGGGCGTGGATGTCGATTATGACGGGGTGGACAAGCTTGACATTGAAATCCCTGCCGATGCAAAACCCATCCCCCTCACTTCTTACAATATTTTCCAAAATTTGGTGCTGAATGTGAGGAATACCAGCAAAACGTTCTATCTTTTTCGCATGACGCAGCCCACCGACAGTGCTTTTGTGTCGAAAGAGAATATCGACAAGGGAGAATTCGGCTCCGTAAAGGCTCTGCGCACCGGCAAACATTTGGTCATTTTGCGCGATGACAGCCTTTGGGTCGATCGGCGGCAGGGCTACAAGTACGGACACACCCGCAAGGACATCGTGCTTGTGGAAAACGGCATAGGCTTGAACAAAACCATCATGCCCTATAACACACCCGAAACCAAACCCGTCGTCAGACATTGTCCCGTGGACGACTATGTCAAGGTTATTTCCGGCATCACCATCAACCGCACCCAAGACTCCAAGTACAAAACATATTGCTTCGACATCCAAAACCAGTACAACGTGGAGTTGTGCGACGTGGTCATCAACACCCCGGAAAGCGAGCTCACCGCCGACAACGCGATCCGCATTACCGATTGCGCCAACGTCCTGCTCGACCATATCAAAATCAACGGCACCTACTCCCGCACCGACTACTACGGCTACGGCATCTTGATGGACAACGTGTGGGACTCCAAAATCGAATACCTTAAAAGTCGCTCCAACTGGGGCATATTCGGCACCAACAACATCAACAAGGCCACCTTGGACAATTGTGAAATCAACCGTTATGACATTCACTGTTATGGTCGGGATGTCACCATCCGCAACTGCATTTTCAACAACCTGTACAATCAGTTCTCCTCTCTTTACGGACTGCTCTCCTTTGAACGATGCATCTTCAACAACCATGTGCCCGTGTTGATCGAGTCCACCTACAACGCCTACACGCCCTTTGACCTCGAATTCAAGAACTGCATTTTCAACATCAACAACCGTTGCAACTATCTTGTGGATGCCCGGACCCTTTCCGACACGCGCAACAGCCGCCCCGAGGTGGCTCAGAAAAATCTGCCCAACATCACCTTGTCCAAATGCACCGTCAACATGATCGAGCAAACCAACCGACTCTACATGTTTCACCTCACCAATGTCACCTACAAAGAGACCGTGGGGTATCTTAAAAAAATACAAATTGATGAACTCAAGGTCAACGGCGGCAAACTGACTGTCAAGGTCGGCAACAAAGACTTCAAGCACAACAAAATTGACTTCCCGCTATACAACCAAGTGTTGGGAATGTAGCTGCAGCAGGGGCTTTTGAAGCTGTTAAAAAGAGTTAAAAAGAAGGTTGGGATTCAATATTCCGACCTTTTTTTTTAGTTTTGCACTTTTTAAAAAAAAGCCCTATGGATAAGGTTACCATTCTTTCTTACGACCGCATATACAAGAATTTTATTGATGACAAATACTTGCACGGGTATGACGAGAACCATTTCCGGGACCAACAGGTAAAGCGTCCTGAAGGGGGATGGCGGCATTTGAGTTCCGGGGAGGTGGAAGACTTGGTGAAGAATGCCAACACCGCCACCAACTGGGACGACATCTGGGTAACGGATGACTTTGACGCAAGCATGGTCAAAAACAACCGCTTTTTCGGCATGGTGCGCATCGGACGAATCCGCAACGAGATTCTGCAATATCACGACTTGCGCATTCCTGTCGGAATCACGGGCAGCAGTATTGTATCTTGCGACATTGGCGACGACGTGGCCATCCACGATGTCCACTATATGGCCAACTACATTGTCGGCGACCGATGCATCCTCTTCAACATCCAAGAGTTGTCCACCACCGACCACTCCAAGTTCGGCAACGGCATCATCAAAGAGGGCGAGCCCGAAGAGGTGCGTGTGTGGCTGGAGGTGATGAACGAAGTGGGCGGACGCGGCATCCTGCCCTTCGACGGCATGATCACCTCAGATGCCTACTTATGGGCCAAATACCGCGATGACAAGAAATTGCAGGAGCGGTTGTTTGAAATCACGCAGAACTCTTTTGACAACCGGCGCGGCTACTACGGCACCATAGGCGAGGGTTGTGTCATCAAGAACTGCTGGATTCTCAAAGACGCCAAAATCGGGCCTTGCACTTATATCAAAGGGGCTTCCAAGCTGAAGAACATCACCATCAACTCTTCGGAGGCGGAGCCCACCCAAATCGGGGAGGGCGTGATTCTGGTCAACGGCATCACCGGCTACGGTTGCCGCATATTCTACTCCGTGGTGGGCACAAGATTCCTGCTGGGCGACAACTGCAACCTCAAGTACGGGGCACGCCTTCTCAACTCCGTGTTGGGCGACAACTCGACCATCTCATGTTGTGAAGTGCTGAACAACCTCATCTTCCCCTCGCACGAGCAGCACCACAACAACTCGTTCCTCATCTCGGCTTGTGTGATGGGGCAGAGCAACATGGCCGCCGGCGCCACCGTAGGCTCCAACCACAACAGCCGCGCCACGGATGGTGAAATCGTTGCCAACCGAGGCTTCTGGCCCGGCCTCTGCTCCTCTGTGAAGCATTCCTCCAAGTTCGCCTCTTTTACGCTCCTCTCCAAGGCCGACTACCCCAACGAACTCAACATCATGCTTCCCTTCAGCTTGGTGAGCAACGACACCGCGCATGACGAGCTTCATGTCATGCCCGCCTACTGGTGGATGTACAACATGTACGCCATCGCGCGCAACACCTCCAAATACCAGAAACGCGACAAGCGCAAGCGCCGCATCCAGCACATCGAGTTCGAGACCTTCGCCCCCGACACCATGGAGGAGGCCATCGAGGCCCGCAAACTTCTGGAGGCATGGACAGGCAAAGCGCTCCTGCGCGCGCAAGGGGACTCCTGCGACAACCTCTCCATGGAAGAGCTGCGCATGGTTGGCCGCAAGCTGCTGAACAATGACCCCGAGGCCGCCAAGAGGCTGGAGGTGTTCGGCGAGAACATGGAACACGGCAAACGCAAGGTGCGCATTCTCAAGCACTGCGAGGCCTATCACGCATACGGCGACATGCTGCTCTACTATGGTGTCCAGAACATGGTGAAATACATGGACGAGCATCCTGGCATCACACTCGAGTCCCTCTGCGACACGCTGCGGAGCAAGGAACAGCGCGAATGGGTCAATTTGGGCGGACAGTTGGTGAACGGCGACGATGTGGACACCCTGCGCCATGACATCAATCACGGCATTCTCAACACCTGGACCGACATCCACCGCCGCTATGATGAAATCTGGGAGCGCTACCCGCTCGAGAAGCTTCGCCATGCCTTCTCCTCCCTGCGGTTCCTCTATCATGAAAAATATGGCATAATGACGCAGGAACTATGGGTGAAATTACTCCAAAAGGCCTCTGATGTGCAGCAATTCATTTGCGACCAAGTCTATCTTTCCCGCAAGAAGGACTACGACAACCCCTTCCGCAACGCCACCTTCAGAAACGAGGAGGAGAAAATCGCCGTCATCGGCGAGTTAGAGGAGGTAAGTTTTGTCAAACAAATCAGGGAGGAGACGGAAAGATACATCCAATTATTCAGGAAGTTTATGTGATGAATATTTTTAAAACAAGATTTCTGTTTATGAGTAATTACTCTATTAATTTCGACTTGGGTTTCTTCAGGTTTGCAGGGATTTCCATCCTGCTATTACTAACTGTCACTGTCTTCGCACAGCAGTCTTTGCCACGGCAGTATGAATACGATGCAACAGGCAACAGGGTCCTTCGCAAGATAGTACGACTGAAAAAAGCTGCTGACGATACCCTTTCTGTCACACAAGAGATGAATGTGAAGGCAATTCAGGTTTGAATTATAATGTTCCTTATGGAATTTCCGTTTTGGCTTATGGCACACAAATATTTGATATTGGAAGGGACGCATACAAGAATTGGCCTCCTTCCTTTGAAAATGCGTACGATTTCGCGACTGCGAACATTGGCTTTTGGGGAGGCCCGGAGGGTGCAATAGTAGGATTTACGCTAGATTTTCTTAAACGTGGTGTAAAATGGACTGCCAATTATTTATCTGAATTTGAAATGGAATTAAGAAGAATAAACTCACCTCAAACATACTATTAATATGAAGTCTTCCTTATCTTATAGAAATCTTTTTTTTGAGGGAATTATTCCCCTGTTGTCTGTGGTGGTATGGATACCGGTGATTTATTGGATTTTGAATTATCAATGGACAAATCCACTATGGGAAAATATTTTATTTCTTCTTCTAATTATAGATATGATATTTCTTCTTTCCATTTATCCTATTGGTGTTTTGGTTAAATATCTCCTATACGATTACGATACGTTATTGGAGTACGATGAAAAGATTAGTTATAACAGGGAAGATATTAAGGTCGATTTTCAATTATCAGACATAGAATCTTTTGTCCGAATTCGCCCTCTATTAAGATCAGCGATAGGCTCTATATATGAAATAAAACTAAAATCAGGTTGTGTTATTACAGTGACAGATTTGCTCTCTGCGATGCAACAAATAGAGAAACATTTTGAAACAATCGATACATATTACGAATGTGTGCTGTTTCGTAAATTTTACAACGTTAGACCCAAAAATGATGATTCAAAATAGTGCACATTACTACGTCTATGGCGCCAACGGCCTGGCCGCCATCTGTATGCGCCGCAACGGGGTGGACAGCCTCTATTACGTGCACCCCGACCGTTTGGGCAGTTATACGCACATCACCGGCAGTCTTAAGCAGGTCGTGCGCGCCCTGCACTTCGACCCGTGGGGCAGTTCTATTAGGAATCAACAATGAAATAAGTGAATGGGTATTTATTATCTTTGCAGTTATAAAAAATCATCAAACAATACAACATACTATGCGAGTTATCATTGAAAAAAACTACGAAGAAATGTCACGTTGGGCGGCTAACCACATCGTCGAGCGCATCAACGCCTTCAACCCCACGGAAAAGAAACCTTTTGTGTTGGGATTGCCCACAGGGTCCACGCCCATCGGCACCTACCGCGAATTAGTGCACCTGCACCAGAAGGGGAAGATCTCCTTCAAGAACGTCGTGACCTTCAATATGGACGAATACGTCAACATCGCGGAAGACCACCCCGAGAGCTACCACAGCTTTATGTGGAACAACTTTTTCCGTCACATCGACATCCCCAAGGAGAACGTCAATATCCTGAACGGCAATGCCGAAAACCTGGAGGCGGAGTGTGCGCGCTATGAGGCGAAGATTCTCTCCTACGGGGGCATCGACCTCTTTATGGGCGGCATCGGCCCCGACGGGCATATCGCCTTCAACGAGCCGGGCTCCTCCCTCACTTCGCGCACGCGCGTGAAGACCTTGACCACCGATACCATCATCGCCAACTCCCGCTTCTTCGACAACGACGTGAACAAGGTGCCCAAGACCGCCCTCACGGTCGGTGTGGGCACGGTGATGGACGCGCGCGAGGTGATGATCCTGGCCAACGGACACAACAAGGCCCGCGCTCTGGCCCACGCCATCGAGGGCGCCGTCAGCCAAATGTGGACTGTCAGCGTGCTGCAGATGCACCCCAAGGGCATCATCGTCTGCGACGATGCCGCCTGCGACGAACTCACCTACGGCACCGTCAAGTACTTCAAAGATATCGAGAAGGGGAACCTGTGATGCAGGTAGAGACGTTTTCTGAAACGTCTCCATAATTAAGAAATTAAGGAATTAAGAAACTTTGTCTATTGTGAAGGACCTTTCTCGGTAACAAAGAAAAAACAATCTGTACGTCCCCCAATAAAGATTATACAGCCATATACTTAGAAATAAATTTTGGTATTTCAAATATTATTTGTATTTTTGCTGCGTAATTTTTGAAATATCTATAATTATATGGATTATTATATTCTCACTAATGAAGCCATCGTACAACAAATAGGCAGAAAGCTCAAGGAACTGCGTTTGGCAAAAAACATAAAGCAGAAAGAACTGTCAGACGCCTCTGGCGTGTCTGTTTTCACAATCAGCTCTATTGAAAACGGGAAAGGAGCTGCGCTATTGACCATTGTTCAAATACTTCGCGCGTTGGAACAATTGGATTATTTGGAATACTTCTTTCAAGAGCAAACTTTGAGTCCCATTGCGTATGCAAAACTGAGGCGCGGGGAGAAAAAACGGGAGCGTGTCAGGTCCCGTAAAGTCAAAGGAGTATCAGAATCTGAAAAAAATGATTTAGAATGGTAACTTTAGCTGAAGTCAGGATTTGGGGTCATACGGCCGGGATGGTGTTATGGAATGGAAACACCCAATCCGCCGTATTTGAATATGACCCGTCGTTTGAGCGTTTCGGGTGGAATCTCTCCCCTATTGTAATGCCTTTGACCCCGCATCGCTCATTTCAATTCACAATGCTTTCAAAAGAAACATTTTTGGGGTTGCCCGGCCTTTTGGCCGATGCGTTACCGGATACTTATGGGAAGGCCTTATTGGACCGCTGGCTGGCCACAATGGGCAGATCTTTCGCAAACCCCATCGAACGTTTATGTTACCAGGGAAAACGAAGTATGGGAGCCTTGGAATTTGAACCCGCACAGGATATCGACCTTGAAAAGGTGACACGGATAGAAATAGACTCTTTAGTCGAAATAGCGCGGGAAGCACTCCATCAAAAATCCAATTTAAATGTCAATTTGTCGGAAAACAAGAAAGAAGCGTTATTGAACATCATTAAAGTGGGAACATCCGCTGGTGGTCAGCGCGCCAAGGCTGTGATAGCATACAATGAAAAGACACAGGAGGTGCGCTCTGGACAGATAGAGGCCCCTGAAGGTTTCGAACACTGGTTGCTCAAACTGGATGGTGTAACCAACCGGGAGCTCGGCGATCCCACGCACTATGGGCTGATAGAGTTTGCCTACTACTTGATGGCAAAAGATGCTGGCATTGAAATGATGCCTTGCCGGATTTTAGAAGAAAACGGACGATCACATTTTATGACAAAGCGGTTTGATCGAACAGGCGGCAAGGAAAAAATACACATGCAAACCCTGTGTGGCATTGCGCATTATGACTACAAGATGCTCCGGGCTTTTTCTTATGAACAGGTGTTTCAGGTAATGCGGCAACTGCGCCTTCCCTATGTTCAAGCAGAACAGATGTTTCGAAGGATGGTTTTCAATGTGATGGCGCGCAACCAAGACGACCACACTAAAAACATTTCTTTCCTGATGGACAAAAGCGGAAAATGGAAATTATCGCCCGCATACGATATGTCCTGGGCCTATAACCCGGCTGGAGAATGGACTTCACAACATCAAATGTCCATCAACAACAAATGGACAAACATCACCTTGGAAGACGTTCTGAAAGTGGCAGCATCAATAAATATCAGAAAACCTAAAGAAATTGTGGAACAAATCGCTGATGTGGTGGCTCATTGGCCCGAATATGCCAAACCTTTAGGAATACCTCAGAAAACAGTAGAAGATATTAGGAAAACACTGATTGTGCTATAATTACCCAATAATCCCGGTTATCAATATGACAATCAGGGCGATCGGGGCCACATACCTTAACACGAAATAGTACAGCTCAAAGGCGCGGGCCTTGATGGCACCGCCGTTGGAGAGCTCGTCTTTAACCTCAGCCTTGGGCATAAACCATCCCAAAAATATGGTGAGCATCAACGCACCGATGGGCATCAGGTAAGAGGCCGTTATTTTGTCAAAAAGCTCGAAAATGGTGCTGTCGAAGATGGTCATATTCTTGAGCGGGCCAAAGGAGAGTGTGCAGAAAGCGCCGATGACGAAGACGACAAGGCTGCAAACCAGGGAGGCACGCCGG
This sequence comes from Bacteroidales bacterium, assembly GCA_017651425.1. GTDB lineage: Bacteria > Bacteroidota > Bacteroidia > Bacteroidales > WCHB1-69 > F23-D06. Next base: position 18,761 of record JAGCCZ010000053.1, read on the forward strand.
CGCGTCCAGTGCAACTCCTCCACCGCGGCGGCCACCAATATCTCCAACAGAGAGATGGTGGAGGTGAGGGCCGCAATGCCAAGCAGCAGGAAGAAGACCACCGCGAACACCACGCCACCCGGCATACTGTTGAACACGTTGGGCAGCACAATATAAACCAGTTCGGGTCCGCTGGCCGGATCCATACTGAAAGCGAACACAGCGGGGAAGATGACGATGCCCGCCAAGATGGCCACCAGCGAGTCGCACACGGCAATCCAGACGCTAGTGTTAAACAGTTTGTCCTCCTTGCGGATGTAGGAGCCGTAGGTGATCATCGCGCCCATACCGATGCTCATGGAGAAGAACGACTGGCCGAGAGCGGAGAGGATGCAGCTGCCCGTGATTTTGCTGAAGTCGGGCTTGAAGAGGAAGGCGAGTCCCTCTTTGGCTCCGGCTCCGAGCGTGACAGAGCGCACGCACATCAGCAGCAGCAGGATGAAAAGCACGGGCATCAGGATTTTGGAAACCTTCTCGATGCCTTTCTGCACGCCCATCATCACCACCAAGCCCGTGAGAGCGAGGAAGAGGAATTGGTTGCAGAGCGGCCAAAACGAGCCCTGCGTGAAGTCGGAGAAGATTTGCGTCACCCGGTCGGGGGTCTGTCCCGCCAACCGGCCTCCGGCCGCCAGCACGATGTAGTTGAGGGTCCAGCCGGCCACCACGCTGTAGAAGGCGTAGATGAGGAAAGCGCAGACGATGCTGAAGATGCCGACGAGCATCCAGCCTTTATGCTTGGGACTGAGCACCCTGAAGGCGCCGATGACGTTGCGTTGGGCACGGCGCCCGATGATGAACTCACTCATCATCAACGGAATGCCTATCAGCAGCACAAAGAAGACATATACCAGGAGAAAGGCGCCTCCGCCGTTGCTGCCCAGCATATAGGGGAAACGCCACACGTTGCCCAAGCCGACAGCCCCGCCGGCCGCGGCCAAAATAGCTCCGATATTAGAGGTGAAACCTCGGTTGTTGTTTGCTTCCATTTTTCAAAACTATGTTGTAATACGTTCTGTTTTTCTCTGTCACTTCTCAGAACCGGCCTCCCGCACCGCCGCCGCCGAAGCCGCCACCGCCGCCAAAGCCGCCAAAACCACCGCCGCCAAAGCTGCCGCCACCAAAGCTGCCGCCGGAACCGCTGATGTTCCCGTAAGGGAAGGGGTCGATGAAGATGGTGCTGCCGCTGCCGCCCGTGTAGTGGCCTTTGCTGTCACCGTTGCTGTTGGTCTTTTTTCCGATCACATACAGCACAGCGACAATGATGATGATGGCGACAATCAATCCGAAGAGAGAGCCGTTATCGTGGTCATAAAGGCGGTCCTCGGAAATCTCACCCGCCGCGAGGGGCAGAATATAGGCCAACGCCGAATCGATGGCCGCCTTATAGCGACCCTGGCTCAGTTCGGGAATCATCTTTTTCTCGATGATGCGCTTGGCCGTGGCATCGGTGATGACCGGTTCCAAGTCATAGCCCACGGAGATATAGACATCCCCGTCGCCTTTTCCTGTGGAGGGCTTGATGAGAATGACCACACCGTTGCGTTTGTTTTGGGACCGCACGCCCCAACGCTCGCCGATTTCGTAGGCGAACTGCGCCGCGGTGTAGTGGCCGAGGTCGTTCACCGTGACCACACAGATGACATTGGTGGTGGTGTCGTTGAAGGCCACCAGGCGCTGCTCCATTTCCGTCACCTCCGCGCGCGTCATCACCCCCGCAAAGTCGTTGACCAAGCGGGGCGGATTGGGCACATCAGGAATTGGGTCCAACAAGCCTTTGGCCGTGCCTGAAAGACAGAGCACAGCAAAGATGAGGCAAAGCAGCAGTCTTTTCATCTACAATTGGTTAGTCGAAATTGAATTCCACTTCCGGGGCCTTGTCAGCACCTTCAGCAGCCTTGAAATAGCCCTTCTTTTCGAAGTTGCAAACACCGGCCACAATGTTGTTGGGGAACTTGCGGATGTAGGAGTTGTAGGCCTGCACCGTTTCGTTGTACTTGTTGCGCTCTGTCGAGATGCGGTTTTCGGTGCCCTCCAACTGCGCTTGCAGCTCAAGGAAGTTCTGGTTCGCCTTCAAGTCGGGATAGCGCTCGATGGTGACCAAGAGACGGCTCAAGGCAGAGCTGAGCTCGTCCTGAACAGCCTGGAACTTGGCGATGGACTCTTCTGTGAGATTGGAGGGGTCCACCTGCACGGACGTGGCTTTGGCACGGGCGTTGATGACGGCCTCCAAAGTCTTCTTCTCGAAATCGGCGGCACCCTGCACGGCCTTCACGAGATTGGGGATGAGGTCCATACGACGCTGGTAGGCGTTTTCCACATTGGCCCAGGCCTGGGAGCAGGTTTCCTCTTTGTTGACCATGTTGTTGTAAGGGCCGATGAATAAAGCAATCAAGGCAATCACGATAACGACCACCAAGATGAGTGTTTTTGATAATCCTTTCATTGTATTGAATTTTTAATGTGATTGAATATCATATCGCAAGCGCCGATGTTGGCCTCCACATAGTGGCGGCAGATGGCGCAGGTTTTTTCATAAAAGTCGGGTTCTCCGTCAAAACGACGGACAATCCCCTCCATTTCTTCGGCAGATGTGATGGAAAAGGCACCTTTCTGCTGTACCAACTCCATAGCTTCGTTGAATTTTTGGTACTTGGGACCGAAGAAGAGGGGCACACCGAAGACGGCAGCCTCCAGAATATTATGCAACCCCGTCTTGAAAGCCCCGCCCACATACGAGAGGGTGCTGTATTTATAGACCTTGCTGAGCATACCGATGGTATCCAGCACTAACACCTCGTATTCTGCCAGATTCTTGCCCTCCATCTCACTGTATTTCACCACCTTGAAAGCGTTGAAAAACCTCAGTGTCTCTTCGGTGCGCTGCAACTCGTGCGGGGCCACAATCATCTTGTACCCTTGCAGACGGGAGAGCACCGTGGCCAGAACTTGCTCGTCGGGGGCCCAGGTGCTGCCGGTCACGATGAGCCTGCTGTCGCCACGGAAGGCCTCCACAAAGTCGAGGCTGTAGGGCTGGCTGGCGATGGCGTGGACACGGTCGAAGCGCGTGTCGCCACAGACTGTGCATTGCGGTATGCCGATGCTTTTGAGCAGCTGTGCGGACTCTTCGTTTTGCACAAAGAAACCGGAAGAGCGGCGAAGATGAGCCGCAAACCAGTTCCCGACAGGCTTGAAAATATATTGTCCGGGACGGAAGATGGCACAGATATGGTAAAAGGGAATATTGCGGAGACTCAGTTCCTGCAGATAGTTGTACCAATACTCATATTTGACGAAAATGGCCATCTGGGGATTGATGATGTCAAGGAATCTTCGCACATTGCGGGGAAAGTCCATCGGCAGGTACAAGACATAGTCGGGCAGGGTGTCGTTTTTGCGCACCTCATAGCCGGAGGGCGAGAAGAAGGTGGCCAGCACCTTCACGTCGGGGCGTTCCTGTTTGATGCGCTCGATGAGGGGGCGCGCCTGCTCGTACTCGCCGAGGGAGGCGCTATGGATCCACACCGGTCGCGGCTGCCCCGCGAAGGCGCGAGACAATTTGTCAAACTCCCCACGGCGTCCCTTCTGCCACAGCGCGGCCTTCTTTTGGAAGAGCGCAGCCACGGCGATGCCGAGACGGTAGAAGAAGATGCCGATGGTATAGAGAACGCGCATTGCTTACTTATAGTAGAAAGTGGTCACGGATTTTTTTTCGTACAGAGGAATGTTCCAGCCGATCTTGAGTCCGACAAGCCCCGAGAACTTGCGTTTCATGTTCGCTGTAGGCCCTTCGGGGAAAACATAGTTGCGGTTGGGTTTGGACCAAATCTCATAGAACTCGATGCCTCCGTAAAAGTTGAGGATTCTGTTTTTCTGGATGAAGAGGTAACCGATGAACTGGTTCATGGCGAAGCCGGAGGAGCGGTGGTCGTAGAGCTTCTTGTAGTCGTCAAGCAGCTGGGGCACCTGGTTGTCGTAGTCGTTGATGCGGATCTTGTGTCCGAAGTAGCCGGCGCCAAAGCGGATCCAGATGCCGGAATTTCTCCATCGGCTCACAGGGATCACCTTGCCGACGGAGGGTCCTACATACCAATAGCGCCCCTCAAAGTAGAGTTGCGATTCCAAGCCGTTGCCGTCGATGATGATGTATTCGCCGCCGACCTCCCGCACCATGTCGCCCAAGAAGGCACCAGTCTTGTCCCTGAGGTTGCTGCCGAACATATAGCTGAAACTGACATCAAACGTCCAGTTCTTTTTGGTCTTGGCGGTAACGTTGGCGCCGAGGGCGAGGTTGGCCTTGAAAGTCTGCCGCAATGCACCCATCGGAAGCTGGCCCGACATGCTGGGACCGAGCCAGACCATTGTGGCGCCGGTATCGACATAATCCTTGCTGGAGAAGTCGGTACGGTAGGATTGCGCCCGCAGCGACACGATAGACAGGCTGCAAATCAAGTATATTACAAGTGTTTTCTTCATTGTTGGCATTCAGATTATGAGGGGGCAAAAATACGAAAAAAAGGGATTTGATTTCATACTTCCCAAAAGTGAGAATCATACCAAGACATCCCATCCGATTTATCAACAATTTTTGTCAAGATTCCCGATAACTGCCTTGAAGTAAATTGGAACACATTGTTTATAAAATTTGGAAACAATCTTTGGATTGAACCTGAATAAATTCTATTTTTGCCGACGGTTTCAGGTTCCTATGTGAACAATAGGGAATCCTGTGAAAATCAGGAGCTATTCCCGTAGCTGTGAAGTTCTTACGTAAACCTCCGACACCATGTCACTGACAATTCTCCATTGTTGGGAAGACGTCGAAAGGCGGAACAAGCCAGAAGACCTGCCTGATACCGAAAAAGTAGCTTTCGGGACAAAAGCATACTGATCCTTCATGGATAGCCATGCCCTCCTGCAAGTTGCCTGTTGGAACAACTTGACAAACCAATTTTAACCTATGATCGCAGACATATACATCATCAAACGCAACGGCAAACGGGAACCCTTCTCGGTGGACAAGATCCGCAACGCCATCTCCAAAGCCTTCATCTCCGTGGGCGGCTTCGCTTCCCAGGAGGCCATGACCAACATTCTGAGCCGCCTCAACATCTACGACGGAATCGCCGTGGAGGAAATCCAGAACCAGGTGGAACGCTCCCTCATGGCGGAGCGCTACTACGAGGTGGCCAAGGCCTACATCCTCTACCGCCAGAAGCACTACGAGGACCGTGAGGTCAAGGACAAGATGGAGTTCCTCATCAACTACTGCAACGCCCGCAATGCCGCTACCGGCAGCAAGTACGACGCCAACGCCAATGTGGAGCGCAAGAACATCGCCACTCTCATCGGCGAGCTGCCCAAGTCCAGCTTCATACGCCTCAACCGCCGTATGCTCTGCGACCGCATCAAGGATGTCTATGGCAAAGAGTTGTCCGACAAATACCTGTATTATCTTAACCACCATTTCATCTACAAGAACGACGAGACCAGCATCGCCAACTACTGTGCCAGCGTAACCATGTACCCTTGGTTGCTCAACGGCACCCAGAGCATCGGCGGCAACGCCTCCCGCCCCACCAACCTCAAGTCGTTCTGCGGCGGCTTCGTCAACATGGTGTTCATGGTCTCCAGCATGCTCAGCGGCGCCTGCGCCACCCCGGAGTTTCTGATGTACATGAACTACTTCATCGAACTCGAATACGGCACCGACTACTATTTGCGCGCCGACGAGGTTGTCGATCTCTCCCTCAAGAAACGCACCATCGACAAGGTCATCACCGACTGCTTCGAACAGGTGGTCTATACCATCAACCAGCCTTCCGGCGCCCGCAACTTCCAGTCTGTGTTCTGGAACATCGCCTACTATGACAAGTTTTACTTCAAGAGCCTCTTCGGGAACTTCCGCTTCCCCGACGGCAGCGAGCCCCATTGGGAGTCTCTCAGTTGGCTGCAGAAGCGTTTCATGCGCTGGTTCAACAAGGAGCGCACCCGCGCCGTGCTCACCTTCCCCGTGGAAACCATGGCTCTGCTCTCCAAGGACGGCGACGTGCTCGACCAAGAATACGGCGACTTCACCGCCGAGATGTATGCCGAAGGCCACTCCTTCTTCACCTATCTCAGCGACAACGCCGACTCATTGAGCAGCTGCTGCCGTCTGCGCAACGAGATCCAGGACAACGGCTTCAGCTACACCCTCGGTGCCGGCGGCGTCTCCACCGGCTCCAAGAGCGTCCTCACCATCAACCTCAACCGCTGCATCCAGTACGCGCACCGCAACAACATCCCCTACATGCAGTTCCTTGAAGAGATGGTTGACCTCACCCACAAGGTGCAAATCTGCTACAACGAAAACCTCAAATACCTGTTGGAAAAGGGCATGCTGCCCCTCTTCGACGCCGGCTACATCGCCATGTCGCGCCAATACCTCACCATCGGCATCAACGGGCTCGTGGAGGCTGCCGAATACCTGCACATCCCCATCAACGACAACCCGCGCTACCAGGAGTTCGTGGAGGAAATCCTCGGCCTCATCGAGACCTACAACAAACGCTACCGCACCAAGGACCTGCTCTTCAACTGCGAGATGATTCCTGCCGAGAACGTGGGCGTGAAGCACGCCAAGTGGGACCGCGAGGACGGCTACGAAGTACCCCGCGACTGCTACAACAGCTATTTCTACATCGTGGAAGACCCGAACACAAACCCGTTGGACAAGTTCCGTCTGCACGGCCGCAAGTACATCACCCACCTCACCGGCGGGTCGGCCCTGCACCTCAACTTGGAGGAGCACCTCTCCCAAAGCCAGTACCGCCAGCTGCTGCGCGTGGCTTCCGTGGAGGGCTGCAACTACTTTACCTTCAATATCCCCAACACCGTGTGCAACGACTGCGGCCATATCGACAAGCGCTACCTTAAGGAGTGCCCCGTGTGCCACAGCAAGAACCTTGACTACCTCACCCGGGTGATTGGCTACATGAAACGGGTGAGCAGCTTCTCCGAGGCACGCCAGGAGGAGGAGCACCGCCGCTACTATGCCAACGCCACCCACGATGAAGCTCTATAATTACGACATCGTCTTCCAGGAGGTCCCCGACGAAGTCTCGCTTGCCATCAACATCACCAACTGCCCCAACCATTGCGAGGGGTGCCACAGCCCCCATTTGTGGGACGATATAGGGGAGGAGCTCACGACAGAGCTCCTCAGCTCCCTTATAGCCCAATACGAAAATCTCATCACTTGCGTCTTGCTGATGGGCGGCGACCGCGACTGGCCCGCTGTGAAGTCGCTGATGCGGCACATCCGGCAACACACCCGGCTCCACACGGCATGGTACTCCGGGCGCGAGACGTTCCCCGAAGCACAATCACCGGAATTGCTGTCACTGTTCGATTACGTCAAGTTCGGGCCCTACCGCCCTGATTGCGGCGGCCTCAAGTCTCCCACCACCAACCAACGGATGTACCGCATAGTGAACGGGGAGATGGTGGATATTACAGAAAGGTTTTATAAATAGTTTTTACGACTTCACCTTCTTCGCTATCTAAAACAGCGTAGGAACACGCAGTTTCTCTCAACACCCAAGAGGAGCAGGTTATCCAAGAACGAGGAAAATTTGAATGACAATATGCAATTCTGACAGGAATGACCTTTGCATTATAAGAAACTCCTTTTACCCCTATATTGTTATCTATAGCAGCAACAATTCCCGATTGTAATTATAGTGTTGTGTCTGTCGGTATAAAAGACCTCATCATTAAATTGGTGTCTTGATTGTCAGATGGGTAAACCCTGTCGCAAGAATAAAGATCACGCTGACATTCATTGTTCATTTCATATTGTGTACAAACATACTGAGCTTGGCATTTCCTTCGCGATCTATTGTGCGAATATCACAATATGCATTATTATTTGCATCATAAAGGACATATCCACCAAAAGCCACAACACACAAATCAGGACTAAAGTTTGAGTACTCACCACGCATGCCGTCTCCTTGAATAGCCCCAACAGATTATGAAACCTCTGCTTTTCCGAAGAAAAAGGTTTGCAAATTGTTGCTGATTTCTTCCAAATCTGCTGTATCGGCAACAATTAGGTTCAGAGAAGTGGAATCATTATCCCAATATTTCATTTCTCCATTATGATAATAAAAATTGCTGCTTTGCGCAAAAGAATCAAATGAAATGCTGGAAAACAATAAAAAAATCAAATAAAGCCTATGTTTCATTTCCATCAGATTTTTTCTATACATAAAATCTTGGAAGGCTTAATCCCATAATAGTTATGGTAATTGACAAAGTATTCTATAGTACAAAGAACACGCATCGGCTCATTCGGATGTGTCCTGTATTCTTTAGGGATATAGCCATTTACGGGATAGAATGCAAAAGTCCATTCAAAATAGTCAGCGCTTAGTAATATTTTACATACTGAATCAATGTCAAGATTGGGGCTGTCGGGAATAAAATAACCTACGACCTCTCCTCTGGATGGTTCAAGATACAGCCAAGTTCCGTATTGCCCGTATTCACATTTTTTTTGTCTTTGGCAACTTGATAGTGCCATTACTAACACAAGTGCCCAAAATAATGGCAGAAATTTTCTCATAGTTATGAAGTTTTATGAATCCGCGGCAAATTTACATAATATTTGTTGAATGACAACTGGTTGCGTTTTTTCCATATATTTTTCGTTGGCATGGTAACCAAATGTAGTGCCATTATGGCTTCAACCCTAAGAAACGATAACCCACCACAATCCCTATGGTGCTGGAATTCCACTTAACCAACCCCCTTGTGAATAAATCATCAGGTAGGTCCTGATTCTCACGGGTATCGTAGGAAATTGACATCCTATTCACAAACGACAAATACCCACAGAAGCCGACCACAAAGTTGTTCTGCGGACGTTTGCGCGTGTGAAGGAGGAAAAGAACTGTGGCGGATGCGTCGGGGATTAGATAAGCCCTGGAATTGACATTGAATGTGATGATGTCGGAATGCGGAGTCTCATCGCTTTTCTCATCCCAATGGTCCGGCGAATGAATAAAGGGCAAAAAACGCAGCCCGGTTTCCGCCTGCAGATTGCATCTTTCCCCCAACGGGAAGGCATAGATGAGTTTGGGAGAGAAACCGGCATAGAAAGAGCCCTCTTGGAACGGAACAATCTCATTTATGCCGTATGGTCGCAGATCAAAAAACGCACTCCTCTGAAAAATGCCAAAGGGTATTTCTATGGCGAACCCGAAACGATTGAGGAAGAGACAGGAGTATTGAAATGATAATTCAGGCACATGGGTAACAACGGGCATGTGAGGTTCGATGAGCCCCATAACCAGGGGCTTCGGGGAAAAGGCAAGGGCTGACTGGTATGTGAACCCTATAGAATGTATGGGTTGGGTGTAGTCAATGGGAGAGGCCCCTGACTGAATTTTTCGGGATTCTGTATTTTGGGAAAAACAGATGTTTCCCATCACAAGGAGCGAAAGTAACAGTATGGTTGACTTTTTCATAATGCGGATTTTTAAAATTTACCGGCAATACCGAATCTGAAATTGATGTTGCTGTCAGTGAAAAAAGGAAAATAGGAGAAGTTGCCTACCGCCCATTCCCCAAACAAGCCAACTTTGTTTTTGAAATAGTAGGCCACACCTGCTCCGACACCGTACTCTTGGCGGTATTTGTGGAAGTAGTACTCTAAACCGAAATTTTCGATTTCAAAGAAGGGCAGTATGCATCCGCCATATCGTGCAAACAGGTACAAATCCCATCGGCAGGCATCCGATTTGACAAAAAAAGGCAGCAGTTGGAATGTGACGTTAGCTCCGAAAGTGGGCGCAAACGTGTTGTGCATTTCGCCAAAAACAACACCCGGTTGGAGAGGTTCGATATACGTAAGGTACCGATAATTTTGGAAGCCCAAAAACAGGCCGACCTCGAGATGGCGGGTAAAGGCATAACTGGCTTCCGCCCTGAAATTGAAACGTTGAGAACCCACCCCACCATTGTCGCGCATCCCAGTTCCAAACACGGTGGAACCAGTGTTCCAAGTCCTGTAAAGCGATATACTTGTCTTGACCACCCACCGGCCCTTAACAGAATACGAGGACGAATCCGTTTCGGCACCCTGAACCGCCACAGGAAGAAGCAAACAGATTGCTATTGCTGAAAAAAAAACAGATCTTTTCATAACAATGTCTTTCCTATTGATAATTTTTAGTATATGACAAAAATTTGAATTTTTAGCCTAACGTATTTATATTTAGCAAGTTATCAACAAATTTTGTTGGTAACTTTTTTGTTTTATTCTTGATAAAGTGATTGATATTCAGTATTTTAGAAGCAAAAAATTTCCACATCTTTTCTTCTATGAGTATCAATCACGGCAGCAAAAATAACGAAATATCCAACACGTTGGTCACTTTTTTAGGAAAAACATCAACCTTGCCCACATCAAGCTCATATCGCTGTTTATCGTGGCCCTGTGCAAGGCTAAAACAGTGTGCTTCAGCCTTCTGTCGACCGCTTTCGACTCCCCCGCGAAATCCTCGTCGTGTTTGCGGAGGATCCAGCGCTTTTTTGCGGAATTCAACCTTGACCACGACCTCGTCGCACGCGTCATCTTCCGCCTGCTCCCTATGAAAGGCCCCCTCTGCCTGGCCATTGACAGGACCAACTGGCAGTTCGGACAGACCGACATCAACATCTTCATGCTGGCCGTCGTGCACGACGGGGTGGCCTATCCGCTCCTGTTCAGTATGCTGCCCAAGAAGGGAACCTCCAACACAAAAGAGAGGATAGGGCTGCTGGAACGCTACATCCGCCTGTTCGGGTCAGAAAGCATCGACTGCCTGCTGGCGGACAGGGAGTTTGTGGGTGAAAGATGGGTGAAATGGCTCAATGACAATCATATACGATACCACATACGCATCCGGGAGAACTTCAGGGTACTCATCCCCAAGACGGGGAGATGGGTGCGGGTGTCGTGGCTGTTCAACAATCTGCGCGTGGGGGAGGCCAAGTGCCTGCACAAGATCTACTATGTGAACGGGCAGGCCTGCTACCTGTCCGCCAGCAGGGTCAAAGGGCGCGACGGCAGGCAGGAGCTGCAAATCCTCATCTCATACAACCGGCCGGAAGAGAGCCTCGACTCTTACAAGAATCGTTGGCAGATCGAGACAATGTTCAAGGCGATGAAGAGCGCGGGGTTCAATATTGAGGATACACATCTTACTGATTTGCACAGAATTGGCAAGCTGCTCCTGCTGGTAATGATCGCTTTCGTGTGGTGCTACAACATAGGCGAGCTTGTGCGGCTGAAGTACAACCCCATCCGCATCCTTAAACACGGCAGAAAGGCCAAGAGCATCTTCCGCTACGGCCTCGACATCGTGACGGAGTTCCTGTTGAGAGGCCGGAATGAATACAAAATACCGATTTTTGACTTATTATCCGTTGCTAATCAAATACTTGCACCCGACTAAAATTTTTGTCATGTACTAAGACCAGAAATGTGACCCCCCCTTGCAAAAAATGTGAACCGCCTGAAAAAACCAATCTTTATGGGGGGGGTAAAAACTTTGATAATCAATATATTATAAAACACACGCTTTGCAACGATGTGAAGGGATAAAACAGGTATTGTGTGAAGGGTTAAGACAAAACACTGTTTGCCGTCTCTGA
>JAGCCZ010000054.1 GCA_017651425.1 Bacteroidales bacterium
ACTGTTCCACGGGATAATTGTTTCTCTGTCAAAGAGTTTTTTGAGATGGATAACCATACCTTTTTCATCATACGACACGGTTTCCACGCCCTTGACCTGCCAGACAAGCATATCCAGAGCGTACAAAGTATAAGCTACTGGAAACATCAGTAACAACAAACCTTCAAATAAACCAAATATAATGCTTAATACACTGGGCCATCCTTCAATTATTAAGGAAACAAGAAAGCCCAAGCCGATAATGCAGAATGCAGAGCCGATAAGAGAGCACAGTCCCAAAAAGAACACCTCCTCCGACCCAGGCCGGCTGCGCAGCAGTGGAGTGCGGCCGTTGAGCTCGTCGTAGGCTATATTGTTACTTGCACACATAATAACTCTTATTGGATTTCCTTCCCTGTCAGGTCCAGATAACCTTTAACACCATCTTTTATCACCGTATAACCACTGTCTGTCCTCTCAAAGTCTTGGTATTTGGGCGGGAAAATAATTTTTCCTGTGGCATCAATGCACCCCCATAGACCTTTTTGCAGAACTTTATAGTATGTCTCCATATCCAGAATGTCATCGTAAGAGGGCTTTACAATTTCCCGGCCGTTCATATCGCACACACCCACTTTCCCAGATTTCGACACATACAGATTTTTCGAGTACGAATCATACATAATCTTATCATAATGCCTATCTGTATTGATAATATATTTGCCCTGGGGGGTCAGCAACACATCATATAATCTATTATCTAAATGTGTTTTGCCAATAAAAACACCGTTTGAATAGGATAGTTTTGTGAAAATGAATGGTGTCAAGGCTTTCCCGCTGGCATCCCCAATGGCGTAGTTGTAATCCTGCCGCATCTTCGTCCATACAAAGCCATCCTCCTCTGTGTGCCGTTCCTTCGTCACATCCTCTTTTCGAATGCTCACCTGTAGTTCCTTCACCTCATTTTCATCTGATTTTCTAACAATATCCACGTAATAATCACTTACTGGCAATGTGGCAAGAATGATATTCCCTTGGCCCAGACTCACTTCCTGCACGGTTCTTGATTTATCGGCCACGTATGCCCGGACAGCGTATTGATTCCATTGTTCCTCTGGAATGCGGTCAATGTCTGCCCCATTCGTATTGTAGAAAATAACCGGTGCCGTATCCTCCTCCACAATCTGCTTCTTTCCCAAGGTAGTGAACCAATGGAGGGTGGTGTCTCCGAACTCCCCTCGTCCATTTTGTCCGAGCGCAACGGCACAATATTGCGTGCCACGGTTCAGAAAAAGATGCCCCCATCGGTCTGTTTCATACAACCTTGATGAATTCAGCACGAGTCGGCACACCGAATCCAGTCCTATTTTATAAAACCAATCGGCGGGAATGATACCGTTGTAGTAACAGAACGTTTCCTCGTTTGGCACACACACAATATACGCGGATGTATCTGTAATAAAGCTGCTTGATATTAGAATGTTTGAACGTCCAGTAATACCTGATTCCGGTGTGGAAAATCGAGTTCCCTCACAGGGATATCGATGTCCAACTGAATCATACGGAACGATATAAATATGGTATTGGTTATTCGGAATAAGATTTGTCCAATAAGAATTCCATTCCGAAACAGTGTCAATTCGTTCTCCCCAAATGCATATCACATCATCTACTGTCAAACCAAAAATATTTGACCAAAGTGCCACCTCGTTTCCGCGATCCGTATAGACATAAAAATGGTGGCAGGCATCATTCGGATGATAATTGAAGATAATTGTAGATGGGGTCGTTTGTATTAGCTCGACAGTCACATGTGGGACATCGGTCTGTGCACGAAGCCCGAATATGCTGGCAAGTAGCAGAAATGTCGGTATATACAATCGCTTTTTCATTGGAGATTTTTCTCATCGGCAAAGATAGTCTTTTTTCGGAATCGTGGCGTGCCTCCGGCACGATGACCCAGCACACCAGTGCAGTAATGCCGAGAATTCTGCGGATGGTCACAGAATTTCTCACAGTACCGATGCGATTTTGCGGATTTTAGCGAGGCGGGCGGTGAAAGACTTGTTGCTTTGCGCCATCTGCATATCATATTCCGACTGCATACGGATAAACGTCCCGGCATCCAGGTCAAGAGCCTTCCCGATGAGCAGGGCATATTCAATCGTGACAGGGCGTTTCCCATTCAGGACCTCATTAATCACTGAATAAGCGATGCCCGTCGTTTCTGAAAGTTGCCGCTGCGTAATGCCGCGATATTCAATCTCATCCTTGATAACTTCCCCCGGATGTGTTGGAATGAACGACGTTAAATTATTGGCAATCATATTGTCCGATACTCCTGCTTTATGTATCATAATCCTATTTGTAATGGTTTGACAATTCTATTATATTACAGATGGTTGCAATTTGCTGGTTATCAACTGCAAAGATACAACTTTTATCCATATCTTCGCAAAATTGAGAATGTTTTTTATCTCCGCGCATCGGAAATCACAACAAGCAATTTAGTGAATGCCACAAAGACAATAAAATTTTATGAATTATACATTATAAAAATAGATTCGAAATGATTTTTGTTATGCATAGTTAATAAAAAAGGTGTTTCGCTTAGGCATAATTCCACAAAATCTTTAATAAACAAGCGCTATTATCTGAAACCATTTACTAACTGGAAACCCACCAATCATACAGATGGTCAAATGTCCATTTGTTTTTCACTTTTTTTAGCACGATGGTGCCGCCGCGTTTTTCGCTGTCTTGTCTGTATCGCACAACAGCATATCGAAACGAACGGTCAAAAACCATCTCATTAATGGCGAAAGAGGGGTGGATTGAAGGACCTAAAATGTGGTTGCAGAACAGGGAACTCGCATCTTTCATCAAAAAACGCTGTCTTTCCCATCTTTCGCTAAGATAGGCCGAAAGATCGTCGTAAGATTCTTCTTCATCGCCAGTTAGAGTCCAAGCACTATCTGCTTCGGTCTTTTCAAAATCCTCGTACGTATCGTCAAGCGGTAGCGAGTGAAGCATGAAATTCGAAATGAAATCTTCCACTAAATTCCTATATCCCTCTGTCAAATAAACAGTTATCTGATTGTCAAGATGTGGATTAGGTCGGAAATCCACAGCGGAATCCACAATCACATAGATTGTTGAGTCCAGATTGCCATTTTTGAAAGCGTCCAAGTTCCCTTCCGCGAAACCGATTATATCCAGCATACATTGAAGAACGAGAACAGAATCTTGAATTGAATAATTAAACATTGGAATCTCTGAGGAAATATCCGGACGTAGCATCGCGGCAAACACCTTATGCGCCTCCGCGACCCATTTGTCGGGAGCTTCTGCTTCATTATCAGCATATTCCTTCTGCCAGTTGCCAAAGAACTGTTCCAGAAGGTCGTACGATTTTGTATCGTATGCCCGCTCCAACAGATTCCATTGGCCGGGAGCCTGCGCACGAAGCCCTAAGGCAGCCGTGAGTAGCAGAAACGTCAGTATATACAATCGCTTTTTCATTGATGATTTTTCCCATCGGCAAAGATAGTCTTTTTTCGGAATCGTGGCGTGTCTCCGACACGCAGGCTCCCGCGTGCGCACGTTCTCCCCCACACTGCGCTCCACTTCGTTACGCTGATGTGGGGTTACTAAGATATCGTGCCTCCGGCACGGGGACTCTTTTTTACGCAATACTCTCCAACAGCAACTCACGGATATCCTCCACCAAATTCTCCTGTTGCTTTTGACTGAGATGATAGCCGAAATAGACTTTGCAGATTTTATTATTGCCGGTTTTGTACGACACTATCACGCACGGATCTCGGGTGGGGAGCGCCGCGTAGATCAGTGGCTCGTCATACGGGACAACGTCCATTATGCTGTTTAACGGTATGACATACTCCCTTGTGAAAGGAACTTTCTGACGGATGCGGAGTTGCGTTCCCGTACAACACACCTTCTCCTCCCCCATCCATTCCCAAAGGATGCGGTATATCAGGTTGAAAATCAGATAGCCGGGCAATGCGAGAAAAACCAACACCACAAGAGTATCTTCCCACCGGTACCAAGTGGTTCTCAATATAAAGGTTGAAAATGGGATGAAAAACAGCAGGAGAATCACCAAAGCGATACCCCAAGGGATGACGCCTCCCTTGTCCGGCTTGTTGTAAAGCAGGACATTCTCATCATCTGCGTAATCTGCGTAATCTGTTTTTCTCTGCATATTCAACCGATTCTACCAATTCATAAGTCGCGCGGCCGCGCGCCTCTACAATATTATCATCGCCGTTCCTCCTCCCGGGGCCAACTCCACACTCAACTTGCCATCTGCGGGAACAGGCATCGCTTTCTTCTGATAGTCAACGCCTTTGCGCTTGGCGTTGGGGCCGTCCACGAACATCGTCACCGTGCCGGAGGTGATGCCTAAGGCCTTGAGGTCGATCTCGACGGTGCGGGCGTTCCAGTCGGTGATGGCACCGATATACCAGGTATTGCCCTTGCGCTTGGCGGAGACGACGTACTCGCCCACCCTGCCGTCCAAGATGCGGGTCTCATCCCACACGGTGGGCACCTTGGCGATGAACTCCGTACATTCGGGCTCCTCCAGGTAGGCGGTCGGGGCGTCGCAGAGCATCGCGAAGGGAGCGTCAAAGATGACGTACTCGGCCAGCTGGCGGCAGCGCGTGCCCTGGCTCATCGGCTCGTTCCAACTCGGGAAGTAGCAGCCCTTGGCACCGTTGCGCATCGCACCCTGGGTGAAGTCCATCGGACCGGCCAGCATCCGGATGAACGGGATGGTGACCTCGTACTTCACCATATCCGTCTTGCTGTCGGCCCATTTGCACTGCTCCAGCCCGAACACGCCCTCGTAGTTCAGCACATTCGGGTAGGTGCGATTCAGTCCCGTGGGCTTGTACGCCCCGTGGAAGTCGATGAAGAGGTGGTATTTGGCTGCCATTGCGGCCATCCGCTCGTAGAAGTTGACCACAATCTGGTCGTCGCGGTCCATAAAATCGACTTTAAAGCCCTTCACGCCCATCTCGGAATAGTGCTTACAGACGCGCTCCATATCCTTGTCCATAGCCGCATAGCCAGCCCACAGCACAATTCCGACGCCCTTGGATGCCGCATATTTCACCAACATCGGCAGGTCGATTTCAGGCACCACTTGGAAGAGGTCGGCCTGCTTGTTCACGGCCCAACCTTCGTCTAAAATCACGTATTCAATACCCTTATCCGCGGCAAAATCGATGTAGTATTTGTAGGTCTCGTTGTTGATGCCTGCCTTGAAATCCACGCCCCAGATGTTCCAGTTGTTCCACCAGTCCCATGCCACCTTGCCAGGCTTAATCCACGAGATGTCTTCCACCTTGGAGGGCTCGGCGAGCAGATAGACGAGGTCGTTATCCACCAGTTCCTTGTCCTCTTGGGCAATGGCGATGATGCGCCACGGGAAGGTGCGCGTGCCGGCGGTCTTGGCGATGTAGTCCTCCCGCTCTTTCACGATATACTGCAGGTTGTTGTGTCCGCCCTGTTCCCAAGTTTTTGGCAGCGGTGCGAAGTAGCCGATCACGGAATTGCCCTCGGTGTGTTTGAGGTACATACCGGGATAGTCGCGCAGGTCAGACTCGGTGATGACGGCAAAACGGGAGCCCAAACCAGCATAGTATCCGCCTTCGGAAGCGGAACAGGTCTGCGCCACCAACATCGGCAAGAAGGCGAGGCGGTTGTCATCCATCTCCTTGAGCGGGATTTTAGTGTAGGTATTCTCGAACGAGGTGCAGAGCTGTTCGGAGAAGTCGCCATTGACGGCCGCTTTGCGGTTTACGTATGGAATATATGCCTCGGTGCCGTTGCGCTCGCCCATAGTGGATCCCTCTGAGAAATTGAACTCTGCAATCTCGTGCTTAACGGTGATGGGCTCCTTGAAGGCGGTCTCGAAGCGGTAGGCCACGCCATTGTTATAGACGCGGAACACGACACTATAGCCCGCTTTGTACTGGAGATACAGCTCGTTATACTGTTCATGGATGGAATCCTTGCGGTACAGCGGGGAGGGTACCATACGGTCCACGCTCCGGCGGCCGCCTTTGCGCAGGGAGCGGATGGGCTCGCGGCCCAGCACCGTGCCGTTGGCTAATTCCATCCCGATGCTTGACGGCTTCAGGAATTCCCCGTTTTCACAGAAGACGGAATAGCGGATAATCTCGCCGCCGAGGTCCACTTTCAGTTTTAGTTTCTGGTTCGGGGAGAGGATGGTCTGGGTGGTCTGGGCCTGAAGAGTCGCGAAGCCGGCAAGGAGCAGCAGAAGGGTGAGGAGATGTTTTTTCATAGCGGGTGGGGTTTGAGGGTGCAAAGATATGATTTTTTTGGCGGGAAGAGAAAAGAGAAGGATATTAATTTTCTTACCACATGTAGTTTGTGAAATCACAATGTGAAACAAACCATCCATCGCCATGTTACTGGTTAAGAAAAATATTATCGCCCTCACAATAATCAATATTTGTTATCGTTTAGTTAATAAAAAGAAAACATTGTAATGAAAATTGGAAATTTCGGATACTACTGGCTGGACACTTGGGTGATGTCAAACGTGATACAACTGGCCACGCAAGACTTCTGCAGGCGGTTCCTCAACCGTTCAAACGACCCTTGTGGCCGGCAATACGACCAGATGACACAGGCGGCGCGGTCGGTGCCCGCCAACATCGCCGAGGGCAACTCCCGGCACGCCACCTCAAAGGAGACCGAGATGAAACTCACGGATGTGGCGCGCGCCAGCCTCGCAGAGCTTGCTAACGACTACCTTAACTGGCTCTTGCAGCACGAGGAGGTTCCGTGGTCTGTGAACTCGGACATCTACTGCAAAGTGGCAAACACTCACCTTGACAAACCCGCCTACAAGGATGATGTGCAACATCTGAGCAGTATTCACATCCTGGCCCAAAAGCACAAATTTGACGAATGGCTGAAATCAAAGAACTCCCTAATGGCGGCCAACTGTCTGTTAGTTCTCTGCAACCGCCTGATCTTGATGCTGAGGAAACAATTGTCTAACCAGCTGGAAACGTTCCGCTCAGAAGGCGGCTTCACAGAGGCGCTGACGGCCGAGAGACTCGCCTACCGTGCCGAGCAAAGCACAAAAGCCAGTGCCCCGACCTGCCCAAAATGCGGCAAACCAATGCTGAAACGGATGGCCAAAAGAGGAGTCACAGCGGGAAAAGAATTTTGGAGCTGCTCCAGTTACCCAGAGTGCAACGGAACGAGGAAAGTTGAGTAAAGGGAGTCGTTTTTTTTTACGTAATCACGTAATAACGTTATCACGTGATTTTTCGTGATAACCTTTCCTCTCCTACTACCTACATCGGGCTGAAGGAAAGCACCGTGTCAGTGGAGACAATAGTGAAAGGGGCGACCTTATCCCCGTCAGGGATGCCTACCTGTTGCTAACGGATGCCACGCGCGGTTACTATTTTTGCAAACCTGAAACCTGAAACTGATACTATTTTTTGTACCTTTGCGCCATCTAAACAAACAATGAAAGATATGGGAAACACTACTGTCATCAACGGCTGCCGCGTGGCGTCGGACCGTATCGCCGAACTTGGCGGGAACGAGATCTTTGTCTTCGGCAGCAACATCCAGGGCGCTCACGGCGGCGGTGCCGCGTGGTATGCGCACCAGCAGTTCGGGGCTAAATGGGGCGTGGGCGAGGGTCTCACCGGCCGCACATACGCCCTGCCCACCATGGAGGGAGACGCTTCGCTGAAGAAGGCCGTGGAGCATTTCATCAGTTGCGCCAAGGCCCATCCCGAACTCACATTCCTCGTCACCGCAGTGGGCTGCGGTATCGCGGGCTATACTCCCGACGAGGTGGCCCCGCTCTTCCGTGAAGCCACCTCGATGGAGAACGTTTACCTTCCCCGCGTCTTCTGGGATGTGCTGAAAGCCTGACCGCAGTATGAAGAAAATCTCCCATACCGCGCAGATCCTTGTCGCAATGTCGCTGTCCCTCAGTCTACTGCTGGCCTCATGCCACAGCAGCGGCTATTTGGTGGGCAGCAGTGTGAAGAAAGTATCTGACAGCGTTTGGAACTACAGTATCACCCATCCCAACGGCTTCACGATAAACATTGCCACAATGACGGAACCCGACAACGGTATCGTGGTCGCATACGCCGCCACACAGGGATGCCACTCCCGCAAGCAACTCGGACGGGTGGTACGCCACTCGATGCGGCACGACGGCTACGTCGGGGGATGGCTTGACACCACCGACAGCCTCTACTACTTCGACAGTTCACACCTTTTCCCCGAAGATTCCCTCGCCGCCGCCATCCGCTTTGCGGTTGAAAACGGCCAGATTGCAATATTTGTCCTGTCGGAAGGCCGCGAGATAAGGTTGGACAATCATTAGAGGTCTTCTATCCCTGCGATGCATTGACAGGCATTTTTCCTTTATTATCCCTACGCCTCACATCACGCTGCACGCCAGAGTATGAAGTTGACATTCTTGAATCGACGTTGGACATCCTGAGCGCCCCAACTGTCAATGCTGTCCGGTGACTGGCGGTAGAAGCCGTAGGACTGGCCACCCACCAGATAGATGGCATTGCGAACCCCGAGGTCCTCCAATGCTTGGGCGAAGTCATGGAACGACTCCTTGGTGAGGCTGCCAACCAACACAATCTGACCATCCAATTCGCATAGTGCGTGCCGCAAGGCCTTGTTTTTGGGCTTGTTCTCCACCATCTGTCCATTATCCACCAAGGGATACTGCCGGAAGAAATAGCCGTCCTTTTCCGTGGCCTCCTCCAGCAGCGAGGTGTTTTCCGCAATGCCGATGAAAATGTTGTCCTCAATGATGGCACAGAAGCCCTGTTTTGCCTGTCCGCGTGACAGCAGCTCGCCCTTCAGCACAAAAGCGCCCACAATCTGCCCGTTGTCGGCACGGATGTCAGCTGCCTGCGCAGCCAGAATAATGGCATGGTCACCCGTGTCGGGAATACCGACCTGCAGTTCGGGCCGGGCGTTCACAGGAGTGAGGATTTGCAGCTGCACGTCATTGATGACCGTGTCGCTCACATACACGACTGCGGGTTCGCTCTTCACGACCGTTGGGGTCACGGGTTCTGTTTCCGTCACCATATCGGCTGAAGCTTGTGGCCGACGACTGCCGCCTTTGGCGACAAAAAAAATCACCAGCGCTAAAATAAGCCAAACGGCGATGCAGATCGTCCACAACAGCCATCGTTTCCACCTTGGCTTGCGCTGTGGAGGCGTCTTTTTCCCGTTGCTTCCGATGATACGGATCTCATCGTCTTGTATGTCGTCAAAATGATTCATCGTTTCTGTGTTTTTCAATATGGTCTTTCAGCTTCCGTAATGCCTCGCGCGAAGCTTTGAGGGTGAATTTGAATGACTTGCAGTCCGACAGGACAAGTTGCCCTCTCGCCGGGTTAATATAGTGCAGGAAGTTGAGATTCACAAGAAGACTCTTGCCTATACGCGCAAACTTGTGTTCAGGGGAAGAGAGCTGCCCGTCAATCCGTTCTTCGATGACGCCCAGCTGGAGCGTCACTGTCCGACTCCCGCCGTCGCAAGTGCGGATGTCCGAATAGTTGCCTTCGCTGGCAATATAGACCAGGCTTTCCGCTGGAATGCGGACGAGCTCGTTGGCGTTGCAGAGAATCAAGAAACCAGACATCCTTTAAAATTTCTGCGCAAAAATACACAATTTGCGAATATCTCCCTCCTATTCACTGTTCACCAATCCATAATACCATGCACATTGCTGCCAATCATCCGTGTAAAACGGGTCGTAGTCGCTAAAGCGGTCGCAGAGCATCTCGCGCACCTCGGGGACAAACACCTCTTCCTTGTAAGTACCACCCCATGAGTATGTCCGTTCTTCCATCCGTTTCAATTCTTTCCGGTGTTTGCTGTGCAACACCATGCATTTGGTAGTGAAAACGTGATCCTGGTTGTATCGCAGAGCCTTGTCCAACCAGCTGTCCACACGTCGGTGTACATTTGCATCAACACAATCGTCATTGTCCGGCACATCCTTCCAATAATGGAATCCGCAATTCCAACCGTATTCATAGTAGCATAGTGCCCAAGCTTTTCCGACAGTGCTGCGGAAAAGGCCCACGGCGTATGCGTAGGCTGCTTTAGCACGGATCGTCTCCGACGTGTCCGACTCCGCCAGCTTGCGCAACCGCAGCATCAGTTGGCAGAAAGTGATCTTGCCAGGGCTCTTGTCGTACTCCGCTGCCGGATTGAACGGCAGTCCGAAGCAGGACCTGTTCTTCTTCTGGGTAATCCATCCCTCGACAAAAGGATTACGGTTCTCTCCTCCGATATAGTCGACAATATTCTGCTTCTCTGGAAAATCCGGCGACATCTTCCGCAGATAGACCAGCGCGGAGTCGTATCTTTCCAGACGCATGAACTTGGTGGCAATCAGCTCGTTGTAGAAGCTCGGGTCGCGGTAACTGTAACTCAGCACAAATTTCTCCGCCGCAGTTCTTCCCCCCGACCGCATAAATCGCAGGAAACGCTGCACATTGGCGATGCTGGTCGTATCCATATAGTTGAAAAACATGGTACTGTAATCAAAGCTCCTCTGCCATGAGGTGGAATCGACTGCAAGCATGGTCTTCCGTTCTGTCGGAACCAAATCTTCGTAACCATATTCGGAAAGATAGACCTCCTGTTCCCGGTAAACCGGCGGATGGATATAGATGGTATAGCCCCGCCTGTTAACACCTTCCCGAAGTTGCCCCTTACGAGCGAATTCCCGATCCACCTTGATATCGTTATTCGTCATAATCTCACCGTATAGATTCAGGTAGGCCATGCTCTTGAAGGCCATCCCGCACCGTTCAAAATGGGGGATGATGCCTAACAGGATGGTACGGCGCAGTATTTTTATATGATGAAGAGCTGTGAAATCGGTGTCTTCCGGTATGGCGCCCAACATATCATATTCCCACCAAGCGGGGACGCCTTCCTTTTCAATAGTGCGCACCAGCCATTGCAGGTCTGGCAGGAGGGTTGCCTCATATTTTGCATTGATGTCGGTGCGGGTGCTGTTGAATACGAGCCGCAACATGCGGATGTTGTCCTTCACAACGGGTGTGCCGCGCAGTTTTTCCGCCTCTGCAATGAACCGCAGAGCATCGGCTTCATTTCCATTGATGTAGGCAAGCGCTGCCTGTGCCGACTTCCACAGGGCGGGATTTCGGTTTTTGCCATCACGGAGGATCTTGTCAACCAGCGCGTTGAAAGCCACAGTCTTCCTTGTGTCGGGAATGCAATAGCCCGCCGGATTCATATAATGGATGGCGGTATGATTCCGCTTGCGGATGCTATTGTCAAAATAGGTGTTGACAAATTCCTGCACCATGAACGCAAAAGCCTTGCTGTCTGGATCTTTCTCGTAGATTTTCCGCAGCACTTCGACATCATAGTGCAGTCTCGGATCATAAAACCCGATTTCTGCGTATATAATGGCAGCCTCCGCATCACGGTTCACCCTTAGCAAAGCCCCTCCGTAGTAATTCAGGCACTGCTTCCGAAGCACACTCGTCGGCACCTGTTTCCCGTAGCGTTCCCACAAGGTTATACATCCTTGATAGTCATTAATATAAAAGCATTTTCGCATCAACTGCAGCAGGAAGCGGTTGCGGATGTCCTTGTTTTTGCAGCTGCGTATGGCGCTTTCATCCAAGGTCTCCACTCGTGAGATGCTTGGGTCGTGTTTGAGCAACTCCTTATCGTCAAACCAGCAGCGCGTTCCAGTCTTCACGCTGTAATACCAAATCGACCACTCCCAGACCACATTTTGGACGTAGGCTGAGTCGGAAGCCTTCAGCAGTGTCCAATAGCGGAGAGCTTCCTCATCGTGATGGTCGTAGAGATAACGAAAGAATGCATTATTCGTCTGTTCATTGAGCAGATACACATCATACAACGCTTTCTCCACGGCTTTGCGCGACACAGCCCCCTTGACGTATTTGTGCCAGAAAGTGATGTTCTCCTCTCGGAACGCCATATTGAGATTCTGCTGCCATTCATTATATGAGCTCCCATAGCCGCTGAAAAAGAGCCAGTGCCATTGGGGTTCGACGGGATCTGGTTCGCAACAGGAGAACGCCCGTAAGCTGATGACAAACAACAGACTGCTAATCAAATATTTCCTTAAGTTCATCATGATTGTATTTTGAAAGTTGATCGGAATCCAAATGATAAAGCACGATGGGCATTTTTCCATAGTTTTTCTCCACCATTGATTTGACTTCCAGAATGGTGGCTGCGGACACCTCTTCGTGGCGGATATACTTCACCATTTCATCGGGAATGTCATTGATGATTTCGAACATCCCGTCGCCCAAACATTTCAGTTTGGTGGTGTCATATACGTCAGAAGGGTTCTGGCTGCGGTTCAGCCGTCTGAATTTCTTTTTGCCGTCGAACTCCACATCCCAACTGTAGTCGGGAAGGGCAAGTTTCAGTGGCAGCTTATACTGGTTGAGATATTTCAGGTATGGCTGTACATCTTTGGCATCCAAGATGGCATTTCGAGTCTTGAAGTCCTTGAAGTCACCGGTGTTGTAGCACATCAGCACACCGTAATCGACCGCTGGAGGGGTTTGTGCGAGCTGGTGCAGCCTGATAGTGGAGGAGACGGCAACATCCTTTCCAAAGTACTTCTTCAACATTTCCCGCACATCGATGAGGAACTGGAAATAGGCCTCGCGGGTGCTTGTCGTCCAGTCGCAATCAAACTGCACCTCCTTGACTGGGATACTGTTTTTGAGGCACATCGCATATATCCGATGGGCCAGATGGTCGATAAACGTCTCATACTCGACGATGGCCTCCGGGGTGATGAAGACTACCGGCACGATGTTGAGGTCGGGAACGGGTTCGTCGAAAGGGAACGTGATGGTGGCCACAGGCTTGCACTTGTCGTGCTCGTTCCATCCATCGTTAGGCTCCACGTCGAAAAAACGGATGTACATCGTCTTGATGTTGTGATCGGTGAGGAACTGCTTCTCATAGTCATTGGTGTTAAACCATGTGCGCCAGTAATAGACAGCGTTCTCATCCGGGTTCAACAGGTTGTTAGGGTTCTTGTGCCGACAGCCCACCGGAATAACCAGCAGTACGGCGGCGAAGAGAAAGAATGTTGCAATACGATTCATAACGGTGGGGTTTAAAAACGGAGGCAAAAATAACACTTCATCCTGCAGGTTGCGCGAGAGCATCTCGCCCGTTGTATGAAATGGGATGGTTATTGTATGAAACACATAGAGACGCGCCATGGCACGTCTCTACAGTTACAAAGGCGCTTTTCTTGGCGCCCTGATGTCTATCTTGGTTTAATAAAGAGGACTACTTGCTTTTGGGCACCAACACAACGCGAAATCCGCAATCTTCATAGCGGGAATGGATGCTGCCGCGGTCGCGATAGGAACAGCGGCTGTACGGCGCCGCAAAGCTCCAGCTGCCACCCCTTTGCACGCGGTAGCTGCTTTCTTGCGCATTCATCGGATTGTTCCATTCCGAATTGGTGGAATAGTAGTTCTCGTCAAACCAATCCTCGCACCATTCCCACACGTTGCCGCTCATGTCGAAAATGCCCAACTCGTTGGCCGATTTTGCCCTCACGTCGTGGGTCCGCTGGTTGCTGTTGTCATAGACCCATGCAATCTGCGGCAGGTTGTTGCTGCCGGAATAGCGTGTGCCGGCACTTTTCATTCCGCCTCTGGCGGCATACTCCCATTGAGCCTCGCTGGGCAGAGCGAAACGGTAGCCCTGTGGCAGTTCCTCCGCCAGATATTTGTTCAGGCGAATGATGAAACGACGGCACTCCTCCCAACTCACCCGCTCCACTGGAAGAAAGTCGCCCTTCCAATAGCTCGGGTTGTTGTCACGTCCCATCACCGCCATCCACTGAGCCTGGGTGATTTCCGTCTCGCCAATGTAATAATCCGGCAGTGTCACAAAATGCGAGGGCACCTCTTCAGTCCGACAACTGTCATCCCTTTCTTCAATACAGCCCAATTGCAGATTCCCGCCTTTCACGAACACCATCGTTATCGCAACATCGTTCACACGGAACACACGGTTGTCCATGGTTTGTGTCTGTGCCGAAATTGTTCCCGTGTAAGAGGCAATCACGATGAAAAGAAACAACACAACCATTCTTCGATTTATATTTGAAAACTTTTCCATTGTTACTTTACTTATTATGACCATTAATTAATAGGTAAATCAATCTGCTAACTTTTGAATGTACTTATGTCAAAACGCATACTTCACATGCAACAAAATCTTCCATGTGGAGGAGAGATTGTTATAAGCCTCCCATGTGGGCTGGGTGAAAGTGTATTCACTGCTCTCGTATTTGAGCAACACATTGTTGTCAAGGACCTGATAGGTTCCCCAACGGTTGCAGAGGAGGTTGGTGAGATTGTGGAAATCCACACCGATTTCGAGGCTTTGCCGATGCCCCGAAACCTTGAAGTAAAACTCTTGGGCGACTTTGAAGTTGATACGGTTAACCCAAGGGGCTAAGCCGTCATTGCGTTTGGAATATTCGCCCCTGTGCTTGCTCAGATAGCGATTCCCGCTGATGAAATTCTCAAATGCGATTCGGTTCTCCTCGGAAGAGAAGGGCATCCCGGCCAGCTCTTCGGCCGTGGGGATGTACATCAGCTGCGGAGTGCCCAATCCGCTGACATTGTTGATGAGATACGAATATCGGGTGATGAAGTTCCCTCCGTAGAAGCCCATGTTTAGACCTTCATAGAAGATTCCGAGTTTGGTGGCGGTGTGCTCCCCTTCTTTGATGGTGTAGCCAAGGCTTGCAATCACACGATGTGGTGGCACGAATGCGGAATAGCCCAGTTCCGGACGGTTGCAGTCGTTGACCGTCGGTGTGTTGGCAAACGCCGAAATCTGGTCGCTCAATCCGTCATTGATGTTTGTGGCATAACTGAAGGTATAAGCGGCCATAAGGTCGAGGCCGAAACGGAAGTGCTTGGCCAACTGGGCGGAAAGGGAGAAGTATTGCCCGTGATAATTCTTCACGTTGTGCAGATAATAGCCGCTCATGATATCCCCGTTCCGGTTCTGGATATTCTCGCTTACATAGAATGTGCGGCCGTCAGGCTCTCCAGGCAACACGAAAGTGCCGTTTTCTTTGTACCCCAGAACAGTGGCGTAAATTTCATTAAGGTTGAACGAGTAGATTCCTTCAAGGGTGGCTTTGATGTCGCCGGGGATGAGGAGATCAAGGGCGAGGGAGGTCTTCCAGCTCGTCGGCATCTTCAGGTCTTTGGCCAAAATGGTGGCGTTGGTCGGGGCTGAAAGATCCTGTTGGCCGGAATAGACGCTGTTGATAATCTCTTCCCTGTCTGGACTGAATTCCGGGACATCGGCCAGCGTGCTGTTGTTGGCGATGTATTGGAATTGCAGGCAGTTTGAGTTGCCTATGGCGCTGACCAACCATACATTGGGAATGCGTCCGGTGAACAGACCGGATCCGCCGCGCAGGATGAGCTTGCGTTTGTGGGTGATGTCCCAATTGAAACCGACACGGGGCGAGATGTTCACATTGACTTTAGGATAGTTGGCGGTGCTGAGACCGGCAAAGGAACTGCCGGGATATGCGGCGGCGATACGTTCGAAATCTGCATTCCGGTTGTCATGCAAGAAGCGGATGACCGGAACTTCCAAACGCAGACCCGCCGTGAGTTTGAAGAATTTGCTGAATTCAATTTCATCCTGCGCATACATGGAGACCTGGATGTGGTTGAAGGTGGGAAAAACCTGCTCGGTGGGGTTCTCGCTGTTCGCGTGAGTGATCATGAACAATGACGGACCGGCATCCCCCACATTGTTCACATCGTTGAGGAACGACTGCCAGGAGTCATAAACATACCAGCCTGCACCACCCTGCATGAAACCGTTCACCACATTGTTCCATTCGAATTGCAAACCAGTGAGGATGGAATGGATGCCCGTCTTATAGGTGAACTCATCAGTGGCATTGAGGGTGTGTACACGGCGCAAGTTCCCATAGGAGAACGGGTCTGGGCCGAAGGTGGTGAAGAATGCCAGCTGTCTGTTGCCATTCACATCGTAGTAAGGCTCCAGAATATCAACGGTCGGGAAGTCGCCGCCCATGTAGGTGCGTGGCTCGTTCTGCAGCGACCAGGTGAGGCGGAACACGTTGCCGCTCCGCTCGTTGAGCAGGCGGCTGTTCAGCTCAGCAGCAACGGTGGTGAAATCCATGATCTGGTTATAACGCACTGATTCAAACGGGATCGCGTACTGCGAAATGCGTCCGGCCGAATAGCGGTTAAATGTGTAAATGCCATCTGCGGTGGAAATTTCGATATTGTCGCCACTCAACGGGCTCATGGAAGATGCACCGGAATTGGATACGCCGACATGGGTGTGGCTCACTCGGATGTGGAACAGATTGTATTCGTTGATGCGCCAGTCCAAACGAGCGAAAAGTTTGTAGTCGGGAGATTCGAAGGAATAGTTGTGGTAGCGACCGGGATCGTAGCCGAACCTGTCGTTCAGGAACTGTCGGATATTGTCCATTTCCTCCACGGTGGGACGGTTATAGCCCGTGCTGCCACCGTAGCTGTAACTCTCGTCAGGACGAGCTTGGATGGAGGTGCCGGCAACGTGGTCCACCGTATATTCCCCGTTAAGGAAAAGGAAAAGTTTGTTTTTGACAAGAGGTCCGCCCACAGTGAACCCCGTCGTGTTGTTCAAGGTGCCGGAGCTGGTCAACAGGTAGTTGTCAACCTTCTGGCCTTGCAGTGCACTGCATGAGAAATAATCATAGACGGACCCCTTCCACCGGTTGGTGCCCTGTTTGGTGGTCATGTTGATGGAGCTGCCTTGGAAGCCGCTGTGGCGGACGTTGAAGGGGGTTAAGTTGACATCGATCCTGTTGATGACTTCAATGGAGATAGGAGTTCCGCCGGCGGGGAGGCTCGACCCGATACCGAAGGCATTGTTGAAGCTGGCGCCATCCACGCATACCATGGAACTGCGGTAGTTTCCGCCACCGACGAAGAATCCGTCTTCGGCATAGCAGCTCTGTGGGGTGAGTTTCAGAAATTCATCCAGCGTGCGGTTCACATTAGGAATCATATCCATCACATGAGAGGTGAGATGCAAACCCGCACCCGATCGGTTGATGTTCATGGAGGATCCGTTGCCGTACACGGTAACCTCCTCCAACCGCTTGGTTGCGGTGACAAGCTCCACATCCACAACGGCCGTCTCGCCCAACGGGGCTTCCACATCCTTGACAACATGTGTTTTATAATTAAGTCGTTCCACCCGTACTGTGTATGGGCCACCAGCCAGGATGTTGTTGATCACATAAATGCCCTTGTCATTAGTGATGCCGTAGAAAGGGATTCCGCTCGGATCATGCACAACAGTCACCACAGCGTTCGGCACCGAGTTCTGTCCGTCGCTGACATGGCCTGTGATGGATGCTGTAGTGACTTGGGCGGAAACGGCCAACCCGCTGAAAACAAGCAGGACGGTTAGCATGAAGCCCATGATGTTGATGCTTTTCTTACTTGAAGGTTGTAGAGTATGCTTCATCATTAACGTGATTTTAACAATATTAAAAAGGATCTTGCAACACAGCAGATTTAAACGGCAAAAGTACAAAATTTATATGGATGTGCAACAAATAGTTTTAAATCTCTTTTAAATTTATCCACAATGATGGGTGTTATGATTTTTTAATGTACATTTGCAACCGCATTTCCTCCAATCGTTCAAACCTGATTAACCATTGAATATGAGCACTTTCACGCATCTACATGTCCACACACAATATTCCATATTGGACGGCATGTCCAAGATTCCAGACCTTGTGGACAAATGTCTGGATAATGGGATGAATGCCCTTGCGATAACCGACCATGGCAACATGTTTGGCATCAAAGAGTTTTTCGACTATGTGGACAAGTTGAACGGTAAGACGCTCAAGCATATAGCGACATTGGAGCAAAATCTTGCCGTCATCAACGAGAAAGAGCTTCGTGAAGAGGCGGAGGCGAAATTGGCTGCCGCGCATGCACGCATCTTCAAACCGATTTTCGGCTGCGAGGCATACGTGGCGCGCAAGACAAGCACCAACCCCGAGGCAAGTCGTCTCGTGCGTGAGCAAAAGGAAAACGGCCGTGGCTACCACCTTGTCCTGCTGGCCAAGAACGAAACGGGGTATCACAACTTGTGCAAAATGATCTCTTCCGCCTGGGTGGACGGCTTCTATTATCAAGCACGCATCGACCGCTCGCTGCTCGAACAGTACCACGAGGGTGTCATCGTCTCCTCGGCATGTCTTGCCGGCGAAATCCCCACCGCCCTGAAGAATGGAGACTACGAGAAGGCCAAGGAGGCTGTGCTTTGGTACAAAAGCATCTTCGGCGACGACTACTACCTCGAGGTGCAACGCCATCAGACCGACAAGCCCGGCGGCGACCGTACCGTGTATGAGCAACAGAAAATCGTCAACGAAGGCATCCTCCGCCTCGCGGCGGAGACCGGCACCAAGGTGATCGCCACCAACGATGCCCACTTTGTGAACGAGGAGGACGCCGAAGCCCATGACAGGCTGATCTGCCTCTCCACCGGAAAATTATATACTGACACCGATCGTCTGCACTATACCAAGCAGGAATGGCTCAAAACCCCTGATGAGATGGCCGCCATATTTGCTGACATCCCTGAAGTTCTCGCCAACACGCAGGAGATTGTGGACAAGGTGGAGACATTCAAGCTGAAGCACCCCCCTATCATGCCGGTATTCGACATCCCGCAGGAATTCGGCACGGTGGAGAGCTATAAAGAACAATTTTCGCACGAAGATTTGGAGAAAGAGTTCGAAGCCGACAAGGAGGGCCAGGGGCGTATCCAACGGTTGGGTGGCTATGATCGTGTCTATCGTATCAAATTAGAGTCCGACTATTTGCGTAAGCTGACCATGGAAGGTGCCCACAAGCGGTATGGCGATCCCTTGTCCGATGAGATCCAGGAACGCATCGACTTCGAGTTGGACGTGATGCGCAACATGGGTTTTCCCGGCTACTTCCTGATTGTGCAGGACTTTATCGCTGCCGCCCGCAACATGGGCGTCTCTGTGGGTCCGGGCCGTGGCTCCGCCGCCGGCTCCGTGGTCGCCTATTGCCTCAAGATCACCGACGTTGACCCTCTCAAATACGACCTCCTGTTCGAGCGTTTCCTTAACCCCGACCGCATTTCCCTCCCCGATATTGATGTGGACTTCGATGACGACGGGCGCTACAAGATCCTCGACTGGATCACGCAAAAATACGGTAAGGAGCGTGTCGCGCACATCATCACCTACGGCACCATGGCCGCCAAGTCGAGCATCAAGGATGTGGCGCGTGTGCAAAACCTGCCCCTTCAATTGTCCAACCAGCTCGCAAAACTCATCCCCGCGCGCCTTCCAGACGACCCCAGAACGGGCAAGGCTCCAAAGGTCACCATCAAGAACTGCCTCAAGATGGTCCCCGAACTGGCAAACGAGTACAACAACGGCGGCGAGGCGGTCAAGGAGGTCCTCGCCTACGCCTCCCAGCTCGAGGGCACCGTCCGGCAAATCGGCATCCATGCCTGCGGTGTCATTATCGGCGCCGACGACCTCACCAAGTTCGCCCCGCTCGCGACCGTCGAAGACAAGGAGTCCAAGCAGGATATCCTCGTCACCCAATACGAAGGATCTGTCGTGGAGGACATCGGGTTGATCAAAATGGACTTCTTGGGACTCAAAACGCTCACCATCATCAAGGAGACCCTTTCCAATATCAAGAAATCGAAGGGCATCGACGTGGATATTGACAATATTCCGCTTGATGATCCGGAGACCTACCAGCTCTTCTGTGAAGGCGATACCGTGGCCACATTCCAATTTGAATCGGCAGGTATGCAGAAATACCTCAAAGAGCTAAAGCCCAGCAAGTTTGAGGACCTTATTGCCATGAATGCCCTATATCGTCCCGGCCCCATGGACTACATCCCGCAGTTCATCCGCCGCAAGCAGGGCGCGGAAGCAATTCAGTACGACATCCCCATCATGGAGAAATATCTCCATGACACGTATGGCATCACGGTCTATCAGGAGCAGGTGATGCTTCTGTCGCGCCTGTTGGCCAATTTCACCCGCGGCGAGTCCGACACGTTGCGCAAGGCCATGGGCAAGAAACAGCGTGACAAGTTGGAACAGCTCAAGCCGAAATTTATCGAACAGGGGACCTCCAACGGACACGACCCCAAGGTGCTGGAAAAGATCTGGGGCGATTGGGTGAAATTCGCCTCATACGCTTTCAACAAGTCGCATGCCACTTGCTACTCATGGGTAGCGTACCAAACCGCCTATCTCAAGGCGCATTACCGTGCCGAGTTCATGGCGGCCAACCTTACCAACAGCATCAGCGACATCGAGACCATCAGCACCTTCATTGAGGACGCCCTCAAGAAGAACATCCATGTGCTGGCTCCCGACATCAACGAGTCCGACCAGACCTTCACCGTCAACCAAGCGGGCAATATCCGTTTCGGCTTGGCCGCATTGAAAGGTGTGGGCAGCAGCGCCGCCAACAGCATCGTGGAGGAGCGCCGCGCCCACGGGCCCTACAAGGACATCTTCAACTTCCTCGACCGCGTGGATCTGCGCAGCTGCAACAAGCGCTGCATCGAGACCCTCGCCAAGGGAGGAGCCTTCGACAGCTTCAAGGACATCCACCGCGCACAATTTTTCCACACAGAGAAGGAAGGCGGCCCCACATTCCTGGACAAACTCATCACCTACACCACTCGCACGCACAGCGACGCCTCCCAATTCTCCATCTTCGACATGGACGAGAGCGTGCAGGAAAACGAACACATCGACTTCCCGGCATGCGAACCGTGGGGCAGCTATGAGCAGATCAAGTATGAAAAAGAGGTCGCCGGCTTCTATATTTCAGGACATCCTTTGGACGAGTTCAAGCCCATCATCCAAAACTTCGCGACCGTCAACTTGTCGCAAGTCTCCGACCTCGACTACATGAAGAGCAAATTCGTGTCGGGGAAAGCCTTCTCCTTCGTGGCCGTCGTGACGGAGGCTGTCACTCGCCTCACCAAGAAGGGGAACGAATTCGGGGTCATCAATCTGGAAGATTACGAGGGATCGTGGAAATGGAATCTGTTTGGCGAGGAATACGCCAAATTCAAGCACCTGTTTGAAAACGGCAAGCGAGTGTTCGTCAGGGCCCGCCTCAAAACCAAGTCGTGGTGGAATGCAGAGACCAAGGAAGAAACCGTTCGCGTCGATGTCGAACCTATTGAGATCATCTGGCTGGAAGATGCCTACGAAAAACTGTGCCACGAGGTGCGTATCGTGGTCGGCCTCGCCGATATCTACCCCGAAATTGCCATACAACTGAATGATCAGCTCAAGAAATACAAGGGGAAGGTGCCCTTCTCGCTTCGTATTGTGGAAAAAGGCGGTGTCTTTTATTCCGACTTCCACAATTTCACGACCAATGTCAATCCTGAACTCCTATTGAAAAACCTGGAATTACCCATACCATTCAATATTGAACTCATTTAAAGAATTGAACTCATTTAAAGAACAGACAAGAACATGAAAACTTTTCGAACATTAATATGCACGTTTGTACTGTGGATCCCCATGATGTTGTTCTCGCAGAACAATGTCAAGGTTTTCTATTACAAAATCGATGACAATATTGCGAAGCCAGCCCAGCGGAACACGGAAAAGGCAGTCGAGGCGGCAAAGGAGGCCAACGCGGACTGTCTGTTTTTAGAACTCAACACTTTCGGCGGCGAGTTGGAGGCTGCGGACAAAATCAGGACCGCGCTGCTGAACGCCCCGATGCGGACGTTGGTGTTTGTCAACAACAACGCGGCCTCGGCGGGTGCATTGATTTCCATCGCGTGCGACAGCATTTACATGGCGCCGGGCGCCTCTTTGGGCGCGGCCTCCGTGGTGAACCAGAACGGTGAAATCATGCCCGACAAGTACCAGTCGTACATGCGCTCCCTGATGCGCTCCACGGCTGAGACAAACGGTCGCGACCCCGACATAGCGCAGGCCATGGTCGATCCGGACGTGGAGGTCAAAGGAGTCAGTGAAAAAGGCAAAGTGCTCACGTTCACGCCGGAGGAGGCTGTCCGGAACGGCTACTGCGAGGGCGAGGTCGAGAGCCGCGAAGAGGCCCTGCGCGCTGCCGGCATCGAACATTACGAGTTGGTGGAGCAGGAACTCTCCTGGATTGACAAAGTGATCAATTTCCTGATCAACCCCGCTGTCAGCGGCCTGCTCATCATGTTCATCGTGGGCGGGCTCTACTTCGAGCTCCAGTCGCCCGGCATCGGATTCCCGTTGGCTCTCGCCATCCTGGCCGCACTGCTCTTTTTCGCGCCCCATTACTTGGAGGGACTGGCTGCCCACTGGGAGATCCTGATCTTCATTATCGGCGTAATCCTGATTATGTTGGAAATATTCGTCATTCCCGGTTTCGGGGTGGCGGGCATCTCCGGCATCGTTTTGGTGTTGACAGCCTTCATCCTCACCATGGTCTTCAATATCGGCTTCAAGTTCAATTTCAACCCCAATTTGGACGCGGTCACCCAAGTGGGCAAAAGCACGGCCATCGTGGTCATCGCGACCACCGCCGGCTTCTTCCTCGCTATCTGGTTAGGCAAGAAGCTCATCACTGCGCAGACACCATTTGGCACCATGGCCCTCAACACCCGTATGGATGCCGACAAGGGCTTCGTGGCACAAGATATGACGATGCAAAACTATGTGGGCAAAACAGGTGTGGCCGCCACATTCATGCGCCCCGCCGGCAAGGTCAACATCGCCGGCGAGATCATCGAGGCCACCTCGGAGCACGGCCTTATTGAAAAAGGAGATCCCATTGTTGTGGAGAAATTCGAGAACTCCCAACTTTTTGTCAAGAAAATAAAGCATTGACCTGATATTACAAATACTTTACAATGAGAGGATTATATTGCGTTTTATTGCTTTTGTGTTCCAACGTGTTCATGACATTTGCATGGTATGGGAACCTTAAATTGCAGAGTTACCCGTGGTTTTCCAAGTTGTCGTTGCCCCTCATTATACTTTTGAGCTGGCTGGTGGCAGGCGTTGAATACAGTTTCATGATTCCCGCCAACCGGATGGGATTCGTCGAGAATGGCGGTCCCTTCAGTCTGTGGCAGCTGAAAGTCATCCAGGAAGCCGTCACCTTGACGATCTTCACCATCTTCACATTAGTGTTGTTCAAGTCGGAGCCCATGCGTCTGAATCACTTGATCGGCTTCATTTTCCTCATTTTGGCCGTCTATTTCATCTTCAAAAAATAACATCCATGCATACACGGCAAGCAAGAATAGAGGACATTCCCGACATTCTGACCATCATCGGCCACGCCAAGGAGCGCATCCGCCTGCTGGGCATCAGCCAGTGGCAGGACGGCTACCCCAATGAGGAGGCCATCCGTGCGGACATCGCGCACAAAGAGGGAATCGTTGTCGTGGAGGGCGACGCCATCATAGCGTATGCCGCCGTCATCTTCCGCGAAGAGCCCACCTACGCGCACATAGACGGGCGTTGGCTGTCGGACAGTCCCTACGTGGTGGTGCATCGCATTGCGGTGCGCGACGGCCACACACGGCGCGGCGTGGCCAAGTATGTCATGAGGGACGTTGAACGGCGGGCTGTGCGGCGGCATGTGGCATATTTCCGTATCGACACCCACCATGGCAACCACTACATGCGCAACCTGATACGGGGCTGCGGATTCACTCTTTGCGGCATTGTGCAAGTGCGCGATGGCAAACGAATGGCTTACGAGAAATACATCGGTTGACGGCAACAGCCTTCGCATATTTTTTTTATCTTTGCAAGCTCTTTTTGAAACTGAAAACTTATGGAATACAATTTTTTGAAAATCAGCACAAGCGATAATATCTGCACGCTGGCCATCTCGGCTCCGAAATCTCTTAATGCTCTCAACTCCACCATTTTGAAGGAGCTGGGCGATTTTCTCGACCACATTGACCCCTCCATCCGTGTCCTCATCATCACAGGTGACGGCGAGAAGTCGTTTGTGGCAGGCGCCGACATCTCCGAGATGCAGAACCTGACGGAGCCCGAAGGCGTGGCCTTTGGCAAGTTGGGCGCACAGGTGTTCCGCAAGATCGAGACGCTGCCCATCCCCGTGATTGCCGCCGTGAACGGCTTCGCTCTCGGTGGCGGCTGCGAGTTGGCTTTATCCTGCGACATCCGCATCGCCTCCAACAGAGCCAAGTTCGGCCAACCCGAGGTGGGCTTGGGCATCATCCCGGGCTTCTCAGGCACCTACCGTCTGGCCAAGATCGTCGGCATGGGCGCCGCCAAGGAGCTGATATACACCGGCCGCGCCATCAAGGCTGACGAGGCTCTGCGCATCGGGCTGGTAAACTCCGTTTACGAGCCCGAGCAGCTCATGGACGAGGCGAGGACACTTGCCGCACGCATCGTCAAAAACGCCCCCATCGCCGTCCGCTACGCCAAGCAGTGCATCAATGAGGAGTACGACCTTGCCGCCGACCCGGCTATCGCCTACGAAAACGAAATGTTCGGCAAGTGCTTTGCCACCAAGGACCAAAAAGCCGGCATGACCGCCTTCCTGACCAAAACGGAGGCCCACTTCACCAACGAATAATCATTGTCTAACCCTTTTATAAACCCTATTGTTATGAAAATTTGTGTTATAGGCACAGGAACCATGGCAAAGGGCATCGTCAAGGCTTTCGCCGCCAAGATGCCGGTAGTCATGAAAAGCAGAACCCAGGCCAGCTTGGACAAGGCCATGGGGTCTATCTCCAAATCCTACGGTAAACTCGTAGAAAAAGGCAAAATCACGCAAGAGGCCATGGATGCCATCTTGAAGAACATCACCACCACGACCGACTATGCCACGTTCGCCGATGCCGACCTCGTCATCGAGGCCGCCGTGGAGGACATGCAGCTCAAAAAGGACGTGTTCATGGAACTCGACAAGATTTGCAAGCCGGAGACCATCTTCGCCACCAACTCCTCGTCGCTTTCCATCACGGAAATAGCAGCTTGCACGAGCCGTCCCGCACAGTTCATCGGCTGCCACTTCTTCAATCCCGCCGACCGCATGGCACTGGTGGAAGTCATCAAGGGCCAGCTGACCTCCGAAGAGGTGAGCCAGACCATCATCGACCTCACCACCCAAATCGGCAAGACACCGGTGCCCGTCAACGAGGCTCCCGGATTTGTCGTCAACCGCATCCTCATCCCGATGATCAACGAAGCTGTCGGCATTTTGGCCGACGGTATCGCATCCGCCGAGGACATCGACAAGTGCATGATGCTGGGCGCTAACCATCCCATGGGCCCGCTCGCCTTGGCCGACCTTATCGGCAACGATGTGAATCTGGCCATCATGGAGGTGCTCTACAAGGAATTCGGCGACCCGAAGTACCGTCCGCATCCGCTGCTCCGCAAAATGGTGCGCGCCGGACTGCTTGGCCGCAAGACTGGCGAAGGATTCTATAAATACTAATGTGCATACGCCGCAAAATGGCGTATCAGCAAAATACAACCAAAACGGGATGGCAATCTTGTCATCCCGTTTTCATTTTTAGCGTGAAGGAGTATAAATCTCAAAACTCTTGTCTTCGTAGAAGAAGACGATTTGAACAATTTTCTTATCGCCCCGAGAATTGAAATTTCGGTCACGTTTCGATTCCCGGACCGAAATATTGGCTTCTGAAGTCCTGGCCTTGGCACGCGTTTGCGATTTTTGTACCACTTCCGGTTCCACAACAGAAGACAATGATGCATTAACCTCCTCTGAACCAACATCTTTCACCGAATCAGCATCCAAGGGAGAAGAAATTTCCTCATGTGCAGACTGCTCAGAAACCTCTGCAAACAGGTCAAACTGAGCCTGCTCAAGAGTATTCGGTGAAACTTCTGACGTCGCTTGGGCGGCAGGCTTCGATGGTTGTGGCTGGACACTCTGCAACATATTTCCCATCCCCATGATCAACCACTCGGTTGAAATTTCAGGAAAAGCCAAAAGTATCTTCTTGGCCACATCCAAGCTCGGCTGGTTACGTCCGGTAAAGATGTGTGTCAAACTGGATCGGCTGATGTCAATTTTATCTGCAAACGCAGAAGTTGACATTTGTGAATACTCTAAAACTTGTTTAATTCGGTCAACCATATCAAAAGTAGTGTCTATTACAATTGTACAACAAATTTAATTTCGATGAATTTACATACGGATTATCCGATATTTTGTTACAAAGTTAAAACAATCAGAACCCTAAAATCGCCTTATTGAAAAATGTTGATAAAATTCAATATCTTTACATTAGAAAAACAATATAATAAACTAAAATACAAGTATTTGATTTTATTATCAAACAAGTTTTAACAACTGTTAGTAAAAATAAATATTTATCACATCTAATACATTAAGCATCAATCATATTTATATTGGAAATCAAGTATATAAATAAATGTACAAAATGATTCAACGGAGTGGTTTGAAATCAGACGTAAAAATTGCGAAAATAAGAATCGATTCGTGAATCTACCTTGATTATCCTATGTGTTGTCTTTACATTTGTTTGGTGCCTCTTTTTGCAAAAGTATTTATTTTGCCAACGTTGTTATATTTGTAACAATACGCATGGTGTGTTCTTTACATTTGTATAAATATTGGTATGGGTGTTGACATATGGAATCCACATTGTTATTCTCTTTGGGTCAACTATTATTTATTGTCTTACTATAACTCCAGCTTTTTATCTTTTTTGGAGAATCGATTTTTTCAATTGGAGATACGATTCTCTTTCCAAAATCCAATTCTCAGCGACATATATTTTTTGTATTTTTGCATCCCAAATTAATTCGTCTTGACGCTAACGACCACTAACACCCTACTCTTTTCCCTTTCCCTTCTGTTCATATTTGCCTCAGCTTGTTGCAGAGAACGTTGGGAAAGATGGTCTTTATTATTTTTGACCGTAGGGGGATTCTTTCTTTACTTCATGGCCGCCCAACTCTTCCCCTACTTGAACCTTTGGGATGAACAGTATCATGCGCTGGTTGCCAAAAATTGCATGGAGCACCCCTTCTTGCCGATGATGTACAATGAACCTGTTGTACCTGGCCACGACTACAGCAATTGGTGCGGCAGTTACATCTGGTTGCACAAGCAGCCCCTGTTCCTTTGGCAGATTGCACTTTCGTTTAAAATCTTTGGTGTTTCATTGCTGTCCTTGCGGCTTCCATCTGTCGTGATGAGCACGTTGCTCATTCCCCTATTCTACCGTATGGCGCATCTGCTCACAAACCGTCGCGACATCGCCTATTTCACGGGGTTGGCAGTGGCGGCATCCTGGTATTTGGTGCAGCTGACTTCCGGCATGATGAGCACTGACCACAATGACGTGTGCTTCCTGTTTTACGTTTCTGCATCTGTTTGGGCTTTTATGGAATATGTGCATCGGGGGCGCAAGCAGTTGGGGTGGGCCTTGCTGGCGGGCGGCCTCGCCGGTTGTGCCGTCCTCACGAAGTGGCTGGTGGGATTGCTCCTTTATTTGGTGTGGGGCTGCTATCTGCTGTTCGAGTACGGCTTCCGCCTGCGCCAGTGGAAATGGGGACATCTGTTCGCCGCCCTGTGCGTTACCCTGCTGATTGCCGTACCATGGCAAGTATATTGCCTCCATCGATTCCCAGACCTTGCACGGCAAGAACTCTTCTACAATTTCCAGCATCTCGGCAAGGCAGTCGAAGACCATACCGGTAAAGCCACCTTTTACCTTATGGTGCTGCCCATGCAGTACTTCGGGCGCGGCCCCGTCATCTATAACATCCGTTTCCTCTGGGATTTCCACACCATTTTATGCTATGTGGTGCTGGCAATCGGGCTGGTGATATCCATACGCGCGGCCCGCACCCGCAGTCACTGGCTGACACTGGTTTCCGTCCTGCTGTTCGTGTTTCTGTTTTTCAGCCTGGCGACCACCAAGATGCCGTCGTTCACTTTTGTGCTCTGTTTCATCGGATTCATGGCCATCGGGTGCGTACTCTCCGCCTTGGATCGCTCTCTCCTGCAAAAGATGCGTCACAAGACCTTTCGTACACTACTGACCGCCGTGCTCTGCGTCGCCTTTTGTCTATATAGCACCAATTACCGCAATTTTTACAAGGAGTCCTTTCCTATATATTTCCAACTCCTCAAAGATAATGTGGAATATTACAAACGTTGGGAGAAGGAATTGCCCGAGAATTGCATGGTGTTCTGTGTCAAAAGTCCCTCCTTGTCAAAAGAAGACTACACCAGCTGCATTTCAGCCATGTTCTATAGCAATCGACAGTGTTACACTGAGTTGCCGCCCATGTCAGTGTTTCACGAGCTGCAAGAGGCTGGCAAAACGATTGCCGTGGTCAAAAATCCATGGTCCGTTGACGCAGACTTAGACAGCACAGTTGTCTGGGTGGATATGAAGTGACTCTTTCCTGGCTTTCCCGAAGCCCTCACTGAGATTTGTTTCCATTTGATTTTCAGCGAAATGTATCGTTGCGTTTTTTTTGTATTTTTGCCCTTCTTAAAAACAAGGCTATATATAAACGTAGTATTTCATGTTTGCGAATAAAATCCCGCTTGTTTTGTCGGTAGTCATCGGACTTTTGTTGTTTGCCACCAGTTGTGGCCACGACAACATCATATTCGTGGATCCCGTCAGTGAGACAGACACCACTGTGTTCGAAAGTTACATTGACGACACACAGTTCACCCGTACCGTATCTGTGATATTCTCCACGAGTGGCAGTGCTACCGTTGAGAATACCACCGCCGATTTCACCGTGACCATCAATGGCAATGACGTCACCATTGCTTACTCGGGCGATGAGAAAGTGAAATATGCCTTGTCCGGCACCACTACCGATGGTTTCTTCAAGATTTACAGTGCCCAAATGCAGGCAGTGGAGCTCAACTCCGTGAGCATCACCAACCGCAACGGCGCCGCCATTAACTTGCAGGGGCCGCTCTCCTCACCGACGGATGGCGAAGTCACCTATATTGTCGTCAAAGGCAGCAATATGCTGGCAGACGGCACCCTGTACACAGACACCCCGACGAGTGAGGACGAGAAGGCATCCCTCTTTGCCGAGGGGCAGCTCATCCTTTGCGGCGGCGGCGCCTTGACCGTGACCGCCACGGGCAAGGCGGGCATCACCTCAGACGCCTCCGTTCTTGTGATGTCGAATCCGACCCTGCATGTCAGCTCGTCCGCCGGGCACGGTATGCGCGGCAAAGACTATCTTTTCATCTCAAACGGCACCCTCGACGTGTCGGTGTCGGCGGCCATGAAAAACGGTCTCAGCTCAGACAATTATGTGCGTATCGACGGGGGCTCCACGACAGTCACGGTTACCGGCAGTGCGGCATACGACAGTGAGACAATGGATTACTCCGGCACCTCGGGCGTGAAAGCCGACGTCTCCTTCACCATGAATGGCGGCAAACTGGCCATCACCAATTCCGGCGCCGGCGGCAAGGGCATCAACTGTGATGGCAAGGGTTACTTTTATGGTGGTGAAGTCAGCATCACGGCCACGGGTTCCGACTACACGACCGGCGACATTTCCGCCAAAGGCATCAAAGTGGATGGAGACATTGCCTTTGCAGGCAGTTCGGTGACAGTCAACTGCGCATCAAGTGAGGGCATCGAGTCCAAGGGGGCCATCACCATCAGCGACGGCATCGTATATAGCTGTTCCTACGATGACGCCATCAATTCGTCTGGCGACTTCACGATCACAGGCGGCTACGTTTACGGGCGATCAACCAACAACGATGCGCTCGATGCCAATGGCAATTTCCACATCCAAGGGGGCGTGATATATGCCATAAGTGCCCGCTCACCCGAAGTGGCCATTGATGCCAACTCCGAGGAGGGCAAGAAACTCTACCTGCAGGGCGGTACCGTCATCGCTATCGGCGGTCTTGAAAGAGGGGCCTCCTTGACACAAAGTTGCTATTCGTCTTCCAGCTGGTCGCCAAACACCATGTATGCCATGACTGTCGGATCAAACACTTACGCTTTCAAGACACCTGCCAGCGGTGGCACGCCGCTTGTCGTCTCCGACGCCTCCACCCCGACCTTGTTATCGGGTGTGAGCGTGTCAGGGGGCGTCTCCTATTTTGATGGCATGTTGATACAGGAAGGCTCCGTGAGCGGCGGATCATCTGTTTCCCTCTCGTCCTATACGGGCGGCGGCCAAGGCCCCGGCGGACACTGACATAAACCTTACATCAATTCGAATTATAGCATCATGGAGATACAATCAGCAAAATTTTGGCCTCTCACCGTTTTTATCGGCCTATCCCTATTATTCTCCACATCCTTGCGGGCACAGACGAATGTCAAGGACGCCCCTGAATTTGGCGCCCGCATATCCTTGGGCTTGGACAAGAAAATCGTCAAGGGATTGCACATCACCCTTGAAGAAGAGGCCCGTTTCGACAACAATTTCCGTGGTTTTGACCGCCTGCAGACCACGCTGGGCATTCAATACAAGGTGCATAACAACATCAAATTAGGCTTGGGTTATGCATTCATCGCACCCTATAGTCCATCTAACTCCACCTTCAAGAATATGCGCCATCGACTAATGGCCGACATCACAGGCACTCTGAAGATGGGCAATTGGAATCTCTCGCTCAAGGAACGTTTCCAGTGGACATACCGCATGGGCGACATAAATCTTTTCCAAAGCCCACGGAACCTATTGGGGCTCAAGAGCCGTCTCATGCTCAAGTACAAGGGTGCACGGATTGTCGAACCTTACGTTTACGTGGAAGTTCGCAACGTTTTCAACGCGCCTGCGGTATCCGCCTATTTCGACGGCACAGACTATATGACGGAGAGCGGTGCCGTGACGAGCGACCCGGGCTGGTTCCTGACAGGCTATAACAACTGCTATGTCAACCGCGTGCGCAGCTGCCTGGGCATGGATGTCAAGATCAACAAAAAACACAGCCTGGACTTCGCCTTTCTCGCCGATTATACACGCGACAAGATCATTGACGCCAACTCGGATGGAACCAAGCTGAAATCATACACGAAAGTGACAGGATTTATAGGAAATATTTGTGCAAGTTATGTTTTCTCATTTTAAAAACAGGAACTACCCTGCCCTATTCACATGTTACATCGTTTGCCTATTGCTTTTGAACGGATGCAAGACAGACGAGGTGAAGAGGCTGCCCGTCATCAACATCATGACAGAAGATGCCATTGAATGGGAGCAGAGCATCCCCTGCCTGGCAGGATATGCCACGGCGGCTGACTCTTCCACATGGCCGGGCAAGACCAAGTTCAGGGGCGGGGTCTCCTCAAAATACGGCAAGCACTCCTACTCCCTGAAGTTTGTCGATCCCCATTCCCTCTGCAACCTGCCGGCAAATCGCAGCTGGATCTTGAATGCCAGCTACATCGACAAAACCTTCATGCGACACAAAATATGTTTTGACCTCTTCCTGCAGATGGGCAGCCACAACAATGCCCCCCTGTGCGGCTATGCCATGGTGCAGGAAAACATGGTTCCCAAGGGATTGTACGTGGTGATGCAACGCTTGAACAAAAAAGTGCTTCGTTTAAACGAGGCAGACACCGGCGCATTGATTTTCAAAGAACCCAAGGTTTTTTACAATGACACAGAGTTGCCCTCCCGGTCAGAGGGTGCGCAGAACTACCACGAGCAAAAATACCCTGATTTTGACCAGCAAGACAGGAATGTGGTCATGGATGAGCTACGGTCGTTCCTGCTGCACGCCTCCGATGAAGAGTTCACTAACAAAGTCGGCACCCTGTTCGACCTGAGGAACATCGCGGATTGGCATCTGTTGTTGCTCTTCACGAACAACAGCGATGGTTTGTTGAAAAACTTCTATCTCTACAAGGTGGACAGCTCCTCTCCATATCGCATTGCC
Source organism: Bacteroidales bacterium (assembly GCA_017651425.1). Lineage (GTDB taxonomy): Bacteria > Bacteroidota > Bacteroidia > Bacteroidales > WCHB1-69 > F23-D06. Next base: position 32,106 of record JAGCCZ010000054.1, read on the forward strand.
ATTTGGGACTATGACCACAGTTTTGGCCGAGACGGTGACAACGAGCCCAACATGCTTGAACGCATGGCAGACGAGCATCGGAACATCTTGTTTGACAGATTGCTGAAATCACCCTCATACAAGAAAGCCTTATCTGAACGATGGAAAATGTTGCGTCGCAACAACATTTTCAGCGAAGAAAACATTGCAAGGATGATGACGGAAAACGACGCCTACATCCGCTCAGGCATCGCGGAAAACACGGCACTATGGCCTATCGACGCGCCCGATTATTTTGATGGCAGCGACTACGAAGAGGAAAAAGAGCGGATATTGCAGTATGTTCCGCTCATCCTGGACACGTTAGACAGACGTTTTGGCTATGTAAACGAATAAAATCGTACACACGAGTGTTGATAAATGGGAATAAGTTTACAAGTGATAATCCAAATTTTTTATGTATGTTTGCACCCTCTTTTGGTAAAATATAAATCTCACTAAAATACATTATTATGGTTGAAAAAATTACATCAAGTCAGCAAGCCATTGACATGGAAGCCCGTTATGGCGCTCACAACTATCATCCGTTGGACGTGGTCATCGCCCGCGGTCAAGGCCCGTTCGTTTGGGACGTGGAAGGCAAGAAATACTATGATTTCCTCTCCGCCTACTCCGCTGTCAACCAGGGTCACTGCCACCCGAAGATCATTGCAGCCATGATGGACCAGTGCCAAAAGGTTTGCCTGACCTCCCGCGCTTTCTACAACGACTGCCTTGGACCGTATGAGAAATACGTTACCGAAACCTTTGGATATGACAAAGTTCTCCCGATGAACTCTGGCGCCGAAGCTGACGAGACCGCCTTGAAGCTGGCCCGCCGTTGGGGTTACGACAAGAAAGGCATCCCTGAGAACCAGGCCAAGATCATCGTCTGCGAAGGCAACTTCCATGGCCGTACCATCACCATCATTTCCCTCTCCATCGATCCCGATGCCTACGCAGGATTCGGCCCGTTCACCCCTGGATTCATCAAGATCCCGTACAACGATGTCGATGCTTTGGCCAAGGCCCTCGAAGATCCCATGGTGTGCGGTTTCCTCGTGGAACCGATCCAAGGCGAGGCTGGTGTTTATGTTCCCGATGATGGATACCTCAAAAAATGCTATGACCTCTGCAAGGCACACAACGTGCTCTTCATGGCCGATGAGGTGCAAACCGGTATCGCCCGTACCGGCAAGATGCTGGCTTGTGACCACGAAGGCGTGCGTCCTGACATCCTCATCCTCGGCAAGGCCCTCTCCGGCGGCACCATGCCTGTCTCCGCAGTCCTGGCCGACGACGACATCATGCTGAACATCAAGCCCGGTGAACACGGCTCCACCTTCGGCGGCAACCCCATCGCCTGCCGTGTCGGCATCGCAGCCCTTGAAGTGGTGAAAGAGGAAAAACTCGCCGAACGCGCTGAATACCTCGGCAAGATCTTCCGCGATGAGATGAACAAGGTCAACAGCCCGCTCATCAAACAAATCCGCGGCAAGGGTCTCCTCAACGCCGTCATCATCCAACCCACCAACGGCAAGGAAGCCTGGGATGTGTGCGTGAAGATGAAAGAACTCGGTGTGCTCGCCAAACCGACCCACCAGCACATCATCCGCTTCGCTCCCCCATTGGTCATCAGCGAAGAGGAACTCAGAGATGCCATCTCCAAGATCAAAGAGGCCATTCTCTCCTTCGAATAATCTTCAATCCACTCATAAAGAAAGCCCCCGGAAAATCCGAGGGCTTTTTTTGCTTATATCCATTTTTGTCCGATATCCCAGTGCCAAGCAGTCTTGACAGAATGCTTCGTGTCTTTCAAATTGAATTCTTCTTCAACAAGGGGTATCGCTTGCGGATATTGCTCTATCCACGAGCCAACCGCGATAGTGAATTCATCACTTCTCGGGTCATAGAAAATACGTCCTCTGGGCACCATCTCGTATGCACCGGTATAGGGGCCCACACCTCCATTTTTGTATTTCTGCTTGTGGTATTCCTTCTTCCACACATCCTCGTGCATCTCCGAACATGAGACGCATCCGAACTCCGAGCGCGCATTGGGTTTCACATAGTCGGACACCCTGTGGGAACGCACGCCAAAAAGATCGTTCTTGTTGGGATCAAACCAAAAGATACCCACTTTCGGCTCCCCATCCTTGCCCCTGTTCGAGGCCATCAGACGCATGGCCTCCTCCAACTCCTCGTCGCTAAACGGCTGCACACTACTTCCCCCGTATTGGACAGGGGGTTCAGACACACCTTCTTCCTGGCCATGAACGCCTTTAATCTCCTCCAAGGCTTTCCGTACGGCCAATGCCACGATTCGTTGGAGTTCTTCTTCTGTAATATTCATATTGTAAAAAGATTTTTACACGAGGCTGCGGATCAACTGTTCCTCATCGCCGGGGAGCAGGTAAATCGGCGGGATCTCGATCATTGTGAAAGTGCCGTAGCGTTGTTCCGCCTTCATCCGCATGGCGGCACGGGCACACGAAACGAGCACCTGGCCCGTGAGAGCGGGGTTGTTGATCTCCATGTCGAACTCGAAGCACTGGTTGTGGGTGTCGCCGCTCACCCCGGAGCGTGTCAAATGCACACCGTGGGCCACATTGTTGAGCGCGTCGATGGAGGGCACGGGAATAACATGCGTCTCGTCGTGGGCAAAATAGTCATCTTGCAGCAGCAGCTTCTCCACCGTGGCGAAGTCGGCACCTGCCTCCAGCTCCACATAGACCATACGGCGATGGATGCCCGTGCCAAGCGGGATGGTCATCGAGAGTGCGTCCTTCACGCCAGGGATAGCCTTGGCGGCGACCGTGTGTCCCATACTGCGGCCAGGGCCGAAGTTGGTGTAGGTGATGCCTTTGGGAGCCAGCGCGAGCAGCAGGGCGCGCACCACCGAGTCGGAGCCCGGGTCCCAGCCGGCAGCGATGACGCTGACCGCCTGATGCTCCTTAGCGACAGGGGTGAGGCGCTTGCGCAGGTCGAAGATCTGCCCGTGAATGTCAAAGCTATCCACGGTGGAGATGCCCTTGCGCAGCAGCTTCTCGGCGAACGCCGGCACCTCGCGGGTGGGCGTGCAAAGCGCGGCCACGTCGGCATCAAGCGCATCCAAGTTGTCATTGTGGTGGTAAATGCCTGCCAACTGCATGTCGTCAGCGGCCAAGACGGCCTGTTCCACGGCCTTTCCTATGTTGCCATAACCTATGATGGCGATTTTAGTCTGCATATCTTATTATTTTTAAAAACCGCAAAGATACTATTTTTCTTTCTGAATAGAAAACAAGCATCCCGTTTTTTTTCATATTTTTGCACATTATTACGATATTATTCTGAAACTATGTCTGTGTATAATTTCGACGAAATCGTTCCCCGCCGCGGCACCCACTGTGTAAAACACGATATGCTCAAGCAGTTCTTCGGCACCGACGACCTCCTGCCGATGTGGGTGGCCGATATGGACTTCAAGACACCCGACTTCATCCTCGATGCCATCCGTAAACGCTGCGAACACGAGGTGCTGGGCTACACTTTTTCCTCCGACACCTACATCTGCGCCGTCATCAACTGGCTGCAGACGCATTACGGCATCACCACGCAATGGAAGAACCTCCATTTCATCCCCGGCATCGTGCAGGGCATCGCCTTCGTGCTGCAGGCCTTCACCCAGCCCGGCGACAAGGTGCTGGTCACCACGCCGGTCTATCCCCCGTTCCTCAACGTGCCCCACCGCAGCGGTCGCGTTTTTGTAAGCAGCCCGCTGCACATTGTGGACGGCCGGTTCACCGTTGACTTCGAGGACTTTGAGGAGAAAGCCAAGGGGTGCAAAGTATTCATCCTCGCCAACCCGCACAATCCCGGCGGCAGGGTCTGGTCACTCGAGGAGCTGCGCCGTTTCGCCGAGATCTGCCACCGCCAGCACGTCTTGGTCATCGCTGACGAGATCCATGCCGACATGACCTTCGCGCCTCGCCGGCACACCTCGTTCTCCACAGTCAGTGGCGAGGCATTCCACAACTCCATCACCTTCATTGCCCCGAGCAAGACCTTCAACATGGCAGGATTAGCCTCCTCTGTAGGTTACGTTCCCGACCCGGAGATCAAGAAACAGTTCTTCGGCTTCCTGGACGCCAACGAACTCTCCTTGGGCAACATTTTCGCATACACCGCCGCCGAGGCAGCCTTCCGTCACGGCGAGGAGTGGCGGCTGCAACTGTTGGACTATCTGCAAGCAAACATTGATTTCACGGAACAATATCTCCAAAAACATCTCCCGAAAGTAACGATGATGCGTCCGGAAGCCTCCTTCCTCATCTGGATGGATTTCCGCGCGTTGGGGCTCTCCCATAAGGAATTGGTGGACAAAATGCTATATGACGCCAAAGTCGGACTCAACAGCGGTCTTGACTACGGACCCGATGGTGAGGGCTTTATGCGGATGAATATCGGAACGCCCAAAGCCATCGTCAAAGAGGCTCTCGACCGCATCACTTCAGCTCTTTCTGCGTACGCCACATAAAGGCGAGGCCCATTGCCGAGACCACAAGACAGGAGATGACCAATGTGGTGGAACCGTGCATATCCGTGAAGCGCATATTGTCAACGTCAATACCACGCCCCATTAACGTGTATGAAACGATTATGGAGAGTGCATTGTGCAAGAAATGAGCCAATATGGGCAACCAGAGGGAGCGGCTCCAATAGAACAGATAACCCAAATAGGCCCCGAGCAGCAGGCGTGGGATAAATCCGTAGAACTGCAAATGTATTGTGCTGAACACCAACGCCGTGATCCAAATGGCCAAATGCGGTTTGTTCCATTGTTTGGTCAACAGCGACTGCAGTGTCCCCCGGAAAAGGAACTCTTCGCAAACGGCAGGGATAAGAGCTAATGCAATGACGTTAAAACACAGCGTGGCGTAGGAATGGTCCTTCACAAGGGTCTCCGTCACCTTGCCCATCAGCTCCTCCATCTGCGTCATCCAAGTCTCCACGCCCGACATCCATTCGGGAAGATGCATTGCGGCGTTCCATTGCTCCAGAATGGCCACCAACGGCAGCAATGTAATGGAAAGCACCAGCACCGTATTGGCCAACAGATGGTGAGGGCTCCGATTCGCAGCAGTATAGTTCAACCATCGTCCATCTTGAAGAAAAGAGAACACGAGGGCTGGGCAGAGAAACATCCCTATGGAGCCAAATGATTGAGTTAGGCGGAGATAGGCGGCAGGATTACTGGCCGACTCAAAGTCCATCGTGTGAAATGCCGCGTATGCCACCAACTGGCCGAGCGCGTTGAAAATGATGCCCCCAACAAGTATGAGCATAACCAGTACGACAAGTTGGATGATGAAATTCTTCCCTTCCAGAAGGGGACGGTTGTATTTCATAGAGTTATATAAATAGGTATGGCAACTACACTATTTCACGAAGGCGATGACATCGCCCTTTTTGACCTTGTCGCCCTGCTGTGCAATGACCTCGATAAGTTTGCCGTTGAACAGAGAGTGGACCTCCTCCTGGCCGTAGTAGGCGGCGACGAAGCATACAATATCACCCTCCTTCAGAGTGGTGCCGATGGGCTTTGCCATTGATTTCTCATCCACGGAGAGTTCCCATATCACCTGTCCGGACACGGGAGCCACGATCATTTTTGCTTTCGGTTCCGTGGCAAGCACGCGGTCGATGGCCGTCTTCTTGATTTCCTCGGGCAGATTTTTCTCGCTGCCGCCCTTGTCCTCGACTTTAATCTTAGCCTTGGCAAGCGCCTCGATGAAATTCTTCTTCGCCCTACCCTCTTTATAATCAATATACTGACGCTCGTGCATGGCAAATTCAAAGAGCTCCTCGTCGTCTTTTCCGCAATCCCAGCCACGCTCTTTCATCATTTCGCGGTACTTGGGCAGCTCGTCGGGATAGTTGTCCTGGGGCACGCCGGTAAAGAACTCGTAGCCCTTGGACTTGGCAAGCTCCACGATTTCCGGAGCGAGTTCACCGGGCAGGCGGCCGCAGCGACCGAGGATCATATCCCACATGTTTTTGTCCATATTGGAGTAGCGAGGCTTGCCTTGGGCTTCGGCGAGGATGTTCATCAGGGCAATGTTTTTCACATACTGGCTGAAGGGAGTCACCAGACCGGGGGTGCCGACGCGCGGCCACACATACTGAACTTCGTCGAACAACTTCACGAGCAGCTCGTCTTCGGAAAGTTCTTTCTTGCCGGCATTGCGCAACGAGAGGTTTATGGCGTCTTTCAGACCCTTGAGGTCAGCCATCATAGAGCCCATCATACCGCCGGGCAGGCCGCAGCCGAGCAACAAGGAAGTACAAATCTTGTTCTTGGGTTCAATGAAATAGCCGAGGAAGTCGTCAATGAACTTCTGGGTCAAGGAGCGAGCTTCCATATAGGCACTCATGTTGATGTCGGGTACCTCGAAGCCGGCATCGCGCAGCATAGCCTGCACGGAGATGACATCGGGATGCACCATACCCCATGAGAGGGGTTCCATCGCCACATCGATGATGTCGGCGCCGTTCTTGCAAACCTCCAGCACGGAGGCCATTGAGAGGCCTGGACCGGTGTGGCCGTGGTACTGGACAAATATATGGGGATACTTCTCCTTGATACGGCGGGTGAGCTCGCCCAGCATCACCGGGCGTCCGATGCCGGCCATGTCCTTCAGGCCGATCTCCTTTGCGCCGTATTCCACATACTTGTCCACAATTTCCATATAGTGTTCAATGGTATGGACGGGGGAATATGTGATGCTCAGGGCCGCCTGCGGGATCAGGCCGAACTCGTTGGCATATTTGATGGAAAGCTCCAAGTTGCGGTAATCATTGAGACCGCAGAAGGAACGCACGACATCCACCCCCTGCGCCTTCTTGACCTTGAACATCAGTCGGCGCACGTCAGCGGGCACAGGGTACATCCGCAGTCCGTTGAGTCCGCGTTCCAGCATCTGGGTCTGTATGTGGGCCTCGCGGAAAGGTTTCGTCCACTCGCGCACCGCCGTGTTGGGGTTCTCGCCATAGAGCAGGTTCACCTGCTCAAAGGCTCCGCCGTTAGTCTCCACACGCGCGAAGCAACCCATCTTCACAATCACAGGAGCAATCTCCTTCAACTGGTCCACGCGGGGCTGATATTTGCCCGACGATTGCCACATGTCGCGGTAAACCAAACAGAATCTTATCCTCTTTTTCATAACTTTATCATTTATTAATCAGATACTTATACAATAACTAACTCACATTTTCGCGAGCGCGCAAAGGTACAATTTTAATTTCAATAAAACACCTGTGCCAACAATCTAAACAACCAAAATAAAAAGGAAAGAAGAACATAAATCAGAAAAAACATGGAGCACTGTATAATTCCATGCCAAGAATAAAATCGCATGAAAATCACTTTCAAAAAATTGTATATTTGCACCGTCATAAAACATACGCCCATGATTTGTTCTTACTTAATGCTTGCGGGGTATTTCTTATTCCCCATCCTGATCATCCTCTTGTTCAATCGCTATAAATGGGCCCAGAAAGTGGGCACCGTCATTTTGGCCTACGCTGTCGGCATCATCATTGCGTTGCTGAACACGGCCTTCAATTTCTACCCTGCGGAAGGGACAGAGAGTTTCGCGACTTTCTCCTCCATACAAAGCAACCTGATGAGCGTCTGCGTGCCATTGGCCATTCCGCTGATGCTTTTCAACTCCGATTTCAAGCTGTGGACAAAGTCGCTGCCCAAGACGCTGGCTGTATTGGTTGGCGGCGTTCTTTCGGTAACTGTCGCCTTAGTGGCCGGCTATTTCATCTTCCGCAACCATGATTTCGGTTCTGTTGATGAGTTCAAGAAAGTGGCTGTCATGATGACGGGCATCTACACGGGCGGCACGCTCAACTTTGCCGCCTTGGGCGAGATGGTCCACGCCGACCCCAACACCATAAGCATAACCCTGGCCTTCGAGGAGATTGTCACCCTTCCCTTTATCATCTTCATCCTCGCTGGCGGATACAAGGTTTTCCGCAAATTTTTACCATTCAAGGACGAGACTTCGATTGAAGAGGATGTCAACACAGAGCATATCTCAGAAAGCACATTTGAAAACTACCACGGCATGCTCCAGCCCAAGACCTTCGGAAAAATGATGCTCGGGCTGTTGCTCTCCATACTCATGCTTGGCGTTGGCGTCGGTCTTTCCCTGCTTATTGTCCACAAGATCAACGAACTGGTAGTCATCCTGACCATCACCACGCTGGCTATCATCGCCTCTTTCAGCAAGAAAATCAGGGAATTGCCCAAGACTTTCGAGTTAGGCATGTTTTTCATCTTGGTTTTCAGTGTCGTGGTGGCCTCCAAGTTCGATGTGACAAAAATCGACAGTTCTTCCTTGACGATCATGTGGTACATTATGTTCGTCATGATCACCTCCATTGTGTTGCATCTGCTCTTCTGCCGCGCCGCGAAGGTGAGCGGCGACCTCTTCACGGTGGGCCACATCAGCCTGCTCTGCTCGCCGCCATTCGTGCCGCCCGTGGTGGAAGCCATCGGCAACCGCAAGGTGCTCATCAGCGGTATCGCCATCGGATTGGTGGGCTACGCCATCGGCACCTACCTGGGATCCCTGTTCGCCTCAATCCTCGGGCTGCCTCTATTCTAATTGGAACCTCAGAATCACTCATCACAGTCAGCGTACAATGAAAAAAATCATACTGCACAAAGGAAAAGAAAAATCGTTGCTGCGATTTCACCCGTGGGTGTTCTCCGGCGCCCTGTCGAAGGTGGAACGCGGCATTGAAGACGGCGACATCGTGGAAGTGTGCGACCATTCGGGGGCATTCCTCGCCTTGGGGCATTTCCATGACAGCTCCATCGCCGTCCGTGTCTTCTCCTTTGAGCCTGTTGAACCGGATTACAACTTCTGGAAAGAAAAGATCGCGAATGCGATGCGCTTCCGCCAATCCATTGGGCTGACCGACAATCCCGCCACCACCATGTATCGTTTGGTGAACGGCGAAGGCGATGGTCTGCCCGGCCTCATCATCGACATCTACGATCACAACGCCGTCATGCAGTTCCATTCCTACGGCATGTATTTGCTCAAGGACATCTTTGTAAAGATTCTGTGCGAATTGATTCCGGACCTTCGCTCCATATATAACAAAAGCGGGCTCACGCTCAACGACATGGTGGACTTTGAGCCGCAGGACGAGCTGCTTTACGGAGAGTTGGGGGCCGTCACAGCCAAGGAGAACGGCATCACGTTTCACATCGACATTCCGGGCGGGCAAAAGACAGGCTTTTTTCTGGACCAACGCGACAACCGTGCCATGGTAGGCACCTTGGCGAAAAACCGCCATGTGCTCAACATGTTCTGCTATTCCGGCGGCTTTTCCGCATACGCCTTGCGCGGAGGTGCCACCCATGTGGATTCCGTGGACATTTCCCGAAAGGCCATTGAACTGACAGAAAGCAACATCAAGTTCCTCGGCAATGAAGCCCAAGCCCGTCACGCGGCACACTGTGCCGATGTGTTCCAATTTTTGGAGGAGACCCCATCCCAGCAGTACGACCTCATTGTCCTTGATCCGCCCGCCTTCGCCAAGCACCATCGTGTCAAGGAGCAGGGCATCAAGGGGTATCGCAACATCAACCGCAAGGCCATGGACAAGCTCAAGCCAGGCGGCCTGCTCTTCACTTTTTCCTGTTCCCAGGCCATCAGCATGGATGATTTCCGGACCATTGCCTTCTCCGCCGCCGCCATGGAGCATAAAAACGTGCGTGTGATTCACCAGATGCAACATGCCCTTGACCATCCCGTAAGCATCTATCATCCTGAAGGCGAGTATCTCAAGGGGCTTCTTCTTGCCGTGCAATAATTTTGCCAACATGAATATAGAAATCTGCTGCAACTCCATCCAGTCGGCCGCTAACGCCAAGGCGGCCGGTGCCACGCGTATCGAGCTGTGCCAAGACCTGGAAAACGGAGGGACCACCCCCTCGTATGCCGCCATCCGGCACTGCGTGAAAAATCTCAAGCTCGATGTCTTCGTCCTGATCCGCCCCCGTTCCGGCGATTTTTGCTATAATGACATGGAGATAGAGACCATGGCGGAAGATGTGCGCATCTGCAAGCAATTGGGCGTTGCCGGCATCGTGGTGGGCTTTCTCACACAGGAAGGCAGCATCGACACCGCGCTGACCCGCCGATTCGTGGAACTTGCCGCTCCCCTGCCCGTCACCTTCCACCGGGCCTTCGACCGTTGTCCCGACTGGCAGCACTCCTTGGAACAAGTCATCAGTTGCGGGTGTGCTCGCATCCTCACTTCCGGGTGCATGCCCACCGTGGAGGAAGGTGCCGGGAACCTGAGGCAGATTGTGGAACGCGCGGGCAATCGCATCACCATCCTGGCCGGTGGCGGCGTCACACCCGACAACGTGCAGTCGCTCATTGACACAACCGGCGTAAAAGAGGTGCACGGTTCTTGCAAGCACGCCATGCCGGGCGGCTACAACGAGACCGATGGGACTAAGGTCAGACAACTGATTGGAAATGCCCTTGAAATTGCAGTGAACAGTGATCAGTGAATCAGTGATCAGTGAATAGAACGAGGGTGGGCGACGGAGTGCGTTGCTGAAGTTCCGTGCGACCGGCCAACCCCTTGAGGGGACTCCCCTACTCTTCCTTTTCCTTCAAAGCATCCTGGAAAATGCTGAACACATAATCGCGTGTGGACTTGGGTTCATCACCGGGAAGTGGATACACCGGTTTTAAAAAACGCACGCTGATGGGGAATCTGAACCGGAAATACGGCAATTTGCCCCAACGTCCCAATGCGCGTTCGGTCCCTTCTATCACAACAGGGACAATCGGCACATTCAACGCTTGGCTGATGATGGCGAATGTCTCCTTGAACTTGCCCAACTTGCCATCCTTGGAACGGGTACCCTCCGGGAAGATGATGACATTCTTGCCTCGCATCAAAGCCGCCGCCACCTGCTGCAAGGCGGCGGTGACATTCTGGTTGATATCCATGAGAATCAAGTTGTTCTTCTTGGCCATGAATGCCATGAACTTGGAACGCCAGTGCTTTGCCTTGGCAAAGAAATAGGTTCTTCGAGACTGCGCGACTGTCAATTGGGAGATAATGCTTGGGGCGTCCATGTAACTGCGGTGGTTGGCAATCATCAAACAAGGATCCTGAGGAATATTCTCCATTCCCTGACCTTTGATTTTATAGACGACAGGCATGGCACAACGGATGAAAGCATCCACGCACCAGTGTGTTATACCCGGTTTATTCAGCCTTACTTGAGATATTTTATCCAATAGTATCTCCCGCCATGATTTTTGATTGGAATGGGTGGCATGGGTTTGGGTTTCTATAAGCTCCGTCAAGGTGCGCAGTGTGCTGCACTCCTCCAACTGGTTGGGCGTTATCTTCACGTCAAAGGTGCTCTCCACGTATGCCAACAGGGCCACACGCGTAAGCGAGTCCATGGCAAGGTCGATTTCGAAATGAGAATCCGGGGCGGCGGAAGTCCCTGTCTCAGCATCCACAAAATGTTTCAGCAAGTCGTAGGTCTCGCCCAGACTCTCCATCTCCGATTCAGCAGGTTTCTCTTCCTGATTCTTTTCCAGCAACGGTTCGAGCAGGAACCGCTGCAGTTTACCCAACTTTGTTTTGGGCAACTCCGTGGAGATCACATGGAAATTGCGCAGTCGCTTGTATGTGACAGCGTTTTTGTTGTAGTCCAGAATAGCATCGCGCACAGTGTCGTCGAGCGAGCGTCCGGTGTCATCACGCACGGCACTCATCTCAGGCACTACAATAGCCGTAAGGATGCCGTCGGGTGCGCATACGCCGACCTCCTTGATACAGGCATAGTGTTTAGACAGAGCGTTTTCAATCTCTTCGGGATTGATATTCTTGCCGTTAGAGGTGACAATAATGTCTTTGATGCGTCCCGTGAGCTTGAGCCCGTACTTGTCGAGGATTCCCGTGTCGCCGGTATGGAGCCATCCGTCCCGAATGACAGCCTCGGTCTCCTCTTTGCGGTGGTAGTAACCGGCCATCACGTTGTCGCCACGCACACAGACCTCTCCATTGTCGTCAATGCGGACCTCAATGCCTGGCAGCGGATGACCCGCATAGCCGATTTTGCGTCCGCCGGGGCGGGTGAAGCTAATCATGGGTGCCGTCTCCGTCATGCCATAGCCTTCCAGCACATAGAATCCCAATGCTTTATAGATGCGGGCGGTCTCAATGGAGAGTGCCGCCCCGCCGGAGACCAGGAATTTGATGTGGCCGCCGAATTTCTTGTGTACCGCCGCAAAGACCGTCTTGGAGAGCCATTGCCATCCGATGGCGTTCACCATCTTGTAAAGCCAGCGCGTGATACGCCGTTCATTGATCTTGGACATCACACCCTTGGCCAACAGGTCGTAGAGTCGGGGCACACCGATGATGATGCTGATTTTGCCGTCATTGAGGGTTTGCAGCACACTTTCGGCATTGAGTTTGCTCGCGATGACCACAGTGGCGCCCACCCGCAGCGGGGCCACCATCGAGCCCATTAACGGGAAAGCATGGTGCAAGGGCAGCAGAATCATCACATTGCGTTCCGGGTCGAAGATGTGGACGCTCTTGGAGACGGCATCCACATTGTAGAGGATGTTGCGATAGGTCAGCATCACGCCCTTGGGGGTGCCGGCCGTGCCCGAGGTGTAGATGATCAGTACCACGTCGTCGGGTTCCCCGGCGGGGATGTCCATCGGGACACGCTCGTTCACGTTTGCCACGGGAACCTCTTCCATCACAACCACACGGGTTGGCACACCAGACTCTTGGATCACCTTCTGCACCGAAGCACACCGTTCCGAGGTTGTCACCAAGACATCGGGGAGGGCATCCTTCAGCACATACGCCAGCTCGTCGGGTGTGGCCAGCTCATCAATGGGAACGGCTATGGCCTTGGCATGGATGATGCCATAAAACGCGAAAATCCATTCCGGAGAGTTGGGGGCGAAGATGGCCACCTTGAACTCCTTTCCGATCGAGCCATACGCATCGGCATAGCATTGCGCATAACGCGAAAGGTCGTCGTATGTGTATCTCCTGTCAGCACATTGAATGGCGATCTTGTCGTGCAATCTAAGCATCAGAAACAGTCAGAAATTTGGAATTTTATGAATTTCGGGTTATTACACATAGTAGTGCGTCGAGATGGAGGTGTCGTCCACGACGCTTTGGATAACTTTTGCCATAAGTTCGGAGACGGAGACCACTTTGATCCTGTCGCATTTTTTGCGGAACGGAATGGAGTCGGTAATAAGCACCTCGTCAAGGACGGAGTTCTCGATGTTCTCGATGGCGTTGCCGGAGAAGAGACCGTGCGCGCACATGGCGCGGACACTGCGGGCACCCATCTCCTTGATGCGGGCAGCCGCCTTGCAGAGCGTGCCGGCGGTGTCGATGATGTCATCCACAATAATGACATTCTTGTCCTGAACATCACCGAGGATTTGAAGGGTTGCCACTTCATTCTGCTTCTCACGGTGTTTGTAGCCTATAACCAAGTCGCAATTGAGGGCCTTGGCATACGTGGAGGCACGTTTGGTGCCGCCCGTGTCGGGAGAGGCGATGCAAAGGTTCTCAAGATTCATGGCTTTCACAAAGGGAATGAAAACATTGGAGGCGAAAAGATGGTCAACTGGCACCTCAAAGAATCCCTGGATCTGGTCAGCATGCAGGTCCATGGTGATCACGCGCGTGACACCGGCCGCGGTGAGCAGGTTACACATCAATTTGGCCCCGATGGAGGTACGTGGCTTGTCTTTGCGGTCCTGACGCGCATAGCCGAAATAGGGCATCACCGCCACGATGTTGCGTGCGGAAGCGCGCTTCGCGGCATCAATCGTGATGAGCAATTCAATGATGTTGTCAGACGGCGCGAAGGTCGGTTGGATGAGAAAAACATTCTTTCCCCTGATGGTGTCATTGAAATAGACCTGGATTTCACCATCCTTGAATTGGAGGATATCCACAGGGAACAAGGGTTTTTGCAGATGTTCTGCAATGCGTCTTGCCAGTTCAGGGTTGGCTCGACCCGCAACTAAAACGTATTCGTAATCCATAACTTGCTGATATTTGTAGATTTTAGGTTTTTAATTGTCTGACTGCAAAAGTATATACTGTTTGCGTAAACTGCAAAAAAACTTGTTACTTTTTATCAACAAAGAAAACCGGTCATTTTTGGCCTCCGCTCATCAGGTAAGCTTTGATGAATTCATCCAAATCCCCATCCAGCACAGCGTTGACATTTCCGGTCTCATAGCCCGTGCGAAGGTCCTTGACCATCTTATAGGGTTGCAGCACATAACTGCGGATTTGGCTCCCCCACTCTATCCTCTTCTTGGTGCCTTCTATCTCGGCCAATTTTTCACGTTTCTTCTCCAGCTCAATCTGGTACAGGCGCGACTTGAGCATGCGCATGGCCATTTCCCGGTTCTGGATCTGCGAGCGGGTGACCTGGCATTCCACGATAATGCCGGAGGGATGGTGGTGAAGGCGCACGGCCGTTTCCACCTTGTTGACATTCTGCCCGCCATGGCCGCTGGAGCGATAGGTATCCCAGCTGATGTCGGCGGGATTGATGTCGATGACGATGTCATCGTTGATGATGGGGTATGCAAAGACGGATGCGAAGGTGGTGTGCCGGCGATTGGCCGCATCGAACGGCGAGAGGCGTACCAACCGGTGAACGCCGATCTCGCTCTTAAGGTATCCGTATGCGTAGGGACCGTCCAATTCGACAGACACCGACTTGATGCCTACCACATCGCCTTCCTGGCGGTCCAGCAACTTGATGGAGTAATTGTTGCGTTCTGCCCAGCGGGTGTACATGCGCAACAGCATCTCTGCCCAGTCGCAGCTTTCGGTGCCGCCCGCACCCGAGTTGATATTGATGACGACGTTGAGGGAGTCCTCCTCGTCGCGCATCATATTCCGGAATTCAAGAGCCTCCACGGCTTTGAGGGCCTTGGCATACGCCGTGTCAACCTCCTGTTCAGTGGCCTCTCCCGCGTCGTGGAATTCGTCCAGGACGGAAAGCTCGTCACAAAGTTCCTCGGCTGCAGCATAGTCCTGCACCCAAGTCTTCAGCGCGCTGATTTCACGCATCAGCTTCTCCGCGGCCTTGGGATCGTCCCAGAAGCCGTCCTGCTGTGTGGCACGCTCCTTTTCCGCTATCTCGGATTGTTTGCCATCGACGTCAAAGATACCTCCTTAGCTCACCGAGCCTGGCTATAAGGTTTTTGATTTGTTCGGATGTGGTCATACTATTTTTTTGCAGGGCCCGCACAAGACGTTGGCCATATTATGAATTAATACAATTTTGAATTTCACTCATGCCAAACCCGCGCGAGAGCAAGAACCGCACCAGTTTAGGCTTGTCGTTGCTATCGGCGGCATGTTGGCGTTTCCATTTTTCGACGGTGTCGGACAGCATTTGGGCATATTCCTCTTCGTCCACAGCATCCAAGGCATTGTCGATCAATTGTGGTTCAATCTTTTTGACATAGAGGTGCTGACGGATCTTCAGCTTTCCCCACTGGTCGTTCAACTTGCTTTGCACAAAGATGTCCACATAACGCTCCTCGTTGAGGAAGTCGTGCTCGCGCAGGCGCCGGATAATCTCATCGCGTTGAGCCACGGAGCACGGCATCGTGGCCAGTTTTTTCCGGACATCAAACTCACAGCGCTCCTGAAAGGCGCAGAAGCGTTCCAATTGGCTGAGCAGTTCGGCGGGCACGTCCATGTGTCGAATTGTTTTAGGGATGGGTTATTTTTTAGATTTGGCCTTGGTTTTCTTTTGTGGAGTTTCCTCATTTACAGTCGAATCGCTCCAAAGGATGATCTCATCCTTGTCAAGATTGAAGAAATGGTGCTCCATCAAGTGGTAGCTCTGGTTTGCAATCAACTTGATGCGTTTCTTGTATTTCCATCTCCATTTCATCAAAATGGAAGGAAAACCTTGTTTAAGGTAGGCAGCCACAAAGGGATGGACCATGATGGTCACGCCCTTCTCGCCTTGTTTGTCGAACAGGAATTCCAGCATGTTGGCCAGATCGTCTTCAATCAGAATTGGCGGTTTCACCTTGCCGGTGCCGCGGCAGGTCGGGCATTGTTCGGTGGTTTCGATAATAGTGGCTTGACGCACACGCTGGCGGGTGATCTGCATGACGCAGAACTTGTTGAGGGGCAGTATGGTGTGTTTGGCTTTGTCGTTGGCCATGAACTCTTCCATGGCTTTATAGAGGGCGAGTCGGTTTTTGGCATCGTGCAGATCGACGAAGTCGATGCAGATAATGCCGCCCATGTCTCGCAGTCGGAGTTGGCGGGCGATTTCAGCGGCGGCGATAAGATTGGTGTTCAGGGCGTTCTCTTCCGGGGTCTGGCTTGACTTGACCCGGTTGCCGCTGTTGACGTCAATGACATGCATGGCCTCGGTGTGTTCTATGATAAGATAAACGCCGCTGCGCACGGTGACCACCTTGCCGAAGGAGCTCTTGATCTGCTTGGCGACGCCGAAGCGCTCGAAGATGGGTTGCTTGTCATTGTATAGTTTGACGATATTCTCCTTGTCGGGAGAATAGAGATGCACGAAACTCTTCACCTCCTTGAAGGCATCCGGCGTATCGACATGGATGGCCTGGAAGGAGTCGTTCAGCATCTCGCGGAGCAGGGAGGAGATGCAATCTTCCTCTTGGCTCACGCGCACGGGGGGCTTGGACGCGAACAGGTTCTCGACAGCGGTATCCCACTTGTAACGCAGATGGTCAAGGTCTGCGGACAGTTCCTCGGCAGTGTGGTGCTCCGCATTGGTGCGGATAATGACGCCGAAGTTGCGGGGCTTGATGCCTTGCACAAGCGATTTGAGCCGCTTGCGTTCCTCGCCGCTGCGTATTTTCTGGGAAATCGTGACTTTGTCGTTGAAGGGCACCAACACGAGATAGCGTCCCGCAAAAGAGACCTCCGTCGTGACGCGGGGGCCTTTTGTGGAGATCGGCTCTTTGGCCACCTGGACCATCAACTGCTGGCCCGAAGTGATGACATCGCTGATCCTCCCGTTTTTGGGGACCTCGTCCAGATATTGCACACGGCTGATGCTGCGTTTGCCAGTCGTGATTGCCTGGCTCACGAACGCGTTGACGGTGCGTGCATTGACACCCAAGTCCAAATAATGCAGAAATGCCTCCTTGTCGCTGCCCACATCCACAAATGCGGCATTGAGTCCCGGCATAATTTTCTTCACCTTGCCCAAATAGATGTCGCCCACGGAAAATTGCATGGAGGATTTCTCTCTATGGATCTCCATCAATTTCTTGTCTTCCAGCACGGCCACCTGTACCTCATTGCCATGAGATGTGATGACAATCTCTTTCGATATTTGGGTTTCACTCATATTTCAGGGGTCTATAAAAACAATGAAAACTAAACGCGGCACAAGTGGGGCCTCGTTTAGTTTTCATTCAGTTAACTCATAAGAGACTATTTGTTCTTATGTCTGTTCTTTCTCAGACGTTTTTTTCTCTTATGAGTGGACATTTTATGTCTCTTTCTTTTCTTACCACTTGGCATAGTTATAAGGTTTTGGGTTTATGATTTATTTTGTAGATTTCTTCACAGCGTTGACAAACGTCTTGCAGGGCTTGAAGGCCGGGATGTTATGGGCGGGGATGGTAATGGTTTCGTTCTTGGAGATATTACGAGCAGTCTTCATGGCTCTCTCTTTGATAATGAAACTACCGAAACCTCTCAGGTAAACATTCTCGCCACCGACCATAGAGTTCTTAACGGAGGACATGAAAACTTCGACGATGGTTTGCACGCTGTTTTTGTCAAAACCAGTCTTGTTGGAAATCTCATTAACGATATCAGCTTTCGTCATAATTTTTAAGGTTTTAATGTTAAAAAATACAGTGTTCTAATTGAGGGCGCAAAAATACAATTATTTTGCTTACGCTCCGCTATTTATGAAAAAAATTATAGAATAACGTCGAAAACCTTAGTGGCGAGGCGGCTTGCACCGATTCTGAAGCAACTGTTTGAGAGCCATTCTTTACCGAGAACTTGGGTCAGCAAGTTGACATAGAGGAGGGCAGTTTCGGAATCTGAGATGCCTCCGGCTGCTTTTATGCTCACTTTTCGCCCCGTTTTCTCATGGTGTCTCCGGACGGCATCCATCATGACGACGAAAGCCTCCGGAGTGGCGTTCACCGCGATCTTGCCCGTGGAAGTCTTGATGAAGTCGGCGCCGGCGAGCATGGCCAACTGGGAGGCCCTGTAGATGTTGTTCGGCGTCTTTAACTCACCGGTTTCCAATATGACCTTAAGGGTGACATCCTTGCAGACCTCACGGATAACACGGATCTCGTCGAAGACCTCCTGCAAGTTGCCTTCCAGGAACTTGCCTCTTGATATGACCATGTCGATCTCGTCGGCGCCCTGCTGGATGGCGTACTTGATCTCGGCCACCTTGATCTCGATGGGCGACTGCCCGGCGGGGAAGGCACCCGCAACAGATGCAACTCTGATGTCCGTTCCTTGCAAGACCGTCTTGGCCTGCTTCACAAAAGGCGGATATACGCACACCGCAGCCGTGGATGGGATACGGCGTTTCTCGTTCCGGAACCCGATGGCCTTGCGACAAAGCGATTCCACAACGGCCTTGTTGTCCGAGCCCTCCAAGGTTGTGAGGTCTATGCTGCCCAAGATGAAACGGTAGGCTTCCTGCTCGTCCATGGCACGAAGCGGCTTGGACATCAAAGTTTGAAGACGCTGTTTTAATTGCGCGTCGGTATAAGGGTAATCTTCTATTTCAATCATGATTCTTGTTTTTTTTGAATTTGTCAATTGCCAATTTTAAAGAAAAGATGTGCGAATACTGAGCGATGGAGAGATCCCCGATGTCAGTGAACGCATAGTCGATGGTAGCGAAGCCTTTGATGCAGACCCCCAGTCCGAGATTTATTTGGAGAGTTGTGCGGTTCTTTCCGTCGAAATCGGGCTCCTTCTGGAAGTTGCCGAGGCCCGCGCGCAAGGCTACAATATTCTTATAGGCGAACTCCATGCCGAAGTGCGGGTCCATGCTCATCACGGAAGTGCTGACCAAGTTGTTGCGCCGCCCGTCAAAGGTGCAGTCGAGCCCCAGGGCGAAAGTGGCGTTGAAACCCTTGCCGAACTCCACCTTCTTGGCGCCGCTCAGCAGAAGCGCCGGCATGGTCAGCTCAAGGCTGTTTTCCGGCAGCTCATTGCCCGTGCGCTGGAAAGTCTCCAACATTTCGTCGGTAAGCTGATAGCTCCAGGCATTGAACGACGAAGTGCCGTCGCGAAGCATGGCCCCGGCCTGCCAGCCCTTGTGATGGTATTGAAGTCCAAAATCGAGGCCGAAGCCCCAGGCATGGGCGAACTTCCCGATGTTGCGGTAGATGATCTTGGCGTTGGCGCCCAAGGCAAGGCCCTCGACCTTGGAGAAAGCGTATGCGTAGCTCAAGAGGAGCGCATTGTCGGAGGTGGAGAAATAGGATATCCTGTCATAGTCAACATTCCCCTGGGCATCTATCAGCTGAGTGGTGTTCATTATGTTATCAACACCGAAGCGGATATAGGAGAGCGCCACGGAAGAGTGGTCGTCCACACGATAAGCCACGCCGGCATAGTCATACTTGGCAATGCCCGCGAAATACTCGGCGTGCATCAGGGCAAGTTGGTATCGCTTGTCCATCCTTGACAAGCCGGCAGGATTCCAATAGGCGGAGGTCACATCGTCGGAGATGGCGGTCATGGTGTTGGACATCGCCAGTCCTCGCGCACCGATGCCCAGCGACAAGAACTCGTTGCTGTACTTGTTCTGCGCCATTCCTGCAACGCATCCCGCCAAAGCCAAGAAAAGGATTATTGTTCTCTTCATTAAAAGCCGTTTATGATGTGTAACGTCTTTCCCGGACGATTATTGTTTGGCCTCCAGACCTCTTTTAATGTTTTTTCCGGTCATATAGCTTTTATGGTCCCCGGAAAAGAGATCATAGCCAAGAAAACGGCACTCTAACGGTCCGTTGTAGAGTGTGGACTTGAAATTGGGCTTGAGCCCGACATGTTTCAACGCCTGCAAGTCGGAGCTGATCATGAAGGCTCTGCAGCCAGCGTAGTTATGTTTGAGGGTGTCACCGATTTCGGCATAGAAGTCGCTGATATCGTTCACCTCAAGGCGTTCGCCGTAGGGTGGGTTCATCATCACGAGGGCCGGCGTGCGGGACGGCTTCGACTGCCGCATGTCCTTGCGTTCCACATGGATGAAGTCACCCAGCCGGGCTCTATCCACGTTGTCACGTGCCATTTCCACAAACTTAGGGTTGATGTCGCTGCCGTAAAACTCCACGGGAACATCGTCAAGGATGCGTGCCTGGTTGCGGATATTCCTCCAGCGTTGCGGATCATGGCGTTTCCAGTGCATAAAGCCGTAATCGCGGCGATAGAATCCCGCCGGGATGTGCAAGGCGATCATGGTGGCCTCTATGGGCAAGGTGGCCCCGCCACACATCGGGTCGATGAAGTCACATGTGCCGTCGTAGCCGGCCAACATGAGCATGGCCGCCGCCACCACCTCGTTGATGGGCGCCGGATGGTTGCGGACCTTGTACCCGCGCTTGTGCAACGACTCGCCGGAACTGTCCAAGAACAGCTGTGCCTCATCCCTGAAAATGTGCAAGTGGAACTGCACATCCGGAGCGTCCCGATCCACAGAGGGGCGCTCACCGTAAAGGTCCCGGAAGCGGTCGCAGATGGCATCCTTCGCCAAAACGGAGGCGAAAAGAGGCGTCTTGAAAATCGACTCCGCAATGGTGGCATGCACAGCCATCGTGCCGTCCTGGCGCAAGTGTTCCTCGGCCGGATAGTCAAACAGCTGCTCGTAAAACTGCCGATTGCTGTTGAACGTGAAAGTCTTCTGCCGCCATAGCACCCGCAATGCCGTTCTACAAAAATAGTTTGCCTTGTACATCAGATCCATCGGACCCTCAAAAGAGACGGCACGACTCATCGCCTGACAGTTCTCCGCGCCCAACGACTCAAGTTCCGATTTCAGCAACGGCTCCAAACCCGAAAAAGTTTTGGCAACATAAAATTCCTTGTTCTCCATTACAATAATATATTCAGTGGCGTATAAACATCCTGCATTGCTTTTGCCTGAACATGAGCCATTCAAGGCATCATGCCGGGCAAAACCAAATCGGCCGCAAAAATACAAAATATCGCGCCAGTCAAGATATATCCTTTGTTATGTTTTTATTTTTAAAATATTGTCATTGGTATAATTTTTTTTGTATTTTTGCGCAATTTTAAGAATTTAAAGAAAAATAGTTAAAATTAAATATACCATAAAGACATAAAAATTTGAAAAATAACTAATTATGGAAAACAACAAGGAAAAAATCATGTTAGTCGATGACAGCGAAAACCTGCGCTATGTCATTAAAGACTATTTTGAAATGGAAGGTTATGAAGTGATTGACTTCAAAGATGGCGACATGGCAGCCAAGGCTTACAACACAGACATGTACGATTTGTGCATCATCGATGTCGTTCTGCCTGGCAAAGATGGCTTCTCGCTCCTTCAGGAGATCCGGAAGATCGACGATTTCACCCCCATCATCATCCTCACCTCGAAAGCATCCAAGGAGGAACGCATCAAAGGTTTCAAATTTGGGTGCGACGACTATGTGGCCAAGCCTTTCAGCATTGAGGAGTTGGAGTTGCGTGTGCGGGCCATCCTGAAACGATGCAAGCGCGGTGCCGCCATGCAGAAGGCACTCTATGAGGAGAAGATTTACAAGTTAGGCAATTTCACCTTCAACTTCAGCGGCATGCAGCTCATTCACCCGAAGGTCACCCGTACGCTCACGCGCAAGGAAGCCGAGCTTCTCAAGCTCTTGTTGGACCACAAGAACAAGCTTATCCCCCGCGAGATCATCCTCAAAGAGGTCTGGGGCGAAGACGACCACGCCGTCGGAAGAAGCATGGACGTGTTCCTCACCAAGCTGCGCTCCTATCTCCAGGTTGACGATCTCGAGCATATCGCCCCGAAGGAGAAAGGCAAGCGCAAAGTCACTTACATTGACAACTACAAGCCCTTGGTGGAAATCGTCAACGTCCATGGGACCGGCTTCATGCTCAAGGTGGCCGAATAGCAGTCTGTTTCCCTGACATTTTTTTCATTCACTCTCGAAAAAAAGCATCATGATCATAGACAAACTTTTCGAAAAAGTTGCCCAAAACGGACATGTTTGCGTAGGTTTGGACACAGATTACAGTTACCTGCCCGCTGACATGGCCCAGCGCTTCCCCGACATTGAGGAGGGGCTTTTCCAATTCAACAAAGCTCTTGTCGAGGCCACCTTGGACGTGGCGGCATGTTACAAAGTGCAGATTGCCTACTACGAGTCATACGGCTTGGCAGGACTTCGTGCCTACCAGCGCACGTTAGCGCTCCTTCGGGAAGTGCAAGCGGTCACCATCGCCGACATCAAGCGCGGCGACATCGCCAAGACCGCCGAGATGTATGCCAAGGCCCATTTCACCGGCGACTTCGAGGCCGACTTCGTCACGCTCAGCCCCTACATGGGCTTGGACAGTCTCACGCCCTACCTGCCCTACGTGCAGAACCACAACAAAGGTGTTTTCGTGCTCATCCGCACCTCCAACGAAGGGGCCAAGGACATCGAGTACCTTCCCACGGGCAACAGGCGCGTCTATCACGTCGTGGGTGAGAAAATCAACGAAATGGGGCGTGACTATCTGGGTGCTTGCGGCTATTCGGGCATCGGCGGCGTCATGGGGTGTACCCATGCCGACGAGGCCTCCGAGATCCGCCAGATGCTCGCGTCCACCTTCTTCCTGATTCCCGGATATGGTGCCCAGGGCGGCAAGGCCGAGGACATCGCCAAGTACCTCCGCAACGGCAACGGCGGTGTGGTCAACTCCTCCCGCGGCATATTGCTGGCTTACCGGAAGCAGCCCAACGGAGAGCTGCACTTTGCCGACTGCGCCCGCGCAGAAGCCATCCGCATGCGGGATGACATCCGGAACGCCATCCAACAGTAATCTTACAATGGGAGAACATCTACTTGTTCTCCCATTTGCCATATAACCAAACCATTAGCTCCATGAATTACATCGATTCGACAGTCATCTCCCAACATCAGCTGACCGAGGACATCTTTGTGTTGGAAACCGAGCGGAAGGGCGCAGATGCCCATGCCGGACAATTTTTCATGCTCAAGGCCTGGGAGCGCGAGCTCACCCTGATGCGCCCCATCAGCATCTTCAAGGCCGACGAGACAACACTGCATTTCATGTATCGAGTCGTCGGGCAGGGCACCCGCAAACTTGCGGAGCTCAAGGCCGGCGACCCCATCACGTTGACAGGCGCTCTGGGCACAGGATACCCTGTCGAGCAGACCACTGGCCATGTAGCCCTCGTGGGCGGCGGCCTCGGCATCCCGCCGCTTTGCCAAACAGCCAAGGAGCTGACCGCCAAAGGCGTTCAGGTGGATGCCTACTTGGGGTTCCGCGACCAACTTTTTGCCCTCGACGATTTCGAGCCCTACTGCAGCAACATCTTCGTCTCCACAGAGGTGGGCGAAGAAGGCTACAGGGGCTATATCACCGACCTGCTCAAGCCAGGACAATACGATACTGTTTACACCTGTGGTCCCGAAGTGATGATGCGCAAAGTGGCCGCGCTGTGCGCTGAACAGAAGACGCCCTGCTGGTGTTCCATGGAGCATCGCATGGCCTGCGGCATCGGAGCCTGCCTCGGATGCAGCATCCGCACCGCCGAAGGCATGAAGCGCGTCTGCAAAGAGGGGCCCGTCTTCCCCGCCCATATCATTTTCTGAATCGTCAACAACAAAATATCGACATCATGGATCTATCCACCACCATCAACGGCGTTCACTTCAAGAACCCCATCGTTGCCGCTTCCGGCACTTTCGGATTCGGGGACGAGTATAATGAATTGTACGATGTCAGCTGCCTGGGCGGCATCAGCTCAAAAGGGCTGACATGGATTCCCAAGGACGGCAACGAAGGCATTCGCGTTTACGAGACCGCATCCGGAATGATGAACAGCGTGGGACTGCAAAACCCCGGCGTGCGTGCGTTTGTCGAGGAGGGCATCGCCAAGATGCGCCGTTTCGACACCGTGCTCATCGCCAACATGGGCGGCAGCTGCATAGAGGACTATGTCGCAGGGGCGGAACTGCTTTCCCGCGCCGACATCGACATGCTGGAGCTGAACATCTCCTGTCCCAACGTCAAGAGCGGGGGCATGGCTTTCGGCATCAAGGCGGACGTGGCCCGCGAGGCAGTGGCCGCCGTGCGGAAATCCTGTTCCAAGCCGCTGATCGTCAAGCTTTCCCCAAATGCCGAGAACATCGTGGAGATGGCACTTGCCTGCGAGGAGGCCGGCGCGGACTCCCTCTCGCTGGTCAACACCTTCCAAGCCTTGGCCATCGACATTCATCGTCGCAAGCCTGTTTTCAACAACGTTTACGCCGGTCTCTCAGGACCCGCCATCAAACCCATTGCCTTGCGCATGGTACACTCGGTTTGCAAACAGGTAAAGGTGCCTGTGTTCGGCATCGGCGGCATCGCCACTGCCCAAGATGTGCTTGAGTTCATCATGGCCGGCGCTTCCGCCGTGCAAGTCGGCACGGCCAACTTCAACGACCCGCTTGCTTGCAGACATATCATTGATGATTTGCAGACTCTTTGCGAAAAAGAGGGAATCCACCGCTGGGACGAAGTGCGGGGCTGCATCTGACGTTTTTATTCCAAAACATTGTAAAACAAATATAACGATATGAAAACCATTTCTTTAGAATCTCGGATTCTGGTATATGAAAATCGCGACGAGGTGCCCTCCGACATCCAGATGCTCTTGGCTGAGGCGGAACAAGCCGCCACACGCGCATACGCGAGATACTCCCACTTCCAAGTCGGGGCGGCCATATTGATGAACAACGGGCAAGTGGTCACGGGCAGCAATCAGGAAAACGCAGTCTATCCCTGCGGACTTTGTGCCGAGAGGAATGCCGCTTTTGCCGCGTCAGCACGTTTCCCGGAAGTGCCCTTCTCCCGCATCGCAATCACGGCCATCAATCCTGTGGAGACACTCAAAGTGCCCGTTTCCCCGTGCGGCAGCTGTCGGCAGGTGCTTTTCGAGTATGAACAGAAATTCGGCCAGCCCATCGAAGTGATTCTCTCCGGCCAGGAAGGCCCCATTTACCACCTGCGCAGCGTGGCCGATCTTCTGCCCTATACCTTCTCTGCAGATTTCTTACCTTAAACACAACCACCATTTTTGCACTTTTGCGGCACCATACCGAAAAAATGTCATTTTTCAAGAAAAAACCCAAGGAATATCGTGCCACATCCTTGTCAGAGCTGACGTGGCAACGTTTCAAGAAAGAAAAAGAGGGAATGATCTCCCTCGGTTTCATCTTGTTGGTCATTGTCGTGGCCATCTTGGGGTATCTTATCACGCCGGACCACTCGCCGCATTGCAACCACCAGCAACTTGAAATCGCGCTCCGTTCGCCGGGCTTCACCACACAACTGCTGCAAGTCGAGACAGGGCGGGAGGTTCCCAAGGCGGGTCTGCTGCGCAAAATGCTCACAGGGCAGCCCGACCGGTACCAGACCGTTCCCATCAGCGAATACGAGGTGCGCGACAACACATTGCGCGCCCGCCTGCTGGAGCAGTCCGACTGGGTCGCATACTCCCTTGACGAACTGGCTGACGAGCCCGTGGTCACACGCAAGTTCCTGTTGGGCACGGATCGTTATGGACGAGACGTGCTCAGCCAGCTTATGATGGGCACGAGGGTCAGCTTAGCGGTGGGTTTCCTGTCGATATTCATCGCCCTCGTCATCGGCATAGCCGTGGGAGCCGTGGCCGGCTATTATCGCGGCAAGGTTGACGATGTGCTGATGTTCATCATCAACGTGGTATGGTCCATCCCCACCCTGCTGTTGGTCATCGCCATCAGTTTCGCTTTGGGGAAGGGCTTTTGGCAAATCTTCATCGCCATCGGTCTGACCATGTGGGTCGATATTGCGCGTGTGGTGCGCGGGCAGGTCATCAGCCTTCGGGAACAAGACTTTGTGGAATCCGGCAAAGCTTTGGGGTACAGCAACCTGCGCATCATCTTCAAACACATCCTGCCCAACATCACCGGCACAGTCATCGTCATTGCCGCCTCCAACTTCTCGTCCGCCATCCTCACGGAGGCGGGACTCAGCTTCCTCGGGCTCGGCGTGCAGCCCCCCATGCCGTCGTGGGGCATGATGATGAAGGAAAACTACGCCTACATCGTGCTCGACAAGGCATATCTGGCCATCGTGCCCGGCATCGCCATCATGCTCCTTGTGCTCTCCTTCATGCTCATTGGAAACGCATTACGCAATGCCATGGACGTGCGGGGATAAGAGGGGCCTGTTTCCTTTTTTTTTGTATTTTTGCCGCCCTTTAAACGATTAATTCAAAAAACAAATAAAAATGAAAAAATTACTCACATTCGGACTCGTGCTTCTTTTTGCTGGTTCCACGTTGTCCGTTAAATCCCAAGAAGAAATGACAAAAGAACAGAAAATCAGCTACGCCATAGGCGCCAATCTTGGCACCCAGGTGTCTCACGACGGCATTGAACTCAACTTGGACGCACTCGTGCAGGGTTTGCGCGACGCCATGGCCGGCCAGAACAAATTCTCTGACGAGCAAATGCAAGAAGCATTCATGATGCTCCAGCAGGATATGCAGGCCAAGCAAAACAGTGCCGTTGCCGTTGAAAAAGAGAAAGGGAGAATATTCCTTGAAGAGAACAAGAAGAATCCGGACGTGAAGGTCACGCCTTCCGGTCTCCAATACAAAGTCATCACCATGGGCACGGGTGAAAAGCCTGCCGCTTCCAACACTGTGACCGTGAGATACAAGGGAACGCTCATCGACGGCACCGTCTTCGATTCCACCGAGAAGCAAGGCGGCGAGCCCATCTCCTTCCCGCTCAACGGCGTGATTCCCGGCTGGACGGAAGGTGTCCAATTGATGCCCACCGGTTCCAAATTCATCTTCTACATCCCCTCCGACCTCGCTTACGGCGACAGAGGCGCTGGCGCCCAAATCCCCGGCGGTGCAACCCTGATTTTCGAAATCGAATTAATCTCATTCAAATAAAAAAGACAGGGGGCGAGGTCAACACTCGCCCCTTTTGATAAACTCTTGCCCAGTTATTTATGAAAAGAACAATCCTCATTTTCCTGCTTGCCATTATCGCCATCCCCGCCTTCACCTTCGCTCAAGTGGACTGCCCGCAAACCGACTGTCCCGGTCGCTGCGGTCGCTTCATTGATGAAAACGGCGACGGGTTCTGCGACCACGGGCATCTCTCCAGCCAAGCCGAGGTAAAGGCCACCGAAGCGACCTCGACGGCAGAGGACGCTAAAGCAGCATCCGAGACGAAAAACACAGCCCAAAAGCCTCAAACTAAGAAACAAGCAGATCAACCAGCCGCTTCGCCAAGCGAGAAGAGCGAGCCTGACGGTGTGACAGGAGCCACCGCGCCTGCCCCGGAAAATGCCGAACCCAACCTGTCTGCACCTGAAATGAATGAAGTTGAATCAAATATGGATGAATCATCTTCCGGAAGCCCCTACCATCTCATCCTCATCTCGCTACTCACAATCGGACTTTATGCGTTCACCTTCATCCTTGTCAAAGCGAAAGTGATGAAATTAGCCACCCACCGCAAGATCTGGAATGTGCTGCTGCTCATAAGCGCGCTTGTCTCCTGTCTTCTTGGTTTTTTCCTCGTCATCCAAATCAACTATGACATCAAGATGGACTGGTTTTGGACCGTCAAACTCCTGCATGTAGAGTTCGGCATCGCCATGACCATCATTGCACTCTTCCACATCCTTTGGCACACCAACTATTGGAAAAGCCTCCTCAGAAACAAAAAGAAAGAGGAGCAAATCTAACAAGAAGATAATCATATAAACAACAAATATACATGATTTTAGAGATCACACTTGCACAAGAACTCAAGGTTGTTCTGAAAGAATTATACAACATAGACATCGAAGCGGATGCCTCAGTGGTGCAACCCACCCGCAAGGAATTCGAGGGTGACATGACCATCGTAGTGTTCCCGTATGTCAAGCTGGCGCGCAAGGCACCCGATGCCGTCGCGAAGGAGATTGGCGACAAATTGTGCGAGCGGCTCGACTGCCTGACGGGATACAATGTAGTCAAGGGTTATCTCAACCTCACCATTGCGGACAGTTTTTGGCGCGATCAGTTGCGCGACGGACACGCGAACGAGGTTTACGGCATTTTCACCCCACGCGAAGAGGCGCCTGTGCTGATAGAATACTCCTCCCCGAACACCAACAAGCCTCTCCATCTTGGGCATGTGAGAAACAATCTGTTAGGGCATTCAGTCTCGCAAATCCTGAAGGCATGTGGTCATCCGGTCGTACAGGTGAATCTCGTCAACGACCGCGGCATCCACATCTGCAAGTCGATGGTGGCCTGGCTGCGCTACGGCAACGGCGAGACACCGGAAAGCGCCCACATCAAGGGCGACCATCTGGTGGGCAACTATTACGTTGTCTTCGACAAACACTACAAAGAGGAGCAGGCCGGGCTTATTGCCAAAGGCATGAGCGAGGAGGAGGCCGCACAGCAAGCGCCCATCATGCTTGAAGCCAGGGAGATGCTGCGTCGTTGGGAGGCCAACGATCCCGAAGTGCGCGCTCTGTGGCAAAAAATGAACCAATGGGTGTATGCCGGCTTCGACGAGACCTACCGCCGGCTCGGCATCCAGTTCGACAAGACCTATTACGAATCGAACACCTATCTGCTGGGCAAAGCACTCGTGCAGGAGGGCCTCGACAAGGGCGTGTTCCAGCGCCACGAAGACGGCTCCGTACGCGTCAACCTCACTGAGGAAGGTCTGGACGAGAAAGTGCTGCTGCGCAAAGACGGCACCTCCGTCTATATGACGCAGGACCTCGGCACCGCGCAACTGCGCTACGAGGAATTCACTCCCTCGCGCATGATTTATGTTGTAGGCAACGAGCAGAACTACCATTTTGACGTGCTCAAGCTTGTTTTGGGCAAGAAACTCGGCAAAGCATTCGGCGACAGCATATTCCACCTATCCTACGGCATGGTGGAGCTGCCTTCGGGCAAGATGAAGTCCCGTGAAGGCACCGTTGTGGATGCAGACGATCTGATGGACGACATGTTCATGGAGGCCAAGAAGAGCACGGAAGCACTGGGCAAGTTCGATTTCCAACCTGACGAAGCCGCGGCTCTCTACGAGATGGTCGGCCTTGGCGCGCTCAAATATTTCATCCTCAAGGTGGACCCGTCCAAGAACATGCTCTTCAATCCGGCCGAATCCATCGACTTCAATGGCAACACAGCCCCCTTCATCCAATACACGCATGCGCGCATCCGCTCGCTGCTGCGCAAGGCCACAGAGCAGTCGGTGGACATCAACGCGCCCCTTCCCGACGGCATCCACGCGGAAGGCGAGGAGAAGCAGCTTGTCAAGACGCTCTACAAATACCCGCAGGTGGTGCTTGCCGCCGGCGAGAATCTCAGTCCTGCACTCATCGCCAACTATGTATATGACCTTGCCAAACAGTTCAACCATTTCTATCAAGAAACTCCTGTCATGCGCGAAACCGATTCCGACAGGCGATTGCTGCGCCTGCAACTCTCGCAATGGGTGGCCAACACCCTTCGCAACGGCATGAAATTGCTCGGCATCGATGTGCCTGAAAGGATGTGACACGATAATTCGCCCATGAAACTTCAACCCATCTCCCCGACATCACGCACACACGGCCGCCTCAGTGCCGGCATAACGATGCTTTTAGCAGTCGTCACGGCACTATTCGGTGCATGCGCCAAGGTCGCCGCGCCGGTAGGTGGACCCAGGGACACCATGCCCCCGAAAATCGTCAAAGAGGTCCCCGCCAACCAGAGCGTCAATTTCCATGAAAAGCAGATTCGCATCACCATGGATGAATTTTTCACCTTGAACAATCCCAATGACAACGTGATGGTCTCCCCGCCGTTTACCCATCCCATCGATTTCTCAGTCAATGGCAAAACGCTCACCATGAAAATCAAGGACACGCTGCGGGAAAACACCACCTACAACATCTTTTTCTCAAATTGCATACAGGACTTCAACGAAAGCAACAAGCTGAGCTCCTACCAATACAGCTTTTCAACCGGCAGTTACATTGACTCATTCATGATCGACGGGAAAGTGCAAAACGCCTTCACGCTTGAAAGTGAAGACAACTTTTTAGTCATGCTCTACCGTGAGGACAACGATTCCCTACCCTTGAGCACCCTGCCCACATACGTCACCCGGACTCAAAAAGACGGGTCGTTCCATTTCCAAAACATCTCGGAAGGTGATTACACGATTTTCGCGCTGAAGGACATCAACAGCAACTATTTCTATGATTTGCCCAATGAGGTCATCGCTTTTAACGACACACGAGTCCAAGCCTGTCCGCCGGAAGTCAAGGACAGCACGGGAAACGTCATCAGCGAGGACTCCGCTCGCAAGCCCATATTGCTCCACAGCTTTGTTATAACCGACCCCATTCCCAAACTCATGCATTACGTCAACCCCGAGGCCGGTGTGTACAAGTTCCCGTTTTCTGCGTCTGTCGGCGACCTCCAAAGCACATTCACTGCCAATCCGGTTGAGTATTTCCAACAATGGTCGGCCAACCGAGACACGCTGACGTGGTATCTCAAATCCCTGGATTTCGACACCATCCCAATCCTTTTCACTCGAGGCGAGCAAATCGACACGGTTCTCTTGAAGCCATACAAGGCCAAGCAGGCCACGGGAGGAAGAGGGGCAAAGACTGCGGTGACACCAAAACTGAGAGTTTCATTCTCAAACGAAGGCCATTGCTGCGAGCCTATGCTGATGCATTTCTCCTACCCTGTAAAACCGGTGGATTCATTCCCCGTTTTTCTTTCCTTCCAGCATCAAGGAGTCGCAGACACTGTTGTCAGCCATTTTTCCGTTCCTGACTCCTTCATCACCGAGCTGCCGATTCCGCTCAACTTGGAGAACAAGAAAAGTTACACCTTGATGATTCCCGACTCCACATTCTTCGGGTACAACAACCTGACCAATGATTCCGTCAGGCTCTCGTTCACTTCTAAATCCGAGAAAGAGTATGGAAACATTCAAATCAATTATCGACTGACAGGAGAGGATTATCCTGTCATCGTGCAGTTATGGCATGGAAAAACGATGGTGCAGCAGCACATTTTACAGGCAGACAGCACCATCGTTTACTCGCATCTGGAGCCCGACGATTATCGCATCAGAGCAATTTTAGACATCAACGGCAACGGGCGATGGGATTCGGGCGACTATCACCTCAAACGCCAGCCAGAGCCCATCATTCCTTTCCCGCACGACATTCATGTGCGTGCCTTCTGGGATGTGGAAGAGGATTTTAAAATTGATAGGAGTAGATAAGATACAGCACCGAGTTAAACTGTTTCTTGATGCGCCTGTTGACAGCCCAGTCGGGAATGCGCACAGGCACAATGGAATTGGAATAGCGGAGCGTGATGCCGTGGTGTTCTTTGAACACATACGTCAGGCCACCCATCATTGAAAACTCCATTCGATTGAACGCAGGCCTGCCCAATATTCGTCCATATACATCCCTTTCATGGGCATAGATATTCACGCCGAATGCAGGGCCGAGTTCAAATTCAAAATCACTGCTGTTGCGGATAGTAATTCTTGCAATGCGGAAACGAAGCAGGACGGGAACCTCAATATAGCCAAGATTAAGCACATATTTCGCCATTGGGTTCACCGCTTGCCCGGGACGAGAGAAAGAGTGACTGCCCTTCATTACAAAATCCATTTCCATTTGCAATTTAAGGCCAAATTTGGGTTGTTCCACCAACACACAGTTGGCGAATACGCCTGCCATAGCACCCAATTTATGGAATCCAGCCAAATTGTCCCCGGAAATCTGGGACGTGGTCGCTCCCGCAAGGACACCTCCCTTGAAAGTCCCCACCGGCGGCCGGTCTTGAGCGCTGACATTCAGCCAGAATGCAAGGAGCAGGAAAAGAGCAGTGCAGGTTCTGTTATTCATCAGTTCAGATTAATGTATTTGGGGATTCGGAGCCAATGTTCATAGTCGGGCCCCAGAATGCGCACCGACTCGGACCAGACAGACTCCGGTTCTTTGTGGAACACCAGTTCGGGGGTCGGGTTGCCGATGACCCACATGTTCTTGCCAATCTCATCCTCCAGCTGTCCGGGCGACCAGCCGGCATATCCCATCAGAAATTTGCAATTGCCGGAAGCCATGGCATTGCTTTCAATCTGCGTCAACAGACTTTGGTCGTATCCGACATAGACTTTCGGCACAATGCGGGATGAGGCGGCGTTGTTTTCAATATCGTGCAGCAGAAAAAGGGCCCATGGCATCACGGGGCCGCCTAAAAACATGGGGGCATCCACCCGCAAGCCATCCACCAGGTCGCGCACACGGTAAGGAAGCCGCCTGTTGATAATCAAGCCTGTACACATCTCCGCATCGTAATCCGTCAACAGCACAACCGAGCGATTGAAGAAGGCGTCGTTATAGTACGGCACCGAAATCAACAGCCTGCCGGCGGCCAACGAGAAGCCGGTCTGCTTGACTTTCAATAAATCGCTCGCGTATGGCATACAAAAGGCATATTCTTTTACGCGGCAAAAATAATATATTTTCCGAAAAGAGCACACACCTTTTCCTATTGAAAAAACAACGGACTTTGAATTTTACTATCTTTGCACCCGTGAAAAAAATAACCCTCATCCTGTTCGCCCTGCTGCTGTTGAGCGGGGCCTGCCAGCGTGCCACCGTGCAGAAATTCGACGGCGTCGCACTCGGCACCACATTCCACATCGCCTACGTCGGCGACCCCGACCCGGCCCTACCCTCGCAGGTGGACTCCGTGCTGCGACAGATCAACAGCACCTTCTCCATCTTCGACACCAACTCGCTCATCTCACGGGTCAACGCAGGCCAGGACCCCGATTTGAGCGACGATTTCCTCCGTGTCCTGCGAACCGCCCTCGACATCACCTCCAAGACCGGCGGAGCGTTCGACTGCACTGTGCAGCCCCTCGTGGAGCTCTGGGGTTTCGGACGCGGGAACCAAAAGCAGATCGTGCCTCAAACGACCCTCGACTCCGTAAGGCAGTTCATTGGCAGCCGGCTGATACACCTCCAAGACGGGCGGTTGGTGAAAGACGACCCGCGCGTGAAGCTCGACTTCAACGCCATTGCCAAAGGCTTCGCGGTTGACAAAGTAGCAGAGCTTCTTGTGGCAAAAGGGCACAAAGACTGCTTAGTCGAGATCGGCGGCGAAATTGTCGCGCACGGGAGCAAGGGCAAGAGACCTTGGAGAGTGGGTATCCAGACCCCGACTGCCACGGCTGACGGCCCGGTGGAGAGCCAACGCAGTTTTGAACTGCATGACCGCGCCGTGGCCACCTCCGGCAACTACCGGAACTTTTTCGAAAAAGACGGCAAACGATACACCCACATTCTGAATCCCGCCACAGGATGCCCCGAGGAGACCAATCTGCTCAGCGTCACGGTCGTGGCCCCCGACTGCACCACCGCCGACGCCTACGCCACCGCCTTCATGGTGCTGGGATTGGAGAGGGCCTTGCAAATCGTGAAGGGAGACGAGGAGATAGAGGCATGCTTCATCTATGACGAGGGCGGAAAACTGAAGGTGGAATCCACACTGCCGTGAAAATTGGAACAAACAGATTCATCATTCAAAAAAGAGAACTTTAATTTGAAACAAACATTTATTGACCAACAGAGACTCAAAACATGGAACTATTAGCAAAGAAAATATTGGAGGCCCTCGCCTCCGGCAAAAACGAAAAACTGAACTACAAGCAAATCGCCGCCAAGGTCAACATTTACGACAAAAAAGGTCGTGAGCAGGTGAAGCTGCAAATCGACCGTCTTGTGGAAGCCAAGTTGCTGCTCAAGGCCGGACGCGGCAAATATCGTCTGAATCACAAGCAGCTGCAGGGCAAAGATGTCAACCGCAACTATGTGGTCGGCCGTATTGAGATGAAGCGTAGCGGCATGTCCTTCGTCATCCCGCAAAACGACCCGAATGACTCGCCCGACGAATCGCAGGCAGAGGACATCTTCATCGCCGACGGCAACCTGGGCAACGCGCTCAACAACGACCTCGTCAAGGTGGCGCTCTTCCCCACCCGCCGGGGCAAGCGTCCCGAGGGGCAGGTCGTGGAGGTGCTCGAGCGCAGTCGCAAACAGCTCGTGGGCACCATCTCCATCCGCAAGGGCGTGGCCTACTTCATCCCCGACAACGTCTTCTTCCGCCGCGACATCATCATACCCGGCCGCCTGCTGCGCAAGGCCAAGAGCGGCGAGAAAGTGGTCGTCGTCATCGTGGACTGGCCCAACGGCACGCGCAGTCCCCTCGGCGAAGTGATCCACGTGCTCGGCAAGCCCGGCAACAACGACGTGGAGATGATGGCCATCCTCGCCGAGAACGACTTCCCGCTCAAGTTCCCCAAGGAGGTCGAGGAGGAGGCCAACAGCATCCCCACGGAGATTTCGGCCAAAGAGCTCAAGCAGCGCCGCGACTTCCGCGATGTCATCACCTTCACCATCGACCCTGCCGACGCCAAGGACTTCGACGACGCCATCTCCTACGAGAAACTCGACAACGGCCTGTACCGCATCGGCATCCACATCGCCGACGTCTCCTACTACGTGCGCCCCGGCACCGCCCTCGACAAGGAGGCCTACGAGCGCGCCACGTCTGTCTATCTGGTCGATCGCACCATCCCGATGCTCCCCGAGGCGCTTTCCAACAACCTCTGCTCGCTGCGGCCCCACGAGGACAAGCTCTGCTACAGCGCCGTCTTCGACCTCGACGACAACGCCAAAGTCCACAAGGAGTGGTTCGGCCACACCGTCATCAACTCCGACCACCGCCTCGACTACGAGCAGGCCCAGCAGGTGATTGACACCGGCGAGGGCGTCCTCTCCGACGTGCTGCCCAAGCTCAACGAATTGGCCCAGATTATGCGCAAGAAGCGCTTCGACAACAACGCCATCAACTTCGAGACCGAGGAGGTGAAATTCAAGCTCGACGAGAGCGGCCACCCCATCGGCGTCTATCTCAAGGTGCAGAAGGAGGCCAACTGGCTCATCGAGGAGTTTATGCTCCTGGCCAACAAGCGCGTGGCCGAGAAGGTGGGCCGCAAACGACTCACCGGCAAGGAGCCCAACGTGTTCGTGTATCGTATCCACGACAAGCCCCTGGACGAGAAAATCGACACCTTCAAGAACTTTGTCAAGAAGTTGGGCTTCGACCTCAAGACCAACACGCCCAAGGCGCTCAGCAGCTCGCTCAACGATATGCTGGAGAAGCAGAAGGGGCACGCCGACTACGATATGCTCAGCAAGTTGGCCATCCGCACGATGGCCCGCGCCTGCTACTCCACCGACAACATCGGCCACTACGGGCTGGCCTTCCCCTACTACACGCACTTCACCTCCCCCATCCGCCGCTATCCCGACCTGATGGTACACCGCCTCCTCGACCGCTACTTGGCCAACGGCGAGTCGGTCAAGAAAGAGGAGTACGAAGAGTACTGCAAGCACTGTTCGCAGATGGAGCACCAGGCCACCGAAGCCGAGCGCACCTCCATCAAGTACAAGCAGGCCGAGTACCTGGCCGACAAGGTGGGCGAAACCTTCGACGCCACCGTCTCCGGCGTCTCCAAGTGGGGCATTTATGCTGAACTATCCGAGTCCAAGTGCGAGGGGCTCATCTCCATGCGCACCCTCAACGACGACTTCTACTATATTGACGAAGAGAACTACACGCTTGTCGGGTTGCACCACGGCCGTTCGTTGCGCTTCGGCGACAAGCTCAAGGTGCGCGTTGTGGCCGTTGACCTCCTCAAGAAGCAGAT
This sequence comes from Bacteroidales bacterium, assembly GCA_017651425.1. Lineage (GTDB taxonomy): Bacteria > Bacteroidota > Bacteroidia > Bacteroidales > WCHB1-69 > F23-D06. Next base: position 68,291 of record JAGCCZ010000054.1, read on the forward strand.
GGACTTTGAATGGGTGAAGGAGTAACGCACAGCCTCCTCTTCGCGCTCCTTTTCGTGTGGCAGTTGCCCCAGAATCTGGTGGCATTGGCCATAATGCCCTTTCTGGGCAAGTTGCGGATGGTGACGTGCCGCAACTACTGTATCGGTCTGGCGGGCAAGCGTTTCCCGGAGAGGGCCGGCGGCATCTCCTTGGGCAACTTCGCCTTCTTCCACCCCGACACGGCGCACGACGAGTTCACCATCCGCCACGAGATGGACGGGCACACCGTCGACTCCAAGATTTTCGGTCCCCTGTACCTCCTCGTCATCGGCATCCTCTCCATATTACATATAATATTTATGAAGAAAGGAGGCCGCTACTATGATTTCTACACCGAACGCTGGCCCAACAAGCACGCGGGAATCTTTAAGAATTGAGAGTGGAGAGTGGAGAATGAAGAGTTAAGAATGGAGGATTGGGGGTTGATGGTGCATTTTCCCCCGACTGTCAATTATCCACACAAAAGTGACAAATTTTGGTGGTTTTTTGTTATTTTTGCACTCGTTTTAGTAAGAGCCAAAATAATGAAAGAAGACACCCTCCAAGGTTACGTCTATATCCTCACCAATCCCAGTTTTAAGGAGGATTGGGTGAAGATTGGCAAGAGTTCACGCCCGGTGGATATCCGCTCAAAAGAGTTGGACAACACAGCAGTGCCACTTCCATTCGACATTTATGCCACGATGAAAACTGTCAAATATGGTGAAGTTGAGAAGTTGGTGCATAAGACGATAGACCGTCTCACCGACTTGCGCATACGTCAGAACAGAGAGTTTTTCAATGTTGACCCACAGGTGGCACTGGACATTTTTATGGATATAGCCTGTGCGATTGAGGACGCCGTCATTATGCGGTATGATGCAGATAAGCCTTATCAGATTTATCCAATTGAGGAAGGTCAAACAATCAAAGAGAAGGAAGAGAAGAAGGAAATCCGCAAAGCTTTTGATTTCAGCATGATTGGCCTGAATGTTGGTGACACTGTCATATTCGATGCACTGAACCTCCCTGTGAAAGTAGCAGGCAAAAACAAGGTGGAATACGAGGGGCGCCTTTGGAGCCTTTCCGCTTTCTGCGGCACCTACCTGCCCGAAGAAATGCACAACAAGAGCGAATCTTACCAAGGCCCGAAGTATTTCAGCTATCAAGGAAAGACGTTGTGGGAGATTAGATTGGAAAGGGAGAAAGAATAATTTTTTTGTAGAACAACTTCCGATAATATAAATTATCACGAATATGACACCAGAAGAAAAAGCGAGGGTCAAAATCGACAAAATGTTTGAGGATGCCGGTTGGCAGGTCGTTAGCCGGGATGAATACACCCCTAATCTGACTGCTGCTGCGATTAAAGAAGGTTTGCTTAAACATAATCTTGAGGCTGATTATTTCTTGTTTATCAATGGCAAGGCCGTTGGTGTGCTTGAGGCAAAAAGAGCTGAGATTGATGTAGATTGTGACGAAGTTAAAGGTCAGGCAGAGAAGTATGTAAACAATGTGCCGCCGATTTATGCCGCTTACGAGAAACCTTTGAGGATTATCTATCTTTCTAATGGTGAAAAGGTTCTGTTTTACGATTATGCTAAAAAAGACGGAAATTATATCGAAATAAACCGCATCCATACTCCCAAAGAGATTGTTGACATTTTGAGCATAGATGATTTTTATGCAGGATTGCCCACATTACAGAAAAAGGGATTAAGACAATGTCAATTTGATGCCATAAAAGGTTTGGAGGAAAGCTTCAGAAACGGACAAAAACGGGCTTTAATGGTTTTGGCGACAGGTGCAGGTAAGACTTATGCCGCTTGTCTTGCCGCTTATCGCTTCCTGTCCTATACGCCAATGCGGAAAGCGCTGTTCTTGGTTGACCGTAACAATTTGGGCAAGCAGGCTGAAGGTGAGTTTGGGACATTCAGACTTACTGAAAACAAAGAACCGTTCAACACTATTTTTGGTGTCAATCGTTTGAAATCAGCAAAGATACCATCAGACAGCAATGTTGTTATTTCCACAATTCAACGATTATTTTCATTGCTGAAGGGCGACGATGTTGATGATAATGACGAAGAGAGTGCTTTTGACGATAATGAGGACAATGTGGTGAGTCTGCCGACCAATCCATTGCTTCCGCCCGATTATTTCGATTTGATCATCATTGACGAGTGCCATCGATCTATCTATGGTAATTGGAGACAGGTATTGGATTATTTCAAAACAGCCAAAATCATTGGCTTGACAGCCACTCCAATCCCTGAGACTGTTGCGTTTTTCAATAATAATATTGTTGTCAACTACACATTGGAAGATTCCATTAAAGATGGCGTGAATGTTGATCACCGCACTTTCAGGATTCGCACTGAAGTGACTGAAAACGGTGGTGCTATTCTCCAAGGTGATAAAACTCGTCAAACTACAGTATATACTGGGAAAACGGAAAATGTTGTCTGGCAGGAGAACAAGAATTATACCCGAGAGGAATTAAACAGAAGTATCATCAATCCTGCACAAATCAAGTTGATTTTGGAAACCTATCGTGATTCTGTTTATACCGAAATGTTTGTTGACCCACAGCGTGAACCAAATTTCGACTATCTGCCAAAGACATTGATTTTCGCATTGAATGAAAATCACGCTAACAATATCGTGAAGATTGCAAAAGATGTCTTCAATAGGCACGATGATAAATTTGTGCAGAAAATCACTTATTCTGTAGGTGACAGCAACGCTTTGATACGGCAATTTCGTAACGATAAGGATTTTCGCATAGCGGTTACGTGTACGCTGGTGGCCACAGGCACAGATGTCAAGCCCTTGGAAGTTCTGATATTTATGCGTGATGTGGCGTCAGAACCATTGTTTGTCCAAATGAAAGGCAGAGGAGTGCGTACGATTGGCGATGAACAGTTGAGGAATGTTACGCCAAACGCCATTAGCAAAGACTGTTTTTATCTTGTTGATGCCGTTGGTGTTACGGAAAGACAAAAGTCGGTGCCCAAACCAGGAAATGGACCGAAACCAGTTCCGCCCACGTTGAAAGAATTGTTGGAGTTGCTTGCACATGGCAATTTGGAAGATGATAATTTGCGGATGTTGGCGAGTCGCTTGTCAAGAATCCATAATAAATGTACGGATTCTCAAAGAGAAGAATTTGCGAATCTGGCGCATATAACGATGAGCCAACTTGCAACGGACATCTTTAATGCTTTGGAAGACACATCGTTTGCTCCTTTTGTGGACATTAACGCCCCCAATGTTGAGCGCAAAACATTGATTGCATTACTGATCAACAATGTGCCAGCCCGAAACTATCTTCTGATTGTGAATGCAGGATTTATCAATACGCTTATGCCGGGCGAAGACAATCTCATATACAGTGGGTTTTCGAGAGAAGAGGCGATTGCTACCACATCCGCGTTTGAGGAGTATTGTAACGAACACAAGGATGAAATAGAAGCGTTGCGTATCATTTATAATAATGATGGCGCTCCGATTTCTTTCAAGATGCTCAAGGACTTGCAGACCCGTATGAAAGCATTTAATAACAAGTTTACCATTGCCAATCTTTGGCATTCTTATTCTGTGGTTGACATCAAAAACGTAGCGGTTTATAATGGCGCTGACCAGAAAAACGAGAAGGAAGCACTCACAAACCTCATTCAGTTGGTGCGGTTCGCATGGCATAAGATTGCACGGTTGGAAAGTTTATGTACGGGTGCTCAACAGCGTTTTAATTTGTGGTATGGTCAGATGCAGCGCGATATTACAGCAGAACAGATTAAATTGATGCGTCAGATTGTCGATTATATTGCGGCCAACGGAACGTGTCAGATTTCAGATATTAAAGATTATGACAAAACATTTGCGGCGCAGCTCATTTCGGAATACAAGGGCTTGGACAAAGCAAATGAGGCATTGGAATCGTTATCAAGATTTATTATTTATAGAAAAGCAGCGTAAGTTTTTATGGCTAAAGAAACACTTCAAAGGGAACAGACATTATCCCAGAAAGTTTGGCAGCTTGCCACGGTTTTAGCGGGACAAGGTATTGGTTTTACCGATTATATAACCCAGCTCACTTATCTTTTGTTTTTAAAGATGGACGATGAGAATACTGAGACTTTTGGCGAAGAATCAGCTATTCCGGAAGGATTCAGATGGAAAGATTTACTTGCACTTGACGGTCTCGCACTCATTAAACAATACGAGGATACGCTCAATATTTTGCAGAAAGAGGATAATCTTATTGGTACTATCTACACAAAGGCTCAAAACAAAATCGATAAGCCGGTTTACTTGAAAAAAGTGATCACGCTCATTGACGAGGAGAAATGGCTTGTGATGGATGGAGATGTGAAGGGTGCCATTTATGAAAGTATTCTGGAAAAGAACGGACAAGATAAGAAGAGCGGTGCAGGACAGTATTTTACGCCTCGTTCGCTGATTCAGGCAATGGTTGACGTAACACGACCCAAGATTGGCGAGACTATTTGCGACCCGGCTTGCGGTACTGGCGGCTTCCTATTGGCGGCATACGATTATATGAAAAACCAGTCGCAGGATAAGGAAAAACAAGACTTCCTGCGGAACGAAGCCTTGTCGGGAGTCGATAATACCGCCCTTGTGGTAACGTTGGCTTCGATGAATCTTTATTTGCATGGTATCGGTACCAACAGAAGTCCTATTGTTTGTCGAGACTCGTTGGAAAAGGCTCCGGAAAACCTTGTCGATGTGATTCTTGCAAATCCGCCTTTCGGTACTCGTCCTGCGGGTTCTGTGGAGATTAGCCGTGATGATTTCTATGTCGATACCAAGAACAACCAGCTGAATTTCCTTCAGCATATAATGGTGTCACTCAAACAGGGTGGCCGTGCGGCAGTGGTGTTGCCCGACAATGTGTTGTTTGAGGGCAATGCCGGTGAGACGGTCAGAAAAGAATTGCTCAAAAACTTCAACCTCCATACCATTTTGCGCCTGCCCACCGGCATTTTCTACGCTCAAGGTGTAAAGGCGAATGTGCTTTTTTTCACCAAAGGAATTCCGACGAAAGAGATCTGGTATTTCGATTATCGCACAGGAGTGAAGCATACACTTGCCACCAACCCGATGCAACGTCATCATTTGGATGAGTTTGTTGAGTGCTATTGCGCTGATGATATGGGTAAACGTAAGGAAACTTACGATGCGGAAACCAACCCGAATGGCAGATGGCGTAAGTTTACGCTGAAAGAGATTATGGCTCGCGACAAAACTAGTCTTGATATCTGCTGGATAAAGCAAGGTGACGAGACCGAAGACATGTCTTTGGCTGAGTTGCTCACCACCATTCAGGAGAAGAGTAATAAGATTGCTGACGCTGTTACCAAATTGCAGGAGTTGTTAAGAGGGATTGACGGATAAAATTTGTATTTTTGCATTTCCTAAGCCATAGGAAATTGAACATACAAAAAAAATGGAGAATCTTGATTTATTGGTAAAAGAGTTGAGCAAACTTCCGACTGAAGCCGGATGGGTAGAGTTCAAACATAATGACGATGAGCCTAAAACGATAGGGGAAGATATTAGCGCTTTGGCTAATAGCGCTCTCCTTGCTGACCACTCGCGTGCCTATATGATATGGGGGGTAGAAGATGGTACACATAACATTGTTGGCACAAACGTCAGGTTGAACCAAGTGAAAAGAGGTAATCAGGAGTTGGAAAGCTGGTTACGGCAGCTCCTCTCCAAAAATGCGGATTTTGAATTTCATTCAGCAGAAGTTGAAGGAAAACACGTTGAAGTTATTATCATCGCCAAAGCCGCGGGCATTCCTGTCACTTTTGAAAAAACAGGCTTTGTAAGGGTAGGCAGTTACACCAAAAAACTTAATGATTTTCCAGCCATACAAGCCCAACTGTGGGACAAACTCAGGCATGAACAGTTTGAGGATGTTTTGGTTTCCACTAATCTAACATTACAGAATGTCATACGTTTGTTGAATTGTGAAGCATATTTTGACATTTTGCAAATACCTCTTCCTTCAAATTTTGAAGGTTACATCCACTATTTTGCTGAAGACGGCCTTATTCAAAGGCAAGATAATGGATTGTATGCCATCACGAATTTGGGTGCCATACTGTTTGCAAAAAAATTATCAGACTTTCCCAGATTGGGGCGAAAAGCGATAAGGGTTATTCAATATGACAATAACAGCAGACTTACCATTTTGAAAGAGGAGACCTTGACTGAAGGGTATGCTGTTAGTATGGAAAAGGCCGTGAAATACGTTAATACAGTTTTGCCGACTAAAGAGGATCTCAGCTCTATTCAACTCGCGACAAACAGCACATTTCCATTACCAGCTATCAGGGAAGCTATCGCTAATGCCATCATACACCAAGACTTTTTTATCACCGGAGCCGGGCCTGTCGTTGAAATTTTCACCAACCGGATAGAAGTGACGAATCCAGGAGTTCCGTTGGTGGAAATCATGAGGATTGTTGACAATCCTCCAAAGTCAAGAAATGAGAAGCTTGCTGCGCTCATGCGAAGATTGCGGATGTGTGAGGAGCTTGGACGCGGTTGGGACAGAATGGTCATCAGTTGTGAGTTCCAACGGCTTCCAGCTCCACGAATCCAAATCTACCAAGATTCCACAAGAGTCTCCCTATTCTCTCATTTCAATTTCTCGAATTTGTCGATGGAGGATAGACTCTGGTCCACCTATATGCACGCCTGTGTACGCTATATTGAAGGAGAAACGCTGACTAATAGTTCGCTCAGAGAACGGTTTGGTTTGAAGGCATCCTCCGCTGGGATGATGTCTCGTTTGATTAAAGAAGCACAGGCTGAGAAGTTGCTTAAGCCCGTTGATCCTGAAACAGCTCCCCGTTATATGCGATATATACCAACATGGGGATAAACTTAACTTGCCTGTAACTTGCCAGAACAGAACTTAAAAGTCGTAAAACATTGATAATCAATCTAAAAATTTTGAGTTTTAACTTGCCTGCAACTTGCCGAAAAGATTATTCGAACATATTGTATAACATTGTGGATTTAATTTGCCTATAACTTGCCGGAAGAGACTAAACAAAAACAATAGTCACTGACTATCAACAACATAAGAAAGAAATTTAATTTGCCTGTAATTTGCCAATAGCATAGAAATGAACACTAAACTGCTCAAACAAAAAATCCTTGACCTTGCCATCCGTGGCAAACTTGTGCCGCAAGACCCCAACGACGAGCCCGCAAGCGAGCTGCACAAGCGCATCCGTGCTGAAAAGGAAAAGCTCATTGCAGAAGGCAAGATAAAACGCTCGAAAAAAACTGGTGATAAGCCACATTATGAGAATATGCCGTTCGAAATACCGAGTAATTGGGAGTGGGTGAGGATTGGAGATGTGTTTTCAATGCAAGCAGGAAAGAACATTTCTGCGATTGATATATCTTCCGAAAAAGTTGGAAATTCCATCTATCCTTGTTATGGTGGAAATGGATTAAGAGGATATGTAAAAACATTTAATAATGATGGAGCATTCCCCATTATAGGCAGACAAGGTGCTTTATGTGGCAATGTGAATATAGTAGAAGGAAAGTTTTATGCAACAGAACATGCAGTCGTGACCAATTGCTACAATGTTTCTGACGTTCACTGGGCTTTTTATTTTTTAATAGCACTCAATCTAAATCAATATGCGACAGCAACAGCGCAACCAGGTCTAGCAGTATCAAATATTTTAAGTGTTTTGATGCCTTTACCACCGTATTGTGAGCAAATACGTATTGTTTCTGCGATTGAACACATGTTCGCATTAATTGATTCAATCGAAAACGAGGGCCAAAGATTACAAAAGGCAATAAACTTGGCTAAATCCAAAATTTTAGATTTAGCAATTCATGGCAAATTAGTTTCTCAAGACCCTAATGATGAGCCAGCAAGCGAGTTGCTAAAGCGTATCGCACCATACAGGATACCTTGTGATACCTCGCATTATGGGAAC
>JAGCCZ010000055.1 GCA_017651425.1 Bacteroidales bacterium
GGAAAGCACTACATTTAAACTGATAAATACGGTTATAGAAACAGACTCTCTATCTACCATATCTGTAAAAGAATTTGAAAAAACAATAAAATGGAAAGATGTGTATGAATATCTTGTGCCTCAGGTTCAATAAAATCCAACCATTTTTTCCCGTCCCTATCCGTGACGGACGTTTAGGCCATCTTTGCCACAAACTTACCGTTTATGGCAAAGAGCAGCACTCGCAGGGTAACCATCTACATCAACGGCAAGGAGGTGGAGGCCTTCGTCATATTCGGATTTTTCGTATTTTCGCCACCTCCAAAACCACCGCCGATGAACCGTCACCGACCATACCGCCTTATGGATCCCCTCACGGGGATTTGTGCCTCTCGCGGGAACGCCCTCGGCTACAGATATGCATCCCCTGACGGGGATGGCCGGTCGCACGGGACCTCCACAACGCACTCCGTTGCCCATTCACCTTCTGCTACCGACCCCTGCAGGCCTACGGCCTGCACCACACACACCACGCCATCCTCCTCTCCCTCTCCATCAACTGTTCACTGATCACTCTTCACTGATCACTCTTCACTGATCACTGATCACTGGATTTACAATCCGCGTCTTAAACTATAGGAAAACGTGTCAGTCTATGCTGGCTCTTGTTCACTTGGTGTAAACAGATGATACTTGGTCTCTTTCCAAAATAATCCAAAATGAAAATCAAGCACATAATCTTGGCACTGTTTCTGATGGCCGCGCAATTTTCCGCCATAGCTGTCGATATTGAGGGCGTTGTTCTGGACGAAACGGGCAAGGGGTTGGCGTATGCCAGTGTTTACCTCAAACACACACCCGATGTGGGCACGATCACCGACGCAAACGGGCGCTTTCAGCTGACTGTTCCCAATGCTCGCGACAGCCTGATCGTGACTTTGGTGGGCTATCAGACTGTGTATGTCAATCTGTCCAAGGTCAAATCATTCAAATCTTTGCGCATCACCATGAAGAAAAAGTCCATCTTCTTGAACGAGGTGGTGGTGCAAGTGCCTGATAAAAAGAATAAAAAGAAGAGCAAAAAGGAACTGCGTGCCGAGACACAGGCCATGCTCCAGAAGGTGTATGACCGTATTGTGGTTGACTTTCCGGTCCATAATATGAAACACAGGGTGGTGTCGGACCTGACCGCGCTGAGCGAGGGACAGGTGGTGCTGTTCGACGAGTGGATTGGCGACATTGTGGAGCTGCGTGACTACCGTGGCATGAGGGACTCCATCCAGATGAAGATGGACCTGCGCAAGCATTATGTCAACAAGACATTCAAGGGAGCGGCGGAGAGCTATAATCCCAACGATTTCAGCAAAAAGGATTTAAAACACCTGAACAAGGTCGATGTTGAACAATTGAAAAAGATGGACCCGCACAAGATTGCGTGGGACCTGGATGTGCAGCGCGTGTTCAAGCACTATATGAAAGATGTGAAACATTGGACGGTGGTCGAGAAGGACAACAACACCATCGTGCTGACGTTGACCTTGACGAACAAACTCCCCGGTATCTACAGCCTGGTCAGGAAGTTGGTCTTTGCCGTTGACAAGTACAGCTACAGTGTCAAGACGGTGTCGGAGCGGGTGAGTGCCGAGTTGAACATCCCCTTCGGCTATAAATTGACCGATGCCGAGTTGGCCATACTTAACATCTTTGCACTCGACCGCGACGACTTTGACAAATATCGCCTCAAGGGCTTCAAGGGCACCTCTAACCGCAACAGCATCTATCGCCGCGAGGGCGACCAGCTGGTGGTGGACGAGCGCAATTTCACGGCGGACGGCTATATCGTTGACAACAAGGACAATAAGCTGAAGTTCGGCAGCAAAATCAAGAGCAAGGTGCTGTCCGTGGAATCTGGTGTGAAGCCCTATTCCGCAGCTCAGCTCAAGGGCGGCAAGGTCCAGTATCTGGACACTCCAAAATATTAGTGTTACAGGATTTCCACAATCCCCGCCAACGGGATTTTCTGCCCGTCGGTGGTCACGAGGACGTGCTCGGCCTCGTTGAGTGATTTCAGCTGGCAGGTCAGCGTCCGGTAGGCACCGCCTGACTTGTGCTTATCTGGTTCAAAATAGACGAGCGTGGCGATGGGATTTTCGGCGATGTGCTCCAGCAGCATCGACATCTTCCGGTTTAACAACTCCTGCTCGTATTCTCCCAAATCCTTTTGGACATCCGTTTGACGCGCGGTCTCATCGATGGCCGCGTCATAACCCGTCAACGCCGCGAACGGGGCAAACTGTGCCGCCCGGTTCCACATTGACATTCTCGGATGATTCTTCGAGACAGGGTGGGGGAGGTTTATGATGTCGTCGTATTCAGCCATGGGATGTGTGTTTGTTTCTTCTAATTAATAATTGTAAACTAACCTTTATGCCCGCCAATCTGCTTGTTGCGTTCTTTTGCAGTGGCACCCTCCTCGAAGTTCAAGCCTTTCAGGAGAGCGTTTTTGCCGAATTTCTTCTTGATGGACAGCGCGGCCTCCTGCAGTCTTCGTTCCTTGTCGAGCGCGGCCTGCTTCTTCGCGCGCTTCTTTTCTTCGGCTTCCGGGTCCGCGAAGAGGTCGAGTTGTTCGGCCTGTGTGTTCCGGCTTGCCACGACTTCGTCGATCACATGGTTTGTGCCGAGGTAGATGCGGCGGACGAGCAGATTTGGGTTTACGATGCGGTCGTAGAGCTGCATGACGGCATCGGTGATGAGGCGCGCCGAGGAGGTCGGATGGTCGAGGTTGGCGGTGCCGTGTGCGTGCTTGGGGACCTCCCGCCCATACCAGTCTTTTGTCACGGTCCCGTGGTATTTCGAGCGCACTTCAGGACGGCTCAGACTCTCTACGTCATAGCCCACCGTGAGTGTGAGCTGGTCGGTGACAAGCCGTTTGGCGACCAAGTCAAGGGCGGCGGCATCGGCCATCTCGTGAACCACCACTTTGGCCTTCTCCCAGGTGTAGGGACATGTCAGCACCTGTCCGCTGCTGAAAGAGTTGGAGGCGGGCTTGTATTGCTTTACCATCTCCATGGTACAGGGTTCCCACCCCCAGGCGTGGTCGATGAGCAGCTCTGCATTTACGCCGAAGAGCTTGTACAGCAGTTCTTCGTTTTCAAGGGATGTCCGTGCCAGCTTGCCCATCGTGTCGATGCCGTGGCGGGCCAGTTGATTGGCGATGCCGGAGCCTACACGCCAGAACTTGGTGAGGGGGCGGTAGTCCCAGAGTTGTCGCCGGTAGCTCATCTCGTCCAACTCGGCGATGCGCACCCCGTCTTGGTCGGCGGGGATGTGCTTGGCCACGATGTCCATGGCGACCTTGGCGAGGTACATGTTTGTGCCAATGCCGGCGGTGGCAGTGATGCCCGTGTTGCGCAGCACATCGCGGATCATGGTGATGGCCAGCTCGTGGGCCGTCATCTTGTAGGTGCCGAGATAGCCTGTCACATCCATGAAGACCTCGTCGATGGAGTAAACATGGATGTCCTCCGGCGCAATGTATTTGAGGTAGGTCTGATAGACTTTCGTGCTGACGTCAATGTAGTGTGCCATGCGTGGCGGGGCGGCGATGTAGTCGATTTCCCAGTCCGGGTGGGCGGCCAGCTCGGCGGCGTTGGCCGACTTGCCCGTGAAATGTCCGCCGGCTTTGCGCTTCCGCTCGCGGTTTACCTCGCGCAGGCGCTGTATGACCTCGAAAAGACGCGCCCTTCCCCCGATGCCGTGTGCCTTCAGAGAAGGCGACACCGCCAGGCAGATGGTCTTCTCCGTGCGGCTCACGTCCGCCACCACGAGGTTGGTGGCCAGCGGGTCGAGCCCACGGTCAATACACTCGACGGAAGCATAGAACGACTTCAAGTCAATGGCAATATAGGTGCGGGGCTGGGTGGACATGTCGGTGTCGGTTCGGCGGCAAAATTACGCTTTTTCCGAATAAAATCCACTTGCCCTCCTTCCTGACGGCGCAAATATTTCTTGTTGATTCGTGGAGACGCGCCACGGCGCGTCTCTGCATGCGACAATTTCATGCGCCTGTGTGTGTTTGAAATTTATGTACATTTGCAACCGCTAAATTAATCGCTGTGAATATGTGTCATACCTCATCCCTTAGAATTGCGCTTGCAAGCCTAATCTGCTTGTTTGTAACGTTCTGCATCAAGGCCCAAAATACCGGCATCATCCCCGAGCCGCAACACGTGGATTATCTTCAAGGTTATATGCAGTGGGATGAAAAAACACTTGTGGGTGAAAAACTTGTGGCTTCACTTCCCATCGACACCAATATGGACCAGGGCTATATCTTGGAGATCCTGCCCGACATGGTGGTGATGACGGCCACAACCGAGACGGGCCTCTATTACGCGAGATTGAGCCTGAAACAGTTGCGCCGGCATTTCGCCGACGGACGGATACCCTGTATGCGCATCACCGACTATCCGGCCTTGAAATACCGCGGATGGATGGACGACATCAGCCGCGGCCCCGTGCCCACCATGGAGTTCCTCAAGCGCGAGATCGCCACGCTGGCGCAGTACAAGATGAACTTCTTCAACCTCTATACCGAGCATTTGTTCAAGTTGGACGACTATCCGGACATCGCGCCCGCCGACGGGCTGACTGCTGAGCAGGTCAAAGAGCTGGAGGAGTACGCTGCCCAGTTCCACATCGAGTTCTTCGGAAACCAGCAATGTCTCGCCCACGCCGAGAAGACGCTCCGCATCCCGTTCTATCAGGATATGGCCGACACCAAGGTGAATGTGAATCCTGGCGCTGACAAAACCCAGGAATTTCTGCAATACCAGCTGGAAACCGTGGCCAAAGCCTATAAATCCCCCTTCTTCAACATCAACTGCGACGAAACCGAGGCGTTGGGCAACGGCAAGGCGCGTCAATATGTGGAGAGCCACGGCGGGGCCTCGCAGGTCTATGTGGACCACATCCGTTGGGTGTACGACATTCTGCGCAAGCAAGGCAAACGGGTGATGATGTGGGGTGACATTGCCGCCAAGGATCCCGAAATCGTGCGGCAGCTCCCCAAGGATATGATGATGATCGTGTGGATGTATGCCCCCTCCGACAGCTATGAGGATATGTTCGAGCCCTTCACCAAGGCGGGCTTCGACTTTATGGTGGCGCCGGGAATGAGTATGTGGGGGACGGTATATCCCAGCTACGACACCTACACCAAGAACATCGCCAACCTGGTGCGCGACGGTCACCGGCACGGAGCCCTGGGTATGATGAACACCGCCTGGGACGACTCCGGCGAGTCGCTCTTCAACACCACCTGGCACGGCATGGCATGGGCGGCCGAGATGGCTTGGAAACCCTTGAGGGAGACCGTCCCCGCCAAAGCTGACGCTGAACGCTCTGTCCGTCTGGAGGACTTCAACCGACGTTTCCAGCAAGACTTCTTCTATCCTGAAGAGGTGCGCGAGCTGATGCGACTCTACGAAAGTTGCGACATCCCCCTGTTTTTCCAGAACGGTTCACTGTATGAAAGCATCTGGGACAATTACGCCTCTAAGGTGAGTCCAGAGTATTTTGAAAAAAACGAAAAACTTTTGGAACAAAGTCATCAGCTTTTCGGCAAAATCCCCCAGAAATGGGATATGGACCCTGTCCACAACGCCGTGGCACGCTTCTTGCCCTACGTGTTCTATCGGCAGGACTATGTGATGCGGCGCAATATCTTCCGTTACCGTCTCAATCGTTGTTTGTCAGGCGACAGCAGCATTTCCGCCAGCGAGTTACTCTTTAGAAGAGACGAACTGATAAGTCAACTACACCAGATCAAACGCGCCTATTTGCAGCTTTGGAACGAAGAGTGCCGGCAATACAGCCGCGACATTGTGGAGGCCCGTTTCGACCGCGTGGCGCAGGAGTTGCTCGATTTGCCGAACCACGTCCTCATCCAGTCGGAACTGAACGACCAGGGAGAGGCCGTGATTTCAATGCGGACCCTCACCAACGGTCCGGAGATATACTACACTCTGGACGGGCGCGCCCCGCAGCAGGGAGAAAACCTGTATCGGGGGCCTTTCACCATCGACCATTCCGCCAACGTGAAGGCGATGACACGCAACGCGATGGGCGAAGATGTGGTCACTGAAAAGTATGTGCTGTTGCATAAAGGGTTGGGCAAGATTACCCGTTTGAACACGCAGTATGCTACTTATCGCCCTCAATATGAGGCCTCGGGCACGCAGGCGTTGGCCGATGGGCTCATCGGCGGCGACACCTACGACGATGGCCATTGGCAGGGATACTGGGGCTCCGACATCGATGTGGAGTTCGACTTCGGGAAAAGCGTGCGCCTTGACCATCTCAAGTCCCGGTTCTTCCAAAATATCCACGATTGGATCATGGCCCCGACGACCGTTGAACTGTATGTCTCCAAAAATGGCCGCGACTACACGCTCTTCCGCACCTTGGAGGTGTCGGGCGTGGACCATCATGCCACAGGTGGCGGGATATACACGCTGCAGGCCGACGGCCTTGGACTGAAAACCCGCTATGTGCGTGTGGTGGTCAAAAACGCAGGAGCGCTGCCTGCTTGGCACCAGGCCCCAGGACAGCCTTCCTATCTCTTTTGTGATGAAATGATTTGGCAATAACCATTAAAATAGTATCCATGAAAAGATTATTCCTTATTATGCTGGTCATGTTTGCTGCTGTTGCACCCTCTTTTGCACAAGGCGACTGTGGCACGGTGACCGACCGCGACGGCAATGTCTATCAGACAGTGCAGCTGGGCAATCAATGCTGGATGCGCGAAAATTTGCGCGTCACCCGTTTCCCGGACGGGAGGCCGTTGAAAATGGGTGTTGAGACATCTTCGACGGAGTTTTTCTACTATTACCCCAACAGTGACTCCACATTGGTTCCCCGGTATGGTCTGCTGTACAGCTGGAATACCTGCCTGTCGGGCAAAAAGCCGACCGAGGCTGTCCCGAGTGGCATCCAGAGTCTCTGTCCCGATGGCTGGCACCTGCCCTCCAACTTCGAGTGGATGAATCTGGAGGACTTCTTGGGATATAAGGAAGAGTATCGTTGCGGCAGCGATGTAAACAATGTGGCCAAGGCGATGGCCTCTCACGAGGATTGGGTTTACAACTCTTTCTCGCCCGCGCCCGAATGCAGCATCGCGGACGGCTCAAAAGCGAACAACTCCTCTGGCATGGATGTGCTTCCTGCCGGGAATTTCTTCCATACCTTCGATGGCTTCGGCGTCGATGCCGGCTTCTGGACCGCCTCCGACGGCAGCGATGTGACGGCGCCCATACACCATTTCTATATTACCAACGCCACTGTCGAGATCAATTGCACGCCCAAAGAGGCTGCGTACTCGGTAAGATGCATCAAGGATTGAGCTGGAAGCTCAAAGTGCTGCACGGATGCCTGGAAGCCTGAATGCGGTCATCGCCAAATGCCAACCACTCTCCTCACCCTCTTTGTCTTCCCATCTGCATTCCACCAGCTGATAAGCGCCACGTAGGAACCTGACGGCAGCAGCTGGCCGTTGTTGTCGGTGCCGTCCCATCGGACAACGGCTTCTGCACCGCAGTATTCGTTGTTGACCAACATCCGCACGGGAAGCCCCTGACGGTCGAAGATTTGTATCGACAGTCGATTTTCCAGTTGTGTGAAGTTGAAGGCGAACTCGGTGTAGTCGTCGAAACCGTCGTTGTCAGGGGAAAAGACCTGCGGGGTGACGGTGATGTCGTCGCGGGGCAAGTCAATTCCCTTCTGCGAATTTTCATATCCGGGGGTACCGAACCCCGCGGTGGAGGCAGCGGAGTGCCAGTTGTCATCATCCTGCGTGGGCGCATCCGCACGGAGGCGTTCAAGGCTCACCCCTTCGTCCGAGGTCAGGCCCGCGTGGTGCATCTTCTCGTTGTAGGCAAAGCGGTCGAGAACTTGCAGTCCGATGGTGGTGAGGAAGACCACACCCTCGGCGTTGGCGTAGGCTGGCAGCGAGTCGCACGCCTGCAATGCCCGCGGATCACGACAGAGATAGTGCTCTAACGTGTGGGTGCGGTCCTTGCACAGTGCGCAATATTCGCCCGGGAAGAGTTGGCGCCCCGAACTGACGGCGAGGACGGCTTTGTTGGGCAAGGTGTCGCCGCCGGAGCCGATTTTGACCTCCTTGAGGTCGATGACTTTGTCGGAGCGGTTATAGATTTCCACGAAGTCGGCATCCGCGCCCTCAAAGGGGTGGGGTAGTATCTCGTTGATGACGATGTCCCCGTACACCGGCGGCTCGCTCACGCCGACAGGCAGACTCTCCGCCCGTATGGCGTTGCCCGCGCAATCGCACAGTGGCCCTTTTACGGAAAGTGAATAGCGTAAACCCGCGTTCAACGGCTCTGCTGTCTGGATGTCAAGGGCGTCGAAGTTGGGTGGAACCTCCCTGATGCCGAGAATATCCGTGTGCGGCTCCAGGACAACCCAGTCGAGGGGCAGTGGTGACGGAGGTTGCACCGGTTCTGTGAAAAAGAGCCGTATGGTGCTGCTGTCCAGGAGGGTGAGTCGCTGCAGCCCGGGTGGCTCGTAATCCCCGATATCCTGATGGGCTGCGTTGGGTGCGCCCGGCGTGCCCCCGGATGGTGACACGGAGGAATTCCAGTTTTCGCGACCTGTGCAGGGCAGTTCTTCGTCCAACATCTCCAGCGACCAACCGCCGTCCCGCTTGATGCTCTCCGAGTGCCATGAATTGCGGAATGTCACGGAGTGTATGACCCGCCCGGCTGCATCGTAAAGCGTCAGACTCTGCCCGCCATCGGTGATGCTGAGCGACGATAGCGTGACGAGATTTGTGCAGATCGGAAGGAAATCCGTCTTGTATTTCTCTGCAATGATCACGCAATATCCCGCGCTGTCCATAGTGATGTCCGGCAGATTTTTGACCGTGTTTCCAATCTTAAGCTTCCATCCGTTTAGTGTACAAGAACAAGGCAGGCGATTGTGCAGCTCTATGTATTCCGCGGCAGGAAGGCCGATGACGGGCGTCGGGTCGGCCATGATCTCATGGATGATGATGTCGTAGCGTCCAATCTCTTGGGCCTGTGCGGTCCAGACAAGCATACATAGCAAAATGAGCAGTTGATTTTTCATTTCGTTTTTGTTTGAGTTCTTGTCTGCAAAAATAGTATCTTTGCAGTCAGAAGTCAAGTTTTGTTAATAACTTTTAAAAAATAGTATAAAATTATGAAAATAGCATTGGTCGGAGCCACTGGATTGGTCGGTGGCGTTATGCGTAAAGTATTAGAGGAAAGAGGATTCGGGCTTTGTGAGCTGATTCCTGCCGCATCTGCCAAGTCGGTAGGCAAAAAGGTAACATTTGCGGGAAAAATGTGTAATGTGGTCTCTGTCGAGGATGCCATTGCACAGGCTCCCGAGTTCGCCATTTTCTCTGCTGGCAGCGGCCCGTCGCTGCAATATGCGCCCCTGTTTGCCCAGAAAGGCACGGTGGTCATCGACAACTCGTCGGCATGGCGCAGCGACCCCAATATCCCGTTGGTGGTCCCCGAGATCAACGGCGACGTGATTCGCCCCACCGACCATATCATCGCCAACCCGAACTGCTCGACCATCCAGATGGTCATGGCGTTGGCACCGCTGCACAAGCGCTATCGCATCAAGCGCATTGTCGTCTCCACATACCAGTCCATCACGGGCACGGGCATGAAGGCGGTCAACCAGTTGACCATGGAGCGTGCGGGTGAGCCTTGCGACCGTGCCTATCCGTATCAGATAGACATGAACCTTTTTCCGCATGGCGGCACGTTCGAGGAGAACGGCTACACCACGGAGGAGACCAAGCTTTTGAATGAGACCCGCAAGATTTTGCGCGACAATGAGATCGCCGTCTCCGCTACGGTCGTCCGCGTGCCGGTCACAGGTGGCCACTCGGAGTCGGTGAACGTGGAGTTCTACGAGGAATATGAGTTGTCCGACGTGTACAACTTGCTGAACGACATGCCCGGCGTTGTCGTCCAAGACAACCCCGCCGAGAATATTTATCCGATGCCGTTGTTCGCCAAGGACAAGGACGAGGTCTTCGTGGGCCGTATCCGCCGCGACTTCTCACAACCTAAGACGTTGAATCTTTGGGTGGTAAGCGACAACCTTCGGAAGGGTGCCGCCACCAACGCCATTCAAATCATGCAGATGCTGTTGAAAAGGTAGTTGGTAATCGGTAGTTGAAATTATTAACTTCATTGATACTTCACAATAAAATTCAATATTTCCCGTTTCATGGGACGCGGTTTTTTTAGTATTTTTACCGCCTTTATTCTTGTATGATGAAAAGAGTAGTGCTATTGACTTTAGTGACAGCTGTTTGCCTGACGGCACCCCTTGCTGCCCAGAACGATTTCGAGATTGCGAAGAATGTGGACATTTTTGTCTCCATTCTCAAGGAGTTGAATGACAAATATGCCGACGAGATCTCGCCCGGAGCATTGACGCAGACCGCCATTGATGCGATGCTCAACTCGTTGGACCCCTATACGGTTTACTATCCGGAGTCGGAAATCGAGGATTTCCGGATGATGACCACCGGGCAATACGGCGGCGTGGGTGCCCTGATCCAGCAACATGGCAAGGATGTGGTGATTTCCGAGCCGTACGAGGGCACGCCCTCCCAGAAGTCCGGCCTTCGCGCCGGTGATGTGGTGCGCAAGGTGAACGGACAGTCGTTGGAGGGAAAGAGCTCCTCCGACGTGAGTGCGGCCATGAAGGGGCAGCCGGGTTCTACGCTCGTGCTGGAGGTCTATCGCCCGTCCGAAAAGAAAAACCTCACCTTCAACATCGTGCGTGAGGAGATCAAGATGCCCAACATTCCTTACTCCGGCATGCTCGACAAGGAGATCGGCTATGTGAAACTGGACCAGTTCACCGAAAAAGCCGGCTCCGAGGTGCGTGAGGCCTTCATGAAGCTCAAGGAACAGGGCATGAAATATTTCATCCTTGACCTGCGCGACAATGGCGGCGGCCTGCTCAACGAGGCCGTCAACATCATGAATATCTTCGTGGACAAAGGCGTGCAAATCGTCGAGACCAAAGGCAAGATTCCTGAGCAACAGCGCGTCCACAAGACGATGTCGCCCGCCACTGACAAGGATATCCCTGTGGTGGTCCTCGTGAACGAGCACAGCGCTTCCGCCTCCGAAATCGTGTCGGGAGCCTTCCAAGACCTCGACCGCGGTGTCATTGTGGGCAAGAAGAGTTTCGGCAAGGGTCTCGTCCAGAACGTGCTCCCGTTGGATTACAACACTTCCTTGAAAATCACTGTGGCCAAGTACTATATCCCATCGGGACGCTGCGTGCAGAATATCGAATATTTTGACAAGGACACGACCAAAGGCGCCTTCAAGATTCCCGACTCCCTCGCGGTGGCGTATAAGACCAAAAACGGCCGCACCGTCTATGACAAGGGCGGCGTCGAACCCGACGTGATCACGGAAGACAGCCTGCTCAGCGAGATCCTGCTCTCGTTGGTCACACACAACCTGGTGTTCGACTTTGCCAACGACTATCGTGCCAAACACGAGTCCATCCCTCCCGCTGACCAGTTCACGGTGGATGACAAGCTTTATCAGGAGTTTGTCGATTTCTTGAAGGATAAAGACTATTCTTACAAGACGGTTACCGAGGAACTTTTGGAAAAACTCAAGAAGGCTGCGGAGGAAGACCGTGTTTTCAAGGATATTGAGCCTTATTATAATCAGCTGAAAGAAAAGCTGGAAAAGGAAAAACAGGAGGACCTGTCACGCTACAAAGATGAAATCAGCAAGTATCTTGCCTCTGAAATTGTGGTGCGCTACTATTACCAGAAAGGCCGCATTATCAACATGCTGAGCGAGGACAAGGATATCGCTGTGGCCAAGGAGATCCTTCTGGACAAAGCCCGTTATAACTCCATTCTTTCTCCCAAAAAATAATCGGGTTTGACACGCGAACGGTTCCACCATATAATATATTTTGTCGGCACGATGGTGCTTGTTGCATCGATGCCTTTGTCCCATTTTTCCATGGGGCTGACCTCCTTGATACTTTTCCTGAATTGGCTGGCGGAGTGGAACTGGAAAGAGAAATGGACGAACTTGAAAGCCAACAGTGAAGGACTGGTCTTCGCGGGACTATTCATCGCCTGTTTGTTAGGGCTTATTAAGACCGACGATTGGGCGTTTGCATCGCACAATCTGCTGTCGAAACTTCCATTGTTCTTCGCACCCATAGTGATAATCACAACCAAGCCATTCTCCAAAAAAGAGCTGGACTGGGTGTTGAATGCCTTTGTGATCAGTACCGTGTTCTGCTGTGTCTGTTCCATTGTCTATTGGATGACCCACACGGTCTCGAACATCCGGCAAATCTCCATCTTCATTGACCATATAAGGTTCAGTCTCTGCATCGATCTGTCCATCGTGTTCTGCTTTTATTTCCTGACACAGGTTCGACAACGCCGATGGCTGAATTGGATCTATTTCGGCCTCATTCTTTTTCTGATGGCCTACCTTTTCTTTGCCCAGACGCTCACCGGGATTATTGTCTTGGCAGCTTTGTTTGTCGTATTCCTGTTCTATTCCTTGATTTCCATGCCAGTAGGATGGAAGCGCATCGCCTCGATAGTGGTCTTGTTGGCGGCAATCTCCGTGGGGACGTTTTACACGGGTGACATCTGTTATCAATACTTCAGGAACAAGGATGAAGATATCACCGCTACCCATACAGCTTTGGGGAATGAATATGAGTTTGACGAAGACACACCTGTGGAGAGCGGACATCGGATCGGCTATTATGTCTGCAAGCCGGAGTTGCAGACTGCGTGGGCACTTCGTTCCGACACCCTCTATGACGGTCTGCTCGAGCAGACCCTGATTCGCTATCTCAACTCCAAGGGGTTGCATAAGGACTATGCGGGCGTGATGGCCTTGGACGAGGAGGATGTGCAAAATGTGGAACGTCATATCGCCAATTACGACTATACCCGACCATTCGGACTGCGTCGCGCCTTGTATCAGAACTTCTTCAGCTTGTCCATGTTCTGGCAGTATCGCTATATCGACAATTCCACGTTGCTGCAGCGCATTGAGTTGTGGCGGGCTTCCATTGCTGTAGTGAAAGACAATTGGCTGCTGGGCGTTGGCATCGGTGATTTCAAGCATGCACTGGATGAGCAACTCGCTTCCCAAAATTCCGTCATTGCCCATAAGCAGAACCGTGGCAGCCATAGCCAATTTCTGACCTATTGGCTGATGGGCGGCGTGTTTTTGGTTTTGTATTTCCTTTTTGTTTTGATTTTCCCTTTCTTCAAGATGCGGAAGAAAATCAACTTGCTATTCATCTCGTTGATTTTCATTATTTTTATCTCTTGCATTGCGGAAGACACCATTGAGACGCAAACGGGCAGGATGCTTTTCTCCGTGTTTGCGCCACTGTTCCTCTTCCAGCCGGTGAATCAGGAACAGGATAGTTAGGGATTCTTGTAATAAATGATTTACAGTGCCGTGATGTCGCCTTTGCCTTCACGGAGGACCTCGATTTGCTCGTTGGTGCAGTCCACCACGGTGGAGGGGACGTTGTCGCCGTAGCCGCCGTCAATGACAATATCGACATCGTTGCCGTAACGTTCGTGAATCAGTTCGGGATCGGTGGTGTATTCCAGCACCTCGTCATCGTCTTTTACAGAGGTGGAAAGGATGGGATGCCCCAGTTGCCGCACAATTTCCCGCACAATATTGTTGTCGGGCACGCGGATGCCGACGGTCTTCTTGTTGCTTTGCAGCAGCTTTGGGACATTGTTGTTGGCGTTCAGAATGAATGTGTAAGGCCCTGGCAGCACCTTCTTCATGATTTTGAAGATGTGGTTGGGGATGGGGCGGGTGTAGTCGGAAAGGTTGCTCAAGTCGTGGCTGATGAAGGTGAGCGCATTTTTCTTCTTCTTGTCGCCCAACAGGGCGATGATACGCTCAATGCTCTTGGGCTTGAATATATCGCACCCGATGCCGTAGATGGTGTCGGTCGGATAGATGACGATGCCGCCGTCGCGCAGGCATTCCACGACCTGATCTATGGCCCTCTGGTTGGGGTTCTCGGGGTAGATTTTCAATAACACTTGGCTTGAGTTTTCGGTTTCTGATATAATGTAAGGGATGTTCCCTGACGGCAGGCTACAAAAAAGGGTAAGCTACTTGTATCGCATCGCTACAACCGACGTACCCTTGCTGTATTCCTACCCTGGGGGAGTTAGAAGGGAGCAGATCGTACAAGACTTACCCGGCGGCAAAAGTAGGAAAAAAATCGATAAATTGCCTAATAGCCCAAAATTTTAAGCATTGACTTGTAACTCTGCTCTTTAGCGAACAATTTGGTGCAGATTTCGCCATCCTCGTCACGGTAAATGATGATGTGTTTCGGAGCGGGAGTGAGGCAATGTTGTATTCCGCCGTAGCCGCCAAGGGCCTCTTGGTAGGCGCCCGTGTTGAAGAGTCCGATGTATTGGATGTCATCGGAATCCTCGCCCGGATAGGCTTCCGACTCTATTTTGGGAAGGAAGACTGCATTCAAGTGCGCCTCCGAGTTGTAATAATCCTGACTGTCGCAGGTGAGGCCGCCCAAGAACACACGTTCGTACTCACGGTCCCAATGGTTGATGGCAAGGATGATGAATTGCTGGTTGATGGCCCAGGAGTCGGGCAGGGTGGTCATGAAGGAGCTGTCGATCATGTTCCACAACTCACGGTCATTCTGGCGCTTCTGCTGCAAGATGGAGAAGAGCACGGCACTGGCCTCGCCCACGGTGAACGACCCGAATTCGGTGAAGATGTCCGGCTCCTCCACACCCTCGCGGTTGCAGATCTGCTTGATCTGGGAAACAATCTCCTCCGCCATGTACTCATAGTCGTATTCGAAAGAGAGCGAGTTCTTGATGGGGAAACCGCCGCCGATGTTCAGGGAGTCCAACTCGGGACAGCGCTTCTTCAGCTCACAATACATGTTGACACACTTGGTGAGCTCGTTCCAGTAGTATGCCGTGTCGTGAATTCCAGTGTTGATGAAGAAATGAAGCATCTTCAAGTCGAACTTGGGGTTGTTCTTGATTTTTTCTTCATAAAACGGAATGATATCGTTGTAACGGATGCCCAGACGCGATGTGTAGAACTCGAAACGCGGCTCTTCTTCAGCTGCAATTCGGATTCCAACTCTGCATTTGGTGTTGACATACTTGTCAACCAGGTCGAATTCCTTTTTGCTGTCCAAGACGGGTATCGTGTTCACAAACCCTTTCTCCAGCATGGCTGATATGTTGTCAATGTATGGTTGTTTCTTGAATCCGTTGCAAAGAATATAGTTGTCTTTCTCGAACAATCCGTTTTCGTTCAGCGTTTCCACCAAGTTCAAATCAAACGCGGATGATGTCTCGATGTGTACTTCGTTCTTGAGCACTTCAGACATCACAAACTCGAAATGGGAACTTTTGGTGCAGTAACAATAGTGATAGGAGCCTTTGTAATCGGACTTTGCGATGGCAACATTGAACCAACGTTTCGCCTTCTGTATGTTCTGCGAAATCTTGGGCAGATAGGTGATCTTGAGCGGCGTGCCGTATTGTTTGATGATGTCCATCAATGGTACGTCATTGAATAACAGTTCGTTGTCTTCTACGTCGAACTCCTCTTGGGGAAACTCATACGTCTGGGAAATCAGGTCAATGTACTTGGTTTTCATTGTAAAATCCGATTGAGTTAATAATGCTGCAAAAATAAAAAAAAAGAAATACGGATTGACATTAAAATGCCAATCCACATGAATCGGATTGAATTTTTTTTGAGAATGTAAAATCAGTCGTGGTCGCGACGGTTTTCGCATTCGCAGATATCGGTGAAAAGTATTTGTGTCTTCGGCAACAGCTTTTCCATTGCCTCTAATTCTGACTTTCGGATGGGTATTTGTCGAATATCGAGTGTTTGAAGCGTGTTTTCCAATGCGTTGATACTTTCAGGTAGAAAATACATCGGATTGTCCCAGACGTCGATTGAGGTGAGTTGTTTGAGTTTTGATATGGAATCAGGAAGTGTTTCAAGCAGATTGCGACTTGCGGTCAGCTTACGCAGTTCGGTGAGCTGGCCGATGGCGTTGGGAAGGTGAACCAGTTTGTTCCGGTCAAGGTTTAGATACTGCAAATGCTTGAGTTCTCCGATCCGTTGGTTGACGATGCAGAGACGGCAACCTTTGACGGTCAGTTCGCGCAGTTCGGTGAGCTTGAACAGTTCTTCGGGCAACGAGTCGCGTTTGGACAGTTTGGTGATCTTGAGCCGATAGACGGGCCCGGTGGCCTGCAGGGCCTCTTCGATGGAGGAGTAGGTGCGACCGTCGTCGTTGGGTCCATACAGCAGGACGGTGGCTTTTTGTGCTGTTGCTGTTATGCTGAACAGAATAAAACAAACAAGCCACATGGCCGAAACCATGCGGCTTGTGTTGATATGTTTTGTGTTGAATGAAGACATCTCTTTCAGAATAACTAAGACATGTGCAATTCGTGCCCCATCTTGTCCTGTTTGGTTTTGAGGTATCTTTTGTTGACCTCGTTGGGCGGGATGATGATAGGCACGGTCTCGGCAATGGTGATGCCATGGGCGGTGAGGCCGACGCGCTTGGCGGGGTTGTTGCTGATGAGGCGGATGTTGGTGGCGCCAAGGTCGCGCAGGATTTGCGCCCCGATGCCGTAGTCGCGCTCGTCAGCCTTGAAGCCGAGTTCGAGGTTGGCCTCCACGGTGTCGCGTCCCAACTCTTGCAGGTGGTAGGCGCGCAGCTTGTTGACCAAGCCGATACCACGGCCCTCCTGACTCATGTAGAGGATGAGCCCGGAGCCCTCTTTGTCAACCATCTCCATGGAGCGGTGCAGCTGGTCGCCGCAATCGCACTTGCAGGAGCCGAAGATGTCGCCCGTGGCGCAGGAGGAGTGGACGCGCACCAGAACGGGTTCGCCCTCTTTCCATTCACCTTTCTTAAGCGCCAGATGGGTGGCGCCGTTGTTGAGTTGGGTATAGGCGATCAGGCGGAAGTTGCCCCATTGTGTAGGCAGGTTGACTTCCTGTTCCTTGCGGATGAGCTTCTCATTTTGGAGTCGGTAGGCGATGAGTTTCTCGATGCTGGTGATGTTTAGGTCGAAGCGTTCGGCCACTTCCATCAGCTGCGGCAGGCGGGCCATGGTGCCGTCGGGGTTGATGATCTCGATGAGGGCACCCACAGGGGTGAGCCCGGCCAAGCGGCAGAGGTCAACGGCAGCCTCGGTATGTCCGGCACGCACCAGCACGCCGCCGTCGCGGGCACGCAAGGGGTTGACATGGCCGGGGCGGCCGAAGTTGTGCGGCTTCATCTCCGCATTCGCCAACGCCTTGATGGTGGCGGCGCGGTCGTGCATGGAGACGCCCGTGGTGCAACCGTGATCTAAAAGATCGACGGTTACCGTGAAGGGCGTGCCGAGCAGCGAGGTGTTGTCCGACACCTGCATCTCCAAGCCTAACTCTTCGCAACGCTGCTGTGTCATCGGGGTGCAAAGCACTCCGCGACCGTATTGCATCATGAAATTCACCTTTTCGGGCGTGATTTTCTCCGCCGCAATGATAAAGTCGCCTTCGTTCTCTCGATCCTCGTCGTCCACGACGATGACGAACTTGCCGGCCTTGAGGTCTTCCAGGGCCTGCTCGATGCTACATAGTTCTTTCATTATAGATTTTGAATGTTCAAGGTTTTCAAAAGAATATCCTCAAAAAAGAATAAATCCCGCACTATCGGATTTCGGTTTTGACAACTTTCATGCCGCGCACCATCCAGCGGGTGCCCGCCGCACTGCCGTTCTTGTGGTAACGCAGCGCAATGCGGATATTGCCGCCGCTCAGGTCGGGGAAGGCCATGGCGTTGCTCAAGGCGAAGTCGCTGGGGAAGACGTTGATGTTAGGATTGAAAGGATGCCAGTCGCTCTCGTTGAACTCGCCGCCGTCAGTGTAGGTGGTGGAGTAGTAGGCCTGGTAGTAGGTGGCCGGACTGCCGCCCACGTTGTTGGCATGGTCCACGTACAGAAGCGCACCATTCAGGTCGTTCACGCTCAAGACGGGCGATATGAGCCAGTCGTCGCAATTTGTACTTGTGGAGTTGTGATAGATGAATTGGTTACCGTTATAGGTTTGGTATTTCCAGCTGTCGTTGTTGGGATATTGGCTCCAGCCGCCCGTGGTGAGGGAGTTCTCGTTGAAGTTGAACTCCTGCAGAAGGATTTCCTGTTCGGTCACCGCAGCTTGGATATCCTCCTTGGTGCGGAGCGTAAGCTGGTACTCGGAATTATAGATGCTGAGGATACCGTAGAGACAGTACTCCTTGCTTGCATCAATGACGATGGAACGGAAGTTGGCGTAGTTGGATGTGCGCACAATGACGGTGGCACCGCCGATATACACCTCACGGTCCATTGTGATATCGTCGTTGGCTAACGGCTCTCCGTCATACTTGCTGTCGAATTTGCAGCCGTTGATCTTCACTAAGCAGTTGACATTCTCGGCGGTGAGCTGACTGTTGCCAGTGATCTCGATGGGATTCGCCACGAGAGGGTTGGTGGGGTCGGGGAGACCGTCCTTGTGAATGTAGCGTCCGAGGGCGTTCTGGTTGATGCGCCCCACGGAGGTGGGGTATTTCCATCCGATTTGTATCTTGTTGTGATAGTCGCCCACAATGAGGCTGCGACAGTCGAGATAGATGGTTTGTCCCACAGGATAGTCGTTGTAGAGGCCCGTGCGGTCGATGGAAATCTCAATGCCGCCGGTCTCGTCCTGGATGGTCATGTACTTGTAGCAGTTTCCGCCCTCGTCGGAGCTGACCACCACAGCCTTGACGATGAAAGGTTCATCCCAGCGGCAGATGGAGTCTTGCGCGCCGGAGCCGAGCGAAGGGTGCATGGCCTTGATGTCGGCGATGGTGTGGTTGGCAGCAGGGCCGTCGTAAACGGGGACTTGAAACTCGGGTTCTTCCCACTTGTTGCAGGAGGTGAACAAACCAGCCATCAGAGCTGACAATATGATGAAGTAGGTGTTGATCTTTTTCATAGTGGATGATTATTTTGCTAAGCCGGTAATCGTGATATTGTTGATAGCCCATTGGACGTTTTCACCCAAGGCTTCCATGGCTTTGAAGGCAATGCGGAAATTCTCCGACTGTGCCCCTTCAGGCAGATCGAAAGACTCAGTCACAAAAGTGTTCGTTCCACTCGCAGCGCTGAGGGGCAGCGGGATCCAGAGGGTTGTGTTTACGTCGCCAGTATATACGGGCGTATAGAAGCACTTCATATTTGCAGAATTGAAGCCTTGTGGCGCGCGATGCGCGAACTCAAGCATCGGGTCGGAGACATTGCTCAGGTCTATGACCGGAGAAATCAGCCAGCTTTCGCTGACCGTAGTTGAACCATTGTAGTAGAAGCCTGTAAAACTGCTGTTGTTTATGATGGACCAGTCAGCCCCATGAATCCAACCGTCTTCAAAAGCCGTGGGATAGTTGACGCTGAAGATGGTCTGTGTTTGTTGCGGAATCACAAAATCTTGCACATCGTCCAGATCGCGAATCACGATTTGTACGGTGTTGTTGTAGCGCGTGAGGATGCCGACCACGGTGCCGTTGCCGGACGGGAGCATCTCGTTGATGAAGTCTGCATAGTTGGAGGTGCGCATTGTGATGGTGGTGCCGTCAGCCATCTCAATGTCGTGGCTGGTGGCGGCGTTGGGGTCGCAGTAGGTGGCCATGCCGCCCTCCACAAAGTGGCAGGCCTCTAATCTCACCAGACGGTTGTACCAGCCGTCAGGGATGGCGTTGGCGTTGGGAATGGAGGTCAGCACGATCTGCGGCTCGAAAGGCTGGGGCACGCCGTCGCAGAAAACATAGTTGCTGATTTTTCCGGAGGGGATGGCCTGCATGGCGTCATTGGCCCATATACCCATCTGCGGCAGCTTGCGGTAGTCGCCCAAGTCAAGGCCGCCACAGGTCACATAGACGCGTTGGCCCACCTTGAACTTGTTGTAAAGGGCAGTGTTGTTGATTTTGATCTGGATGCCGCCGGTTCCATCCTCGATGTTGATGTATTTGTAGCAGTTTCCGTGCTCGTCAGAGGTGGTGACGATGCCCGTGATGATGATGTCGCTGGAGTCCGGGATGTGGATGTAGGAGTCCAGCGAACCGATTTCGTGCATGGCAAGCAGTTCCGCAATGGTCGTGTTGGCTTTTAAATCAGAGTGCGGCACGGGCGCGATGTCGGGTGTCAAGTCGCAGGATGCGAAAAGCACGACAGCCAAAATCCAAAGAGTGTGTTTAAATATTTTCATTGTATTGTTTTTTCTGTTAAAGATGTTACGAATGTACTTGCCCTGTTAGTTGAAGGTGAAGTTGATACCGAGGTAGAACGTGGTTCCGAAAGCATAGTAGTATTTGTTGCCAAACTTGTTGACATTATAGCCTGTGAAGTCAAAGCGGTATTGTTCCCAAGCTGTGGTCACGAGGTTCTTGTTGTTGAGCAGGTTGGTGACACTGGCGTTGAAGCCGATAAGGTAGCCGCTCTTGATGCGCCACGACTTGCTGACGGAGACGTCGAGGGTGAACTGTCCTTTCATGCGGGTCTGGTCGGCAATCTGGTGGTAGAGTTCCGGGTCGGTATAGTAGAGGGATCCTGTAGCAGTGGTGGTTCTGCGCTCGGGGTTGAGGTCGCAGTAGATCTTGTCGAAATAGTTGGCGTTGATATTCACCCACCAATAGTTGTGGTTGAACTTGAGTCCGGCGGTGGCGGCCACCTGCGGGGTGCCGGCTACGTGGAAGTTCTTCCAGTAGATGGTGCGGTCAACCGTCTCGCCCTGCATGTCAACGCCATTCTCGGCGTTCATGATGCCGTCGGCCTGGTCGGTGTAGCGATAGTCGCCGTAATTGCCGGCCAAAATGAGTGAGAACATGCTGCCGAGCTTGATTTCAGCGCCGAGTTCCACGCCGATGTGGCGTTGGTCAATTCCCGAGATGGAGTAGTTGACCATGCTGGCGTAATCGTCGTGATAGAAGCTGATGAGACGCATGGCATCCATGATTTGAATGAAGTAGGCCGTGGCGCGCAGCTTGATGGCGGGATATTTGAGGATGTAGGAGAACTCACCGGAATAGAGCTTCTCGGACGTGATGTTGTCGGCATATTTGTTGCGGATACGCGGGGCCACGAAGGCGTTGAGGACGCCGGGAGCTTGTCTTTGGAAAAGTCCGTTGAGAACAAGGTAGTTGCGGCCGTTGATCTTGTAGGTGACACCGGCTTTCACGGCGGCGTCAAGGAAGTTGCGTTTCTCGGAGTTTCCGTAGGATTCATCCTGCCACCGACCGTTCTTCATGTGGCCGGTGCGCCAGAATTCGGTGCCGCCGATTTCTCCGCCAATGTGGAAATCCACATGGTTGTAGGTGAATAAGAGGGAGGCCCAGAGTCGTTGGGTGTAGATGTGGTAGTCGTAGTCGTATCCGAACACGTCGCCCACGCCGAGAGTGTCGTTGATATGGTTGAGGTCGTTGTATTGGACATTGTAGTCATCGGGGAAGTCGCCCTCGGAATACTTGTCCACGTCGAGCCAGTAGCTGCCGCCCAGGAGGTCGCCGATGGTCTTGTAGTTGCGTTGCTTCATGCCGCGGACATCAAGCCCGGCGGCTATCTTGACATGCTCGGACAGGTCTGCATTGAGGTTGGAACTGCCGCCGAACTGCAGGTGGTCGTAGATGCGGTTCTCCACCATATATTGGGCGCGTTTGCCCTGCGCTGCGGCGAGTTGGTTGACCTCATAGAGCTTGTCCCAGTTGATCTGGGTGTACGACTGGTCGTTTGTGGTCCAGTAGTTGAGGATTTCGTTGTAAAAGCCGTTGGTGTCGCCGTTGTCGATTTGGTAGGAGGGCAGGTAGCGGTAGTAGTCGGGGCGCGGGTCTGGCACATCGTACCAGTTCAGCGATGTGGTGCTGTTGCGCCCGAAGGTGGTGGCGAGGGTGGAGCTTATGTTGATTTTGTTGCTCTTGGGGGCGTAGGTGTGGGTGAGCAGGATGACAGGCTCGCAGACGGTGCGCACGCGGGCGTTGCGCTGCTTGCCCTGATACCAACCCCAATTGGCATTGTAGTAATGGTCGTTGAGCAGGTCGTAGGCCTCCTGCACGGAATTGGACTGCATGCCTCGCGATGTGTAGGAGGCGAAGAGGGCGAGATTGAGCCAGTTTTCGGAGTTGAGCTTCTTCTCAGCTGCGAAGAAGCCGCCGAAACTGTTGTAAGTGGTGCCCTCCACATATGAGAGGTTGTTGCCGAAGCGCGCGGAGAGCGAACCGGCGAATGACCAGCCCTTCTTGGTGACGCCCGTGGCACCGGTCAGGATGAAACGGTTGCTGTAGGTGCGGTTGGTCAGCGAATAGGAGGCTCTGATTTGCCGACGGAAGTTGGTGGCGCGCAGGTTGTAGCTGGTGGCCCCGCCCGCGTTGCCAAAAAGGAACGTCGGCGCATCAAGGTTGTTCAGCGCCTCTGGATAGCGGAAAATGTGGTTGAGGCCGCCCCACTGTGAGTAGGTGGCACGCCCTGTTACCAAACTGTTTGCCGAAAAACCATTCCAGCATACGTTTTGGTATTTGTTGTCCAAACCGCGGTTGCGGAAATAGGCGATACTGAAGGTGTAGGAGGTGTTGTTGGTGTACACGTCTTGCGAGGAGTGCAACAGACCAGGCACATAGTTGCCGGCGTCGCTTTCGTCGTCCTGCCCCTCGCCGACATCGGAATAAGTGTCACCATCCACGCCGGCGCGTGCCGTCGTGTCAGTGGTCGTCTGTTTCTTTTTTTTCTCCCGTGTCTTTCCGTTGTCTTGCGAAAAAGCTGTGTTACAGATAAATAAAAATGCAAAGAGCCAGAGTAGAGCTTTTTTCATACTGGATGGTTTTACGTTCGTGAAAAAGTTTGCAAATGTACATATATTTTTTTTTGCATCGGAATGGAAAAGTGTTTTTATTCCATACAACAGATGACAGTGACTTGTTTTCTTGATATTACATACTTGATGGTACAAATTAGCTCGTGGGTGCCGTTTTGTCGGCCCTCGTGTGGAAAGGACTCAGCTGCGAGAAAAAGCGCTGAATAATCGTCCCATCCCTCATTGGGAAAAAAGAAACTAGGGAGCGGCCATTGTGTCGTCAGTGCCTGCACAAACTCGTTCTCGCCTGAGCCGAGCTGCAGAATCCCTGAAGAGAAGCGATTTTTAGCCTTTCTTCAGGGAACCTTCTGTTACGAGACTTTGGAAATCACTTTCCCCTTCTGGTCGATGATGACGATAGAGTTCCAGTCTTGCAGCTGCGCCTTGAACAGGGTGGGGGAGATGCCGGTGATGTTGGTGTAGATGGGCGGGGTGATGATCTCGCCCTTGCTGTTGATCAGGCCGGAGTAACATCCGACGCGGTATTCGTAAAAATCGGGGTTCAGCACATCCCCGACGTCCTTCTTGCCGCTTTGCAAGTCTGTGTAAGTCTCTTCGTAGTAAATGTTGTTGATATAGGCGGCAAAAATAGTCCATTTACCCTTCCTTTTCCCACAGGGAAGGCCTCCATTGTATGAAATGAGGGGTGTGTTGTATGAAATGATATTAGCCAGCGGGACGAAATGTTCGCTGTTGTTTGCCAGGGCGTAGTCGTGCTCGGGATTGAAGAGGTAAAGGGCGTGCGGTTTGGCAGTGAGCATTGCCAGACGGGGTGTTAGGCGACGCGCACGGCGGTGCCCGACACGATGACCATCATCACACGACGCCAAGATATTCGTAGAGCTGTTTTCCTTCAATGGTGTGAGTAGTGCTTGAAATCATGGTCTCAATAGGTTAGGATGATGGATTGGTTAGAAATTAATGTAGGATGACGGTTTCACAATGCCAACCCGTCGCAACTGCAAAAATAAACAATTATACTGCGTTGTATCAGTTGGTCCTCGCTGTAATTGTGTGGCATAATAATCACTCGTTTAATTGTGCAGTTGTCTTTTATGCTTTGAAAAGATCGTCCATGGTTATCAGTCGTTGAATCCTGTTGCTATACATGTTCTTCTTCAATCCGTATGTGGTCACTAAGGTGAGTTGTAAGTTCTTTTTCCCGATCATTTGCGAAAGGGTTCCAAGCCGGTCACGCAGTTTCTCGTCGTAAGCTTTGTCAATGGCAAACTCATTCTGGGTGAACTTCATCTCACAAAGATTGACTACACGGTCGGCTCGTTCGATAATCATATCTATCTGGGCACCTTTTGTCTTGCCGTCTGCACTCAAATGCCAGGGGTAGATTTCGGAATGCACACCGCTGATACCCAATGCCGCACGGATTTGCTGTTGATGCACGAAACAGACATCTTCGAAAGCCAAGCCCCTCCAAGCATTCAATTTGGGAGAGTTTTGATTGTCGTACCAAAAGGTTCTGTTGTTGGTCGGATTCTTTAACACAAAACCGAGATAAAAGAGGCAGAACATATCGGTTAGCTTATAGTAAAGGTTGTGCTTCGATTCGCCGAAATTGTAATAGGTGGTGACCAAATCGCTTTTTACGAGAGCCTTCAGCATCTTGCTGAGCGTTCCGCCTATGGCAATGCCAGTGTCTTCCGCAATGGTCTCCCGTTGAAGACCGTAACGATTTCGGCTCAGCAGCTCCACGATTTTCCGGTATTGGTTGTTGTCGGCAAACAGGGAGGTGAACAACCTGTCGTACTCGTTTTGCAGGAATCCGTTCTCAGCAAAGAACAGCTCGTCGATGTTTTGCGCCAACGAGTTTCCGGGCTTGAAATAGGACATGTAATAGGCCACGCCGCCCAATATCATATAGGTTTGCACGAGGTCGTAACGGTCCATTGTGACGCCACGGTGTCTGAAATACTCCTCCGTCTCGGCCAGGGTAAACGGATGGATGTGCATTTCGCGTGTCGTTCTGCCATAAAGCCCGCCCTTACTGTTAATCAGGTTGTCAAGCATCCATGTAGTTGCGCTGCCGCAGACAATCAGCAGCAGGTTGTGCTTGCCGGCGCCCCAGCCGTTCCAAAAGTGTTCGAAAGCGGAGAGGAAGCCGGAGCGTGGGGTGTCGAGCCATGGCAGTTCATCTATAAACACCACCATCTTTTTCTTGGTCTTCCTCCTTGAATCGAGTAAGGTTTCCAGTCTATGGAAAGCATCGAACCAGTTTTTGATGGGTGTGGTGTCGGTGCAGCCATATTTTGAGAGTGATGCGGCAAACTCATCCAGTTGGATGCGGTAAAGCAGCTTCTGGTCTTTCTCCTTCAGTTCCATCGGCGACACGGCGGTGTGCATAAAGGCAAAACCGTCCTCAAAATATTCGCGAATCAAAAACGTTTTTCCGACGCGCCGGCGACCATAAATAGCGAGGAATTGTGCTGTTGGCTCATCTTGTAACTGTCTCAAAACCAGTTGTTCCTGCTTGCGAGATATGATTAGTTTCTTCATCTTCTTATTAAAATTATCCAGCCGCAAAGATAAAAAATCCTTTCAAACGGCTGGATAATTTTCTAAAAAAACGTCCATCTCCCCGCCCATCAGTTTCGGCAGCAATCGGACGTGGGCGTTATTGTTTTTCCTTGCATCTTGTATAGCATTTCTTGTTGGGCAACAATCAAACATGTTGATTATTTAATAAAATATTAACACGCCATATTTTGATTAGAAATATTTGTATTTTTGCACCACTAAAACTATTCTACTATGACTCCAAAAAAGACAAGCAAGGCGCCCAAGAAAACCACGGGCAAAAAGAACAAAAACAAAACCGGTATTGCCGGATTATATGGTGTTTTCAAAGGACGGATTCACTACTAGTGATGACTCGATATTCAATTTGGGTTTATGCGAAGGACAATTAAATAATCCTTGATGATAAAAGTGTCCTGCTACATGGTTTAGCATTCCATAAAGAATTGTTGATTGATCGCGACCTCGCTTCGTGGAATGATACGACGCTGATGGTCATCACTGGCAGGACAACGCACCTCCACGTGCTGAAAGCACGCGATTCCATTAACCCCGCACAGCTCCGCTGTGTGGGGTGATCGATGCCCACCGGGGTCCTCCGCGTGCCGGAGGCACGCCACTACAACCACAAAATAACCACAAACCATATCACAAAACAACAAACCATGAGTTATACTACAACTTTCTATCACATCGTCTTTCGCACTTACCGTAGCGAAATGTCAATCCCCGAAGAGCACGAGCGGGAGCTGTATGCCTACATCTTCGGCATCGCAAGGAAACTCAACTGTCAGACTTACCGTATAGGCGGTATGCCGGACCATATACACCTGTTTGTGTCGTTGCCTGCCACATTGCCGTTGGCATCCTTTGTGCAGCAGGTGAAGACTGCCAGCAGCAAGTGGATGAAGGCGAATCCGCATTTTCCGGCATTTCACGGCTGGGGGCACGAGTATGCAGGCTTCAGTTACAGCATCCGCGACAAGAACAAGATTGTCGGATACATCTTGCGGCAGAAGGAGCACCACAAGAGGGTCTCATTCGCGGAAGAGTATCGTGACTTGGTTGAGGCACACGGAATTGTGATTGATGATCGCTATTTTCTGCGGGATGATTAGCGGCGTGCCTCCGGCACGCGGGCTGATGGGGAGGGCATGGCTACACCCCACACAGACAAAGCTGTGCGGGGTTAATGGGATGGCGTGTCTGCGACACGCGGACATAGGCCGTGGCGAATGTCCTTGCCATCAATGTACGTGCGCACCTATTCGTTAGCGCTTATTCTTTCTGAAATTCTCCGCCTGCTCGAAGATGGCTTTGAAAACCTCGTCGCAGGTGGTGGGCGTTATGGGTGAAATCATAAATCGTCCATCGCTGCGTTGCGCACTTTCTCGGCGTTGGCTTTGTCCATATAGACGAGCACTACTCTTCCAGTGCTGTATTCTTCTCCCTCACTTATTGTCAATTTGATGGTGCCCAATTCGGTGGAAAAATTGGTGTACCATTCATATTTTTCGTCCTTCAAGGCGTGCATCACGAAGAAGTTGTCATAATTTCCAATATGGGTTGTGAAATATTCTTTGGATTCTTCCGGTTCCCCGTATTTTTCGGTCAGCATTGATTTAAGGGTTTCATACTCGCTTTTGAGGGAGGTCCAGGTCTCTTGGTCTGGGAACAAAACTGAGATAAAACTGACCACATCAAGATTTTTCAAAGTATATACACCAATGGTGCAGTCTTTGTGTCCGGCAAAGTCGCCCGAAAGTACAGCCACGCCGTCATAAGTTCCCTTGTGGTGGAATCCGGCCTTGATCATAGCATCGGTGTAAGCCTTTAGGGTACCGTCAATGGGCACACCCTTGAAGGAGAGGTGTTGCTGGGCGAAGAGAGAGCCTGCAAAGAGAAGGCAGGCGATGAGAAGGGTAAGGTGTTTTTTCATAGTGGCGTATGTGTTTTTTTAGAGATGCAAAAATACATTAAATATTTTAAAAAAGTTGACCTAACGGTTCGCACCTGTCCTTCCGTACCACGCGGTCGCGCATGAGGCGGGGGGGTATGATAATGATTCGTTGGCATTATTTTTGCAAACATTATGTCTCGGAAGCGACAACAACCATGAATATTAAACAAACCAAAAACAATACAACTATGACAAATCCCGCCAAAGAATACGAGCTGTTTACTCAAAGCGTTTACAAGCAGTTATCTAATTATCAATATATTGGCATAACAAAAGTTCATCACAACATAAAATTGAAAGGTCGCTCTGGCTGTAAACATCAGATAGATGTATATTGGGAATATGAAAAAGATGGTGTAAATCATCGTGTTGCCATTGAGTGCAAAAACTATAACAAGCGGGTGTCGAAAGAAAAAGTATGCGCATTTCAAGGTGTTCTTGCGGATTTGGGTGATGTTGAAGGGATTATGGTCACTAAGGTTGGATTTCAAAAAGGAGCTAAAGAGTATGCCAAAGAATACGGCATTTCACTTAAGGAATTACGACAACCGAGAGTTGGTGAAACAATTATTGGGGCGATAGAATTCCACACGCATGCTGAAATAAGACACAGATATTTTCTAATTGATGAAGAATGGGCGAACGAACACCATTATGACATAGCTGGTTACAAAAAAAGATTAGATATGTTTTGTTTCGATTATGATCAAAAATGGATCAATGAAACACATCTTCCCCTACAAACATCTGACGATATTATACGAAACGCTAAAGGAGATTATATCATTTCATTAGATTCTTTGGAACTTCAAATTCCAAAGAATCCCACAAAAGATTTCCCATATATTTTCAAATTTGATAATGCATTTGTAACCACTCCTTGGGGACCAGTTAAGATTCTTGAAGTGAAATACGATTACGAAATTGATGAGCAGAGAAAAATTATAAATATTGATGCAGAAGGCTTTGTCAAGGCGATCTTGAAAGATGCAATTAGCGGCAAGACTGATTATATTCCTAGATACTAACCTTCACCATGTTATCACCTTGTCCACGATTTCCTGTTGTTCGCTGGCAGTCCGGCGAAGATAGATGCGGGTGGTCTCAATGCTTTCGTGTCCCATCAGGTCGGCGAGCAAAGCGATGTCATTGTATTTTTCGAGGAAGTTTTTGGCGAAGCGATGGCGGAAAGAGTGGGGATAAACCACTTCTCGCCGTTGCCCATACTTGTCGGCAAAATGCTTCAGCTGCATGGCGATGCCTCGGGTGGTGATGCGCTTGCCGAAACGATTCAGAAAGATATAACCCGAACTTATTTGACGCTCAGCAAGCCATTGGATGGCTTTCGTTTGAAGTGTCTTTGGGATATAGATGCGACGGACTTTACCACCTTTCGTATAGATGTCGAGATGACCGGCAAACACGTGTTCTGCCTTGATTTGCAATAGCTCGCTCACACGCGCACCGGTAGCTGTCATAAACCATACTACGAAATACCAATCCTTATGGCCATCTTTCAATAATTTGGATTTCAGGAACTGATAATCCTCGTTGCTGATTACGTTTTCAAGGAAGTTTTTCTGCTGCACTTTCACAAATTTCATTTTCATTTTGTCGTGACGGGTAAACTCCAGATACTTGTTGATGGCCTGTATCCGCAGGTTTACTGTTTGTGGCTTAAAGTTCTCAACCAGATAGCCCTTGTAAGCAAGCAGGTTCTTCTTGTTGAATTCTTTGTATGTTTCCAAGAAATAGCGCACCGTCCAAACATACGAACTGACGGTATTCTTCGAAAGCTCTGCCTTACGAAGAAATAATTCAAATTTTGATACCATAGCTTATTATTTTTGAAATGTATGGTATTATACCGACTTCTCGTAAGCCACATTATGAGAATGTGCCGTTTGAAATACCTGAAAGTTGGAAGTGGGTAACCTTAGGTGATATAAGTAATTATGGTCAGACGAAACACACAGACGTACTTAAAATCCCTGAAGAAGATTGGGTACTTGAATTAGAAGACATTGAAAAGGACTCTGGTCGTTTAATTCAGGCATTGTCTCGTAAAGACAGAAAAATATCAGGGGTGAGATGTGAGATTGAATGCGGACAAATTCTATATTCAAAATTAAGGACGTATTTAAACAAGGTATTGATAGCCCCAAAAAAAGGTTTTTGCACTACAGAAATTATTCCTTTCTATTGCTTTGGAGAAATAAATCATTATTACATTACAAGTGTTTTACGCAGTCAATATTTTATCGACTATACAACTTTATGCTGTTATGGCTGTAAGATGCCACGATTAAGTACAGATGATGCACGAAAAGGGATGATTCCACTACCTCCAATCGCTGAGCAAAAACGCATTGTATTAACAATAAAACACTTGTTTTTGCTGATTGATTCAATAGATGCAAGCAAAAACGACTTGCAAGAGGCCGTTGACCGATGTAAAACGAAAGTGTTGGATTTAGCAATTCATGGCAAATTAGTGTCTCAAGACCCGAATGATGAGCCAGCGGTAGAGCTGTTGAAAAGGATAAATCCAAACGCTCCAATTTGTGATACCTCGCATTATGGGAAC
>JAGCCZ010000056.1 GCA_017651425.1 Bacteroidales bacterium
CGGAGCTGTGGTGTTGGTGCGCGGCATGATGTCGCTGTTCAAGAAATCTTCAAACATGGTCGGAAACCAACTGTTTTTAAACATTACTGGTAGCATAATGAACTCCTTTCTTTTATTGTTAGACTTTTAATTTTTCATTTCTGTCCGCCTTTGCTCTCGCATCGGCGACGCATCCTATATCGCAAGGTGCGTGCCAACCCGTTTTCAATGCCAATTTTACCCACTTTTTGACAAATTGTCCATTTTTTGTGACAATATGGCGGAAATTGCTGACAATTTTTCTACCGAGCTTTGACCCCTACCGTTTCTCTTCCGCCAGCCAACTCTTCAAATCCTCCACCCTTGCACGGTATTTTGCAATCTGGCCTTCGATGAAATCATCGCTGTACTTGCGGTCGCAGAAGCCGTTGCCCCGCGCCACGTACTCGTCATCCTCCAACGAGCCGTACAGGTCCAAATAGTTGTCCAGATACTCCTGGTTTTCTCGCAGCAGGCACTTCAAGTCCTCCACATCGGCTTCAAGCGTCTCGCCCGACGAATAGCGGTATTGTTTCTTTTTATGCATTTTCATTTGCTATTTTCAAAAAATCCGACAAAAACGACAAAGGGAATCTCCATTGTTCCCCACTTTTCACGCTGCATCCGCGAACGATGCGGTGTTTGGCCGACATCATCCGAAAACAACAGCGCGGCAAACATACTCAAGATTTCGGAATAAAATGTATCTTTGCCGCATCGAATTTCAAAATCCAGCACAATGAACCCTGGCAAGAACAGATGCGAGTATCTGAAGGAGGTGCGGCGGCGGATCGCCAACGAGAACGGCATCCCGCTGGAACAGCGCAAATGCACTTTTAAAGGCGAATGCTCCGGCACCTGCCCCTTCTGCGAGGCGGAACTGCATTATCTCGAAAAGGAGCTCCACAGACGCAAGACCCTCGGCAAGGCCGTGACCGTCGCAGGAATCGCGTTGTCGTCCATTGCGATTGCTTCCTGTAGTTCCACACCCCCTTTAGCTGGTTGCATTCCATACGGGACTTCCACCCCTTCCATGACCGAACAAAAGGCCGATTCTTCAGCCTTGCGATCCACAAACGAAGAATATTTCACCCAAATCAGAGGAAATGTCACTGGCGGTCCCTCTGTGATTGTGGACGGGACTCGGATCCGCACCTCCTTGACAAGTATGTCTTTTATGTATGATGAGGCAGCCAGATTCCCTTACGGTTCCCCCGTGCGGTGGCTTGGACAACGGTTACGCCCATACAGCACCTATATGGCTGACGAACAGCTCAATGAGACGATGGTAACTTTTGTAGTGAATGCGGACGGCACCGTGTCGGACGTGGATTTCGCCAACATGCCTGTGACGGGGTCGGAGAAGGACTTCGACTTCCAAAACGAGGTCCGCAAGCAGGTGCTGTCTATGCCCCGCTGGGAACCCGCCACAAAAGATAATGTTCCTGTACCCTTTCCTGTCGCCATTGCGGTGAGCGATCT
Source organism: Bacteroidales bacterium (assembly GCA_017651425.1). GTDB lineage: Bacteria > Bacteroidota > Bacteroidia > Bacteroidales > WCHB1-69 > F23-D06. Next base: position 1,501 of record JAGCCZ010000056.1, read on the forward strand.
GAGACAATTACAATAATACAAGTTTCGCAAGTCCACCACAGCAGCTGCCCACGGCAAAGAACTGCACTCCCAGCGTAGCCACCGGCAGCTTGCTGGCATAATATTCTTCCGGGATCCTGGGTGGAGGGGATAAAACTTTTTTGAAAAATATTTTGTCAACTAATTTGTTGACAATTTTTGTATTTTTGCAGCGTTGTTTTACTAAGATTATGAAAGAAAGTTTGGGACAATATATCAGCAAACTGATGGTGCGTGACCATTACAACCAATCTACACTGGCAAGGGAATTAGGCGTTTCCCGCCAGATGCTGAGTAACATTGTGCTTGACAGAAGGGAGGTGTCTTTGCCACTCTCTTTAAAAATCGAATCCCTATTCTCCCTTCCGGAAGGTTGCGTCCTGAAAATGCAAGATGAATACAAGGTTCAGCAATACAAGAAACAGCTTCGCGATGAACTGTTTGAAAAGCTACTGCGGGCGCACGCTTTTTGGTCGTATGAGGTAAAGGGGTCGAATTTTCCCGATGAAATACTGATTGAGAAGGTTTTCGTTCACCTTGACATTGATGATATTTTAAAGTTGTTTGAGCTGTTCCCGAAGAACTATGTTCAGAAGGTCTGGCGAGAGAGACTGGCTGTTCAGGGGGAATATTTCTTTGACCTGAACGTGATGATCGCGCTTGTTTTCTTCCATATCAAAAAACCTGAGGCGTACATTCGCCGTCAGGAATCGTTGCACTTCAAAAAATTGACCCGCTATGCGTAAAGGACTAACCCCGAACATTGAAGCCATTATTGATGATGTGGCGCAGCTTGAGTGCATAAAACCCTATACGCTCTGTGGCGGCACCGCATTGGCCATACAGCTCGGCCATCGAATGAGCGAGGATTTGGATTTCATGATGTGGAGAATTTCCAAAACAGAAAAACCGGAGGTGGATTGGCCGGCTATCGAGAAAGAGATTGAGGAAAAGGTTGGAAAAATAGAACATCGCGATATCCTCGGATTCGATCAGGTCTCCTTTGTGGTTAAAGGGGTGAAACTGTCGTTTTTTGTGAGCAACAACTTCTCGCCGCTCAATGAAAGAATTCCTTATCAAGGCAATATCTTCTTGTCAGATGTTCCTGCCATATTGGCTATGAAGATAGAGGTAATGCTCCGCCGGCTGAAATATAGGGACTATTATGACATATATTCCATTGTCAAGGCCGGATATTCCCTGAAAGATGGCATGGAGGCTGCCTTGAAATATTCCGGACACAGTCTCAGCACCAAGTCTTTGATGGTTATGCTTTCCATCAGCCGAATCCCGATGGATGCAAATTTCACTCAGATGAATCCGGTTTATGATGTTTCGATGGAGACTATTCGGGAGTATCTGGTGCAGCATTTCAACGAATAGTGCGGTTATTTGTTCATCATTCAGCGTGCAGGATGCACGAGGCTGCTACACGGGACCTCCTTCTTTCCTAAAATTGTGTACTTTTGCAACTCCTTATCAACCCTGATTCTTATGTCCAAGCGTCCCCTCTTCCTCGCCGTTATCCTGTTTGTTCTCAGCATGTCCGCTTTCGCGCAGCAGAATATTTGTAAAGTGACGGGCAAAGTGATTAATGAGGATAACTTTGTGATGCCCTACGTCTCCGTGTATGCCTCGCTGCAAGACAGTGTGGTGGCGGGTGCACTCACGGATCAAAACGGTCAGTTCGCGCTGAAAGTGCCACAGTCATCGAAAACTTATACCCTGACCGTGATTTACATGGGCTATAAGCCGAAACATCTTGACTTTTCAGCAGATAAGAATGAAGTTGCTTTGGGGGAAATTTTAATGGAGGCCACGTCGCAGGTGTTGGAGGAGGTGACTGTTTCAGCTCACGAAGGCGTACGAACAATCGTCACCGCCGAACACACCTCCATTGCGTACACTGACGCTACGACTATGATGACCGGCACCGTCGCCGATCTCCTTCGCCAAGAGTCTTCAGTGACTGTTGACCCCGACGGCAATGTCTCCATTCGTGGCAACGGCAATGTGCTGCTGCTCCTCGACGGGGTGCCCACGAACCTCGGTTCCATTAACGCGATACCCTCCTCCAATGTGGCGAGCATCGAGATTATCACGAACCCGAATGCCAGCTATGATGCAGAGGGCACGGGCGGCATCATCAACATCGTCACCAAGAAGAACGGGAAGAAAGGCCTCAGCGGGATGGCGGCGGTCAACTACGGCTTCAACCACTTCACCAACGGCAGCCTTGCCCTGAACTACACCCGCAACAAGTTCGCCCTGCGCTTCAGCTACCAGGTGAAGTACGAGGACGACATCAACAATGGCTACCTCTACCGCTTTTACCGCACCACCGGCGACAGTCTCAGCCAGCAGATCCACGCCCTACGGACGGTCTTCAACAACAATATCGCCCTCGGGGTCACCATCAAGCCCAATATGCGGAACAAGATCGATGCCGACTTCCGGCTGATCCTGCCCCGCCTCAACACCGTGCAGGACCTCTACAACGACTGGTTTTATGACGGCATCCTGTCGCACGAGAACCGTCGCAGCGATGTAACCTGGAACCGCGAGAACCTCGACGGGACGTTCGCCTACTGGCATGCCATCCGTCCCGGGAAGCTCACCTTCTCCGTCAAGGCGAACGTCTCCAAAATTTGGGGTCACCGCCCGTCGTACTATTTCTTGGAGGGCGACTCGGTCAGCAAGTCGGTGTCGGGTGGCAGTCCGCTGCTCACCTCCGCGCAGACGGACTGGCGCATCATCGAGAAATACGGTTTCTGGGATGCGGGCGTGAAGTTCTCCTACCGCCAAAACGACATCTACCACAACTTCTTCGTGCGCGACAGTCTCGGTTGGGACTACTCCCATCAATTTAGTAACGACCTGATGCATAGGGAGTATGTGCCCGCCGCCTATGTGCAGTTTACCTCTACGGAGTGGCGCGACCGGTTCACCTGGAGCGCCGGTCTCCGTGCCGAATACAGCCGCACGCACCTGCACAGTGAGAAGGAGATGCTGGACGAGTCGTCGCAGCATTTCTTCCTCGGGCCGTCGCTGTCGTTCAAGTACAAGATTTCCAAGAAGCATAGCCTGTCGCTGGCCTATTCGCGGCGCATCACGCGGCCCACGTATCCGCAGCTCAACCCCTACATGAGCATGATCGACCCGCACAACTTCGAGCAGGGCAACATGCACCTCCAGCCCGAGACCGCCGACAACGCGGAGCTGCTCTACCAGTTCAAGGTGCCGAAATGGGCTGTGAATGTGGGCATTTATGGCAACTACATCCACAACTACATCACGCAGGTGGCCCGTTTCGAGGGCGATATCCTGCTCATGACCTACATCAACGCTACCTCGCAGACCAAGGCGGGATTAGACCTGAGCGTGAAGGCCGACCCGTGGAAGTGGATGACGGCGACGCTTGGCACGAACACCTACTACCTCCGTTCGGTGGGCAACATCGATGAGTGGGACATCTCGAACAGCGGCTGGGTCAACAACAGCAACCTCCGCCTTGATTTCCGCCCGATCAAGGGGATGAACATCAACCTGCAGTATTTCGTGAACACGCCGCAGTATTACCCGCAGTTCACCACGCGCCTCTCGCACTACATGAACATCGGCATCAGCCAGAAGTTCCTGAAGGGCGCGCTCACGGTCTCCGCGCAGCTCACGGACGTCTTCAACACCCGCAAGTGGGAGATCTTCGCCGACAACCAGTATTATCAGTTAGACAACATGTTGCACGGCAAGAGCCGGATGTTTTGGTTGGGTGTGAGCTACAACTTTAACGCCTACAAGAAGGCCGGTGCGGGAAAGGTTGAAGGGGAGGATAGGAGTAAGATTCGGACGGGGGTGTGACAAACTCTTTCGTATAGAAATATTCTATCTGCGTAAATCTGCGAATTCTGCGGGATAAAATATGGCCCGCAGAACCCGCGGATTTTCGCAGAAAGATCAATCCCCCTCCTCCAGCATAAACAGTTCCTCCACGGTTTTGCCGAAATACCGCGCCATCTTTAGCGCCAAGAGGGTGCTGGGGACGTATTTCCCTAATTCGATGGAGTTTACCGCCTGGCGGGTCACGCCGATCTTTTCCGCCAGTTCGCCTTGGGTGATGTTTACCTCGGCGCGTGCCACTTTAATCCTGTTTTTCATAGCGCATGGAACGTTTGTTAAGGTACAGACGAAGGTAAAAACAAAGGATGAAGACATATAGGATGGAGAAGATGTTGATCATCATCACCCACAGGAAAGGAAGACCCCATACGAAAATCAGACATAACAGCATGATTCCGCTGTTGATGTACAGCGACAGAATCAGTGACTCATACCGGAGCTGCTCGATGAACTCGTCGTCTTCCTTATTGCGGGAGAAACCGATGAAAATGCCGGCCACAATAAGCAAAATGCCGATAAATGTCAGCAGAAGGTCGTCGTTCGGACCGAAAGAGGAAGAAAGAAAGCCAGAAAACAGATTCCCATTGCTTTCCAGATGTTCCATCCCGAAAAGCTCGCGGATGTTGTTGAGGCTGAAGTCGCATTGACTTTGGAAGATGGAATGGATGATAATCAGTACAACAGAGACACCGAATATCCACCAACCTGCTTTTTTGTAACCGCTTGGTAGCAAGAATTTTGTGTTTTTCATAACCTTGAATTTTTAAGATGATTAATAAATAAATCGACGCTGCAAAAATACACAATTCTTGACAAAAAGCAAGTATAAATTACAAAAAGTAATGTTTTTAATACAAATTAATATTCATCTATTTGTGAATCAGTATTTTAGAAGTATATTTTTTTTACACCAAATCCGGTATCATGACTGCGCACCCTTCGTTTTTACCACATCCACCGCTTGTAAATGGTCCACGCTGCATCGAAAGCAGGGCACGGAATGCCCATAACGTTCGGTAAATCATGTTCCAGCGTTATTGGCTCCACGGGATACTTTGTGTGGCTCTCCGTCCACTTGTGCTCGAATTTGGAGAGCTCCTCGCCGAAGGCCTTTTCATCGAATTCCTTGCCCTCTTTCACGGCTTGGATGACTGCCTCGAAAAAGAGGTTCCAACGTTTGGCGTAATAGTCACCGACGAGACCGCCCCACATCCGGTTGGCGTAGTCGTTGAGCACGGGACCGCCCCAAACGGTAAGTAATGTCCGCGCCTGACGTTCGTAGTAGTCTTTCTCCTCGTCGCTGGTTCCCCAGTCGCGGGCCGCCTCGATCCACGGTCCCAACATGAAGGCGGGATGCGTGTTGAGCAGCGTATCGACATCCGCGAACAGCTGGTTGGCCATCTCTACTTGCCGTTCCATCTTCCGGATGTCTCGGTTTTTGTACGCTATCGTGAAGTCGTTGCGGATGTCCATGAAGTGGTTGCCCATCCATTGCGAGAAAAGGTTGACGAGGTCGTATTGGTAGGTGTCTTTCCATGTCCACGGTGGTCCGAAGTAATCAACATTGTCTTTGCTGGAAAAACTGGTGACAAATGCTTTGCAGATTTTTTTCAACGTGTCGTTGCTGTAGGAATAGTAAGGTTTGGTGTAGTAGGTACCATGACCTTCCAATGACGGTCGCGCCACCAATTGCGTGCCCAGTCCGTAAAACGACCAGTCCTTATAGACGCTGTCGTTCAATAGCAGCCATTTGTCTTCATGGATTGTAGTGCCCATTCTTGTGAAATTCCAATCCTTGATCCAATTGTGTACATCAGGTTGGCTCTCCCAGGCGCGGTCGAAAAGGTATTCATAAATCTGCGGGCTCACATCGAAGGATTCCAATGTGGAGCCAATGCCAGTCATGTTGGGGCCGGCCTCCTTTAGGGCGGCGTCCAGTTTTTTCTCCAGTTCGTTGATGTTGCCCACCAGCATGGTGTTGCCGCCGAAATTACCGAGGTAGCACCAGATGAAAGGCTGTCCGTAGAAGCCCTCGGTGGTGCGCCATACTTCCGTCTTCTCGCAGAAGTAGTCGAGCAGCACGAGCTTGTCCTGCGGCACGGCGGTGAGGTAGGCGCGGAGCCGTTCGGGGGTCCACGACTTGCGTTTGTAGTAGAACACCCAGGTCATCTGCAGCCAGCGGGCGGCGGGGTCGCTCTGCTGCAGCGAGGTGTAGATATTGCGGGCCACGTTGGCGAGGTAGTCGGGTTCCCAGCTGGGCGGGTCCATCTCGTTGAAGGGATCCACCCCGTAGATGTGGTCGGTGCCGAAGAGGGCGATCTCCTTCTCCATGAACGATTGCTGGATTTTGGCGAAAAGCGGGTCGGAGGAGTTGAGGAAGTGGGTGGGCTCGAAGCCGCACCACGCGCTGAGCTGCTGGATGTCGGCCTCGGGGTGCATCTCGGCAAACCGTTTGGGCACGTGTCCGGCGAAGGCGGGGAGCACTGGTGTCATGTTGAACTCGCGCTCGCGGGCGACGATTTGTTGCTGTAGTTCCTTCTGTCCTACTATCCAAGACATCGGCAGCGGACCGCCGAATCCGTCCAGATTGGCCATGCGGTGCCACGGGAGGTGCGCCGGTCCCGAGAAGTAGCTGCGGATCTCCTCGTCAGTCATCCCGAACTCCTTCCACACCTCGTACCAGACGGCCTCCTGTCCGGTGATGGCGAGCGGCATGTTGATGCCGTTCAGCGCCATCCAGTCGATGAACCGCTCCCACTGCGGCCACTTCCACCACGGCATCGTGTAGCCGTAGGTGCAGTAGTTCAGGAAGAAACGGTCTTTGACGAGGGCCTCTTTGCGGATGGTTCCGCGGGGAGTCGGAAACTCGACAGGCAGTTCCACAGGTTCACATAACAGCCACGAAACATGCACGCCCGCGACGTGCTTGAGATAGTAATTCAGTCCCATCGCCAACGAGTTGTCGTTGTTGCCGGTGATGAGCATGTGGTGGTCGTATGCGGCTTCAATTTGGAAGAAGTCAACAGTATCTGGTTGACACACAAAGATAAAGTAGGTGTCTTTGTCGCCGAGGATACGGTGCGCCAGCCCGTTGATGGGACGTTGGGCAGATGCGCTAAAGGCGTACATGAGAGCGGATAATAATATGAGAAGATTTCTTTTCATTGGATAAAGGGATTGTTTGCATTATGAAACATTCACTACTAATTCAAATAGGGCTATCAAGGCAATAAACAACAAATAGGGTAATAAAAATGTCATCATTCTTATCAATAACCATAAAAAATGTCTTTTATTCCAAGTGTTTCGTAGTTTGTTTTCAATCATCCTGAAATCTTTCGTTCTGATTAATTTTTCATACGGGAGTTTTATGGCCATAATAATGCTGGTGAGTATCGGTAAGATCCACACAAGTAACAGATAAGCTATGAAAAGAGCCCTACCAAGATAGAAATTATAAAAAACTTCTCTGCTGGGTTCCAAAACAAAGCATACGCATAGCAAAAAGATAATGAAGATAGACATTAAGGTGTGTCCTATTGCCCCAAAAACATCCCAATGAGACAGTGTTTTTTTGCAAAAATAATCATACCAGCAATAGACTTTTAAAAGAACTTTCTTCATAATCTATGATGCAACATTACCTCGTAATTATTCTGCCGCAAAAATACGCATTTTTTTATATGTGTTTTTTGATGAATGAATTGGTTCGCATCCTTTTGGTGAAACTTCGTGATGAAAACAGACTTTTAATATTGTCCTCTGTTGTCCCAGTTGTCGTTGAAAAGGAAGACAACCATGACAACTTGGACAACTTTTTTGTATTTTGCGTCTCAAAATATTGAGAACATGGGGTTCGTTGAGCGACAACAAGAAGATTGCTGGTGGTTATTCCTGTAACAAGGAAGACGGACTTTAAATAAGCAGGAATAAAATTTTCTTCGCAAAACTCTTGACAAATGCTTTTTTATGTAGTATATTTGCATAATCAAATTTAATTAAAAATAACAAAAGATTATGATAAATATAACCAAGTTAAAATCCCACATGTATGACGTAGTGGGGGCGATACATGAAGTTCACAGTGAGTTGGGCGCTGGATTAAACGAATCCTGTTATCAGGAAGGATTCGAAATGGAATTAACAGAGCAGGGAATCCCTTTTTTGCGGGAAATGTCGTTTTATCCCAAATATCATGGGCGTCAGATGTCAACACACTTTCGCATAGACTTCTTGTGTAAGAATAACATTATAGTCGAGTGCAAATCTGTGTCAGAGTTGATACCAGTTCATCGTGCCCAATTGTTTAACTACATGCGTTTGTTGAGGAAACCTTGTGGAATTCTGGTGAACTTCGCACCCAAATTCGCCACCATTGAACGTTATCTTTTTGATACAGAGGACGAAAACATCATGGGTATGGATGGTAGTGTTATTCATAGGCTATGACGACAAATAAGTTGTCATAGTTGTCCAAGTTGTCTTTGAAAAACAGATAATCACTTTCCCATTGTCTCCAGCAGCCACTCCACACTGAAGTTGTAGAACACCATCGAGTAGTTCACCCCGTCATTGCAGGCCTCCTCCACGTAAAGGCCGATGGTGCCGTCGGGGGCGGTGCAGCGAAGGATGTCGCCGTTGCAGGCGGGTGTCTCCAGCTCGGGCCACGCGGAGGTGCTGTCGCGCCATGTGCGCCCACCGTCCATGCTGCGGTTGATGAGGATGTCGATATCCTCCGGCAGATCGGCGTCGTTGTATTTGCGCTTGTCACAGGCGGTCACCAGTGAGCCGTCGCTCGCAGTGACGATAGATGCGGTAGTTCTTGGAGCTGTGGTCGCCGGGACGGTAGAGTACGACGCGGCGACAGACATCTTTCGGCTTCTTGACCGCAGTCCAACAGGTGTCGGCATCCTGTTCCGGAATCTGTGCGAGAAGCGGAAGGGAAGCCAAAAGGAGGGAAAAAATCAAGGGATATTTCATCATAGGAACAATGCTTTTCCTATTCCCACAAATCCAGCATGCGAATCTCGTAAGATGCCGCGGTGTGCCCGCCCGTCCACTTGGGCATCGCCTTCAGTATCCGGGTGGCATCCTCATAGAACGCCTTCTCCTCGGCAGTCGGCGACTCGTTCCTCGGCTGGAACACAACCTCTTTCACTTCTCCGTTGTCATCAATAATGAGTACGATATATGCGCTTGGATTGCGCAAGGAGGATGGGACGGCTGTCAAACGTTCTTTCAGGTATTGTGCCGGAGTACCGACGACATGGGGATACCATTCGTATTTGGGAGTGTCCGCAAAGAAATCGGGATCCACTATTATGCCTTCTGTCTCATCCACATCATCCACATCAATATCATCAACATCAATAACATCAACAACGCCAAACAGTATGTCTTCCGTATCATTTCCTGCCGATTTGGAAGCACATTTTTGCGCAGGGGTTTCCGTTTTATCCGGTTCATTCACAATATCAGTCATCTCGTATGTATCGGATTGGCCGGGGGCCGGGATTTCCGATTCTTCAGCCTCTTGAGGTGCGGGCGCCTCTTCCGTGGCGGGTGATGCGGGATATTTTTCCGGAGCATTCGGTCCAGGGTTGTGGCAGCCGCCCATCATAATGGAGGATACCGCAATGCCGGCCACCGTGACGGCCTTGCCCAGGCTGAGACGGCGTTGCAGCTCCCGTTCCAAGTAACGCACCTCGGCCTCGCAGTAGGGGCAGGTGCCGCGACACTCGCCCTCAAAGGTACACTTGTGCTCCCTCAGCGGGATGCCGTTTTCCCGCGCGACGCATCTGCGCACGTCCTTCAAAACCTCACAAGTCCGTTTTCCTTTACTCATATCATTATATATAAATCACGTTGCAAAAGTAGGAAAAAAACGCTGCATTCCATAAAAATATTATTTTTGCAAAAAAAATGACGATGAATCCTCTTGTCAAATTTGCGGCCACATGGATGGTTGCGCTGATGTGTTTTACCGGGCAGGCGCAGGTTGTTCCATATCTTCAGGACGAGAACACTCCGCCACTGCTTTTTACGGAGGAGATGCCGGAATTTCCAGGCGGGCAGGATTCTCTAACCGCTTATCTCCAGCGGGAAATTGTCTATCCGCCAATTGCGAAAAAGCACGGCATCCACGGCACGGTGCTGATAGAGTTTGTGGTGGAAAAGGACGGGCGGGTAAGCCACGGCAAGGTGAAAGTGCCGCTCTTCCCCGACTGCAACGTGGAGGCGTTGCGCGTTGTCATGTCGATGCCGCGGTGGAAACCCGGCAAGAACATGGGGCGGCCGGTGCGATGCTTCTACACAGTGCCAATAAAGTTCGAGAATTAAGAGTTACGCAGCAGGCATCATTGCTAATATTCGTAAATCATCGTGGTGACGGATGTCTCCTCATCCACAGTGCCCGGGAATTCAGCATCTTCCCAAATCACCTTTACCGGATAATTGCCGTCGTATTCGTATGTGAATGTCTGCTTGTCGTAAAGATAGCTGCCCACAAGGGTGGTGATGGTCAGGGGGTTGTTTTTGTTTACGAAGAGATTGGCCACCGCGTTGGTGCTCAGTTGGGCGAGCGAACCGTATGTCGGGTTATTCTTGGTGTCGTAGGTCAGTTCAACCGTTTCGGTTACCACACCCATCGAACTGATATAGTTCACCGCGATGGTCTTCACATTGTTACCGCTCCAGTTCAGATCCATGGTGATCTCTTCTCCCTTGGCCTCCTTGGAACATTTCTCCAAAACGGATCTCATCGTTTGCTGAACCTCCGGAATCAAGAAACGCATCGGGTTGATGACAGCTGCCTTTTTCCAATCGAAATCATTCATGCCGATGTCAAAGTTCATTTTGATCTGACTGATTTTGTTCCCTTTGTGTTCGAACTCGTAAGAGCCCACTTCGACGCCATAGGAAGTGACCACAATCTTCTGGATTTTGTTACCATCGTAAAAGCACTCGCTATGTGAATCGACATTGTCCATGGATACCAGACGATTCGAGTTGTCATAGGAAAACGTAGTGGTAAAGACGTCCATTCCGCTATAATCCTCGATGGACTTGAGCAGGTCGCCGTCCCAGTTCCACACCTCAGAAAGAGCCTGTGTCCCATCTTCGACGTTGTAGATTTTTTGGATTTTCTTGGAAGGGTTGTATGTACCTTCGGGGTTTTTGTTGCATGCAGAGAACATGGCTATCACAGCCAAACTAACACAAAAAATGACACTCTTTTTCATTATTAAGGGGTTTTAAAATAATGCGGCAAAAGTACATTTTTTTCGTTGTCATCAGACACTTGCGGAATATTGCCTGTTGCCCAAAAAATCGTATCTTTGCCGCCGCAAATTATGCACAGAATTTTACGTTGAAAAAAGAAAGTATGAAATATGTTTGAAAATTTATCCGACAGATTAGAACGCGCGTTTAAAATCATCAAAGGCCAGGGCTACATCACCGAAATCAATGTGGCCGAGACGATGAAGGAGGTGCGCAAGGCGCTTCTGGACGCCGATGTCAGCTACAAAATCGCCAAAGAGTTCACCGACAACGTCAAGAAAAAAGCCCTCGGCATGAACGTCCTCAAGGCCGTCTCTCCGAGCCAGCTGATGGTGAAGCTCACCTACGACGAGCTCATCGCCCTGATGGGGCACGAGGCCATTGACATCAACATCAAGGCCAACCCGGCCATCATCCTAATGGCGGGTCTGCAGGGTTCGGGTAAAACCACCCACGCGGCCAAGCTCGCCAACCTGCTGAAGACCAAGCGCGGCAAGAAGCCGTTGCTGGTGGCCGGCGACGTCTATCGTCCCGCCGCCATCGACCAGCTCAAGGTCTTGGGCGAGCAGATCGGCGTCCCCGTCTATACCGAGGAGGGCAGCAAAGAGCCCGTCAAGATCGCCAAGAACGGCGTGGCGCACGCCAAGGAGTACGGTTACGACGTGGTCATCATCGATACCGCAGGCCGTCTGGCCGTCGATCAGGAGATGATGGACGAAATCGGCAACATCAAGGATGCCGTCAACCCGCACGAGATCCTCTTCGTGGTGGACGCCATGACCGGCCAAGATGCTGTCAACACCGCCAAAGCCTTCAACGACAAGCTCAACTTCGACGGCGTGATCCTCACCAAGATGGACGGTGACACCCGCGGCGGTGCAGCCCTCACCATCAAGGCGGTGGTCGATAAGCCCATCAAGTTCATCGGCACCGGCGAGAAAATGGAAGCCCTCAGCGTGTTCCATCCCGACCGTATGGCAGAACGCATCCTCGGCATGGGCGACATCCGCTCCTTCGTGGAAAGGGCACAAGACCAATTCGACCAGGAGGAGGCCGCCAAGCTGCAGAAGAAGCTGGCCAAGAACCAGTTCGACTTCAACGACTTCATGGCCCAGATCCAACAGATCAAGAAGATGGGCAATGTCAAGGATTTGATGTCCATGATCCCGGGCATGGGCAAGATGGTGAAGGACATGGATTTCGACGACAACGCCTTCAAGAGCGTGGAGGTAATCATCCAGTCGATGACGCCCGCCGAGCGCGCCAACCCCGACATCATCAACGGTTCGCGCCGCCGCCGCATCGCCAATGGCAGCGGCAGCAGCATCCAGGATGTCAACCGCCTGCTCAAGCAGTTCGAGGAGACGCGCAAGATCATGCGGCTCGAGAGCAAAGGCAAGATGAAAGGGCTGGTACGCGCCATGAACGCCCCTGGCAGAAGACCGTTTTAGTTTATGAAATTATTAAAATATGAAATTATGAAGATCATTTTGTTCTGAAACCATTGTTCATTCAGAAAAGCGCGTCTTTATGATTTAATATATTTTTAATGGTTTAATGATTTAATAAATAGAATTATGGCACAAATCATTGATGGCAAGGAGATTGCCGCCACCATAAAGTCAGAAATCGCAACCGAGGTGAAAGCCCTGTTGGATCAGGGAAAGTCTGCGCCCCATCTGGCGGTCATCATCGCCGGGCAGGACGGCGCCGCCCTCAGCTATGTCAACAGCATCGAGAAACAATGCAAGGCCGTGGGCTATCTTTGCTCCGCCTACAAGTTTCCCGAAGATGTCAAAGAGAAAGACATCCTCGACACCATCGACTTTCTCAACCAAGACGAGGAGGTCAACGGATACATCATCCAGATGCCGCTGCCCAAGCAGGTCTCCATCGACAAGGTGACGGCCCACGTCGATCCGCGCAAAGATATGGACTGTTTCCATCCTGCCAACATGGGCAACTTGCTGCTCGGCAAGGAGTGTTTCCTGCCGGCCACGCCGCATGGTGTCATGGAGCTCATCCATCGCAGCCACATCGAGACGGAGGGCAAGGAGTGCGTCATCCTCGGACGCAGCAACATCGTGGGCAAACCGCTGGCCATGCTGTTGTTGCAGAAGGACGCCAACGCCACGGTCACCGTCTGCCACAGCCGCACCAAGAACCTCAAGCGGGTGTGCAGCCGCGCCGACATCCTCATCGTGGCCATCGGCCAGCCGGAGATGATCACCGCGGACTACGTCAAGGACAAGGCCACGGTCATCGATGTGGGCATCCATCGCATCCCCGACCCGGGGCAACCCAACGGATACCGCGTCTGCGGCGATGTCAAGTACGACGAAGTGAGCCAAAAGTGCGAGGCCATCACGCCCGTGCCCGGCGGTGTGGGCCCCATGACAATGGCCTGCCTGCTACTCAACACAATGAAAGCATATAAGGGATGTTAGCCATTAGCTGTTGGCCATAAGCCATTGGCAGTTGGTAAATAATTTAATAGCTTAATAGTTTAATAATTTAATAGTTTGACAAACGTATGGCAAAACGATACCTTATCAGCGGCGGCGGCACCGGCGGGCACATCTTCCCCGCATTGGCCATCGCCAACAAAATCCGCAAGGAAGAGCCCGATGCTGAAATCCTTTTCATCGGCGCCGACAACAAGATGGAGATGCAGCGCGTGCCCGAGGCCGGCTACCCCATCGAGGGGCTGACCATCTACGGCATCAGCCGCGACTTCTCCTGGGCCGGCATCAAAAAGAACCTTAAGCTGCCCTTCGTGCTGCTGCGCGCCATGCGCAAGGCCAAGTCCATCATCCGCGACTTCAAGCCGGACATCGCCATCGGTGTGGGCGGATTTGCCAGCGGTCCCGCCTTGAAGGCCGCCGACCGGCTCGGCATCCCCACCCTGTTGCAGGAGCAGAACTCCTACCCGGGCGTCACCAACAAGATGCTCGCGCCCAAAGCCAAGCGCATCTGCGTGGCCTACGACGGGTTGAACAAATATTTCCCTGCTGAGAAGATTGTCAAGACTGGCAACCCCATCCGTGCCGAAATCCTCAACATCCAGCGCAAGAACCCCGCCGCCTACAAGTTCTTCAACTTCAGTCCCGAGCGCAAAACCGTGCTCGTCGTCGGCGGCAGTCTCGGCGCCCTGACGCTCAACAAGACAATGGCGGCGCACCTCGACGACTTCCGCAAGGCCGACCTTCAGCTGCTGTGGCAGACCGGCGAACAATTTTTCCGTGACATCGACTCCAAGCTCCTCGCCGAGCAGGACGACCACATCCGCATCGTGCCCTTCATCAAGAACATGAACGATGCCTACAGCATGGCCGATGTCATCGTGTCGCGCGCCGGTGCCTTAGCTCTCGCCGAGCTGGCCATCGTGGATGTGCCCACCATATTGGTGCCCTTCCCCTACGCCGCCGAGGACCATCAGACCTACAACGCCCGCGCCCTCTCCGACAAGGATGCCGCCATCCTCATCGCCGACAAGGACGCCCAAGCGCAGCTCATACCCCAGCTGATGGAGTTGGCACACGACGAAGCACGCTGCGCCCGTATGAGCGAAAACCTGAAGCCCTTCGCACAACCCACCGCCATTGACGCCATCTACAAGGAGATCAAAGAAGTGGTGCAAAAAGCCTGATCTTCTGCCGAGATTATACTTTACACCATGGAGGGTTAAATCGTACAAGGGGGAAAAAGTGGGGCGTATAATTTTTTAAAAACACACGCCGTTATACAAACACATTGCATTTATTCATCGTTTAACATCAAACTCTGTCTGCTATGAAAAAAAATATCCTTGTACAATTTTCGCCCGTCCTTGTCTGGTTATTCCTGTTGTTTGGCTTTGCCGGATGCATAGTCGATCCCATAGAGCCTGACGACCCCATCGATCCTGCGCCCTCCGTAAGCGAAATTCCACCCATAGACTACACGCCAGAGGTGAACGACCCCGTCACCAACGACTTCACCATGCTCAAGGCTTGTGTCGGCAGCAACTCCGGGGATGCGGCCAACCTGCTTGCCCAAAACGGATTCCTCTTCAACGGAGATCGTTATACCAAAACCGTGGAGAATGTGACGAAAATCATCTCCATTTGGCCATCCGGCGTTGTCAAACAAGGCGAACTATACGTAAAAGACGAGGATTTCCCTGTCATGATGCCGATTCTCAAACAATGGATGCAAGAATTTCACGCCTCCTCCGCTTTTTCCAAGCTGGTGCGGTCCAGTTATTCGATGCGCGTGGACGGCAACAACCAGTCTTTCGATTCGTACGAAGCTTTTATATCGGCCTTGGAGGCAATCTCTCCCAACTCTAATGTATCAAACATATCATTCAATGGCAATGATATTTATGCGAACGTGTACGAGATATTCCTCTACATGGACGACCACATGAAATGGGTGGAGTTGCGCATATACAACGCTCGGGCAGGACAGCCCGTTGACGAATTTACCGAGAGTGATCTTGAGGCCGCCGACCTACAAAAGAACATCCTGATTTCCAAAGTGGACTATCTGACCTTCCGTCCCAGAGGATTCTACGCCATGAATGTGCAGAATCCTGTCAGTTCTGGCAATGAGATCCCCTTTGTCGCGCAATATCAGGAGCCGGGTGATTTCGGGTGGTTCAAGCTATTTTACCAAACCACTGACAATCTGCTGGCATACGGTTCCATCATCTGGTCTGGCTGTGGCCAGTTAGAGTTTCCCGAATCTTTCAAAGCCGGGCAAAAGTTGAACAGCGGTCTGCCTTATCCGGGACAAAGCAAAATCGCATTCATCAACAACGGAGGCCATTACTGCACGGTCAACACAGAGCACGAGGTTGAACTTCAACGCATTTGGCAGACACTTTCTAAACAGGTGGAATTTCAGCACTATTACAGCAACTCCCACAAGAAAGTGGCGGTTTATCTTTACACGCCCAGTGTAGGCATAGGCGACGCAGCCGATGCGTACTATCTGGTGTTCACGGAGCAATAAGGGAAGGGAGGAGTTAAGGAGTTAAGAAACTAAGGTTTTTGATCATTAACCCGAAAAATCTAATCCCTTCCGAGAGGTGGCCGTTAGGTATGCCTGAAACTTTATTTTCGTAAAAAAGACATTCCGTCATGCCGATCTGAAAGATATTGCTTGACTGTAATTGTGTGATTGAAAAAGTTGTATTATTGCAGTTTAAAACTTGTAATAAAGTTCTAATCGTATAATGTGTTGATATCAGAAATATAATGAAAAAGTCCCTTCTCACGCTCTTTGCCCTTTTCTTTGTGCTCTGCGGTGTGGCCCAGCGGCACTATTACGTCGGGATTCCCTTCCATCAGGGTTATCTGAAGGATTCCACGCGGTTCGTGATAGATTGTTTGCCGTGGAATATGAACGGAAGACTGTACGAAAAACAAATGCCACGTTACCTGGATCCTATCAAACAATTCATCGCTTCGCATCCAGGATACAAATGCAACTTCTTGCTGTACACTTGCACCAGCGACGAGGAACAGAATCTGGCATATACCACCTACCAAGCCAAAAGATTGGCCGAATATTTTACGTATGTTGACACCGTCTTTGGTCAACTATATCTTAACGAAATCATCCCACACAGCACGGCAAACCCCTTGTTTAAAGACATCCAGCGCGACAGCTGCCAGCGTATATATCGGTCGGAGACCGATATATCCTTCAAATCCAGCGTCATCATCGAAATGATCCAGCAAAGGCCAGTAAGTAAAATGGTAATGGAGACCGCCTATTTCACTCACCCCTGCGAGAGCAGCGACTTTGATGTGGCTCCGACTTTCCTCGGCGGTATGAACGGTCTGTACGATTACTTAGCGCAGCGTATGGACTACTCCGTAGTGGGACAATCGAATGTCAACGGCGTAGTGCTTGTTGAGTTCACCATTGAAGCCGACGGCAGCGTGACCTCACCTGAAATCAAGGTGCCTTTATTTCCCGCCCTTGACGAGCAGGCCCTGCAAATCGTGAGCGAGATGCCGCACTGGATTCCCGCCCTCAAGGACGGCCGTCCCGTGCGCTGCCGGTACCAGATGCCGATGCATTATACGGGGAATTGATGGCGCTTGCCCGCAGGCCTAACGGCCTGCGAAAAAACACGGGGGGATGCCGCATTCCTACCAAGCCCTTCAGCCCTAACGGGCTGAAACGCGGATGGCATCACATTCCCAAAAATTCGTTCTCTCCCAAAGGGCTGAAATGCAAATGGCAGGCCGTTTAGGTCTGCCGGGCTCGGTAGCAACGAGCGGCACGGAGGCGACCATCGCAGGCCGTAGGTCTGCGGGCAATGGGGAAGAATCCTTCAAGCCCTTCAGCCCTAACGGGCTGAAACGCGGGTGGCATCAC
>JAGCCZ010000057.1 GCA_017651425.1 Bacteroidales bacterium
GACCTACACCTACAACATCGTACGCTCCACCGCCCCCGCTGAGGTGGGCGGGCCTGTCGCCACGAGCAGCATCGTCGAGTGCGCCTCCGCCGCAACCGCTCCCACGGCATTGCCGGTGGTGAAGGACGTGTGCGGCAACACGATTGACGCTTCGACGCCGGAGGTGATCAACAACCCGGCGACCATCACATGTGGTGGCACGAGAACCTACAAGTACACGTACACAGACTGCGCGGGCAAGACGTTCGTGTGGAATTACGTGTACACGATCCTTCCTCCTGTCCTCACCTTCACTAATGATGGCACTCTTGTTGATATTGAGAATGTAGATGCATGTTATTCAACTACTCATGCTACTCAATTGAGAACGGATGCTCAAGTGAAGGCCATGTACTCTTCTAACTGCGACAAGACCATCACGGTTTCTCATGTTGATGAACAAACCAAGACCAACGATTGCGATTGGATGATTACCCGTACATTCACTATCACAGATGGTTGTAATACGGAGAATAAGGTTCAGAAGATATTCGGCTCCGACCGGACAGCCCCGACCTTCACCGTTCCTGCCGCTATCGCGGTTTGCCGCGAATCCGACGGCACCTATGCCAACGCTATCCTGCCGATCAACACTGGTAATGTGACCGATGCCGCCGATGCCTGCTCCACGCCGACTGTCGGATACACGGATGCTACTCCTATCACCAACGCCGACGGCACTCTGACCATCGTCAGAACCTGGAAGGCAACCGATGCTTGCGGCAAATATACGGAAAAGGACCAGATCATTACGGTTAACCCCTTGCCAACGCTGACGGTGACCAACAAAACGCAGACGGGTCTTCATTACGGCGACAACATACAGCTGATAGAGATCACCAACACGAACTCCAACCTCACGGTGACGCCTGCCGGCACCTACAGCCACATCCAGTACAACGTCGGCACCAAGACCATCACCTCCAGCAACTACCTTACCGTCGGCACCTACCAGTTCTTCCTGCAGGCGGTCAGCAACCAGACTCCTGAATGTAACACACTGAAGGATACGGTGACGGTGACGGTGGGTCCGAAGACGGTGACGTTGGTGAGCGGTGATGCCGGCAAGATGTATGACGGCTCTGCCATCACGAACGCAGACGTGGCGGGCAAGAACGCCAACGGCCTCGTGACCGAGACCGGCTGGGTTGGCACTGACGGCGCCACCTACACCTTCACGGGAACGCAGACTGCAGTGGGCAGCAGTCCCAATGCATTCAGCTATACCCCGAATGCGGGTACCGACTTGAGCAACTACACGATAGACAAAACGGAGGGCATCCTGTCAATCACCAGCAACACTTCGGTGCTGTATGTGGAATCGACGGACAAGTCCTGGACGTACAATGGCAGTGCCCATACGAACCACGAATATGTGATACACTTCGGCGATGCCACCCTCAACGCCATAGACGCCGGTAACGGCACCTATACAGCAACACTTGGCACAGGCGATGTGGTGACCATCACCCCGGACGCAAACGCAACGATTACGAATGTTGCCGAAACGACGGTGGACAACGCCTTCACCTGGACGGTTCAGAACAACGACTTCTACACAAAGGGAACGGACGTTGTGGGCAAACTGAGCATCGTCTGCAAGGAAGTCACTATCACTGCCAACAGCAACAGCAAGACCTACAACGGCTCTCCGCTGACGGACGGCGGCTTCACGGCCTCGGCTCTCGAAACGGGCGACACGCACACTTTCACGGTGGCCATGACCTCCGGCAGCACGATCACCAATGTCGGCACGCAGGCCAATGTCATCGCCACGGTGGACGGCGTGAACGTGACCCCGGGCGTCGAGACCCCGGTCGGCAACTATTGCGTGACGACGGCCAACGGCGAACTCGAGGTCACCTGCAAGAAGGTCACCATCACCGCACATAACGCCAGCAAGGTGTATGACAGCACGCCTCTGACAGAGTCTGGCTTCACGGCCTCGGCTCTCGAAACGGGCGACACCCATACCTTCACGGTAGCCATGACCTCCGGCAGCACGATCACCAACGTCGGCACACAGGCCAACGTCATCGCCACGGTGGACGGCACACCTGTGACAACGGGTGTGGAGACCCCGGTCGGCAACTACTGCGTGACGACGGTGAATGGCGAACTCGAGGTTACCTGCAAGAAGGTGACCATCACTGCACATAACGCCAGCAAGGTGTATGACAGCACGCCTCTGACAGAGTCCGGCTTCACGGCCTCGGCTCTCGAAACGGGCGACACGCACACTTTCACGGTGGCCATGACCTCCGGCAGCACGATCACCAACGTCGGCACCCAAGCCAACGTCATCGCCACGGTGGACGGCACACCTGTGACAACGGGTGTCGAGACCCCGGTCGGCAACTACTGCGTGACGACGGTGAATGGCGAACTTGAGGTTACCTGCAAGAAGGTCACCATCACCGCCAACAGCAACAACAAGATCTACGACGGCACACCGCTGACGGACGGCGGCTTCACAGCCACACCTCTCGAAACGGGCGACACGCACACCTTCGTGGTAACCATGACCTCCGGCAGCACCATCACCAACGTCGGCACACAAGCCAACGTGATAGCGACGGTGGACGGCACACCTGTGACAACGGGTGTCGAGACCCCGGTCGGCAACTACTGCGTGACAACAGCAACCGGCACCCTGACAGTGACATCTGCTGCACTGCTCATTGAGTTGGACACCGCGAAGATCTTTGACGGCACACCGTTCGTGAGCGACTACATGGCCACCACCGACGGCTACACAATCACCGGCCTTGTGTCCGGTGACTACATCACCGCCGGCGTGGTGACAAGCTCCGCCGCCGATGTGAACACCTATATCGACAGCGTGGCTTCCGCCTCCGCCGATGTGACGACTCCGTTCGCCACACACAACGGCATCGGCAACTACAATGTGACCTACGACCTGAGACAGGTGATCAACAAGAAGAGACTGATTATCACGGGTGAATTCACGAAGGTCTATGACGGTGAGGAATTCAAGGTATACTACAACCAGCTGACCTACAACGGCCTGGTGAATGGCGATGCGTTCACATCCGGCACGGTCACCACCGACGGCTACAGAGTGGGCGACTACTACTGCCGCGACAACCGGTTCCTGCGCGCGATGGACGAGCTGCACGCCTACAACAGCGGTTTCGGCCCGGCCAGCGTGACAGCGAACTACACTCCCGAGTTCCATGTGGTGCTGCACATCATCGTGCGCCCGATTGAATTCACCGCCAAGAGCGGCGAGAAGGTCTATGACGGCACCCCGCTGCAGATCACCGATCTGCCAGCCCCGGGCTACGACATCACCAGCGGCAGCATCGCCAGCACCGACAACCTCACCCACATTGACGTGAGCGGTTCGCAACTGTGCGTGGGCTCGAGTGCCAGCGAAGTTGCCAATGCCGTCATTATGCATGTCTCCGATGCTGAAAATGTGACAGACTGCTACGACATCCACTATGTGGACGGTACCCTCCGTGTGACGGATGTGACCACGCCGCTTGTCTGTCCCGCCGACCTGACCATCACGCTCTGGTACGGGCGTTGCGACACGATGTTGACCCTGCCGGAGACGGCCACGGTGACCCCGCCGGTTGCCAACACGACCATTGTCAACGACCTGGCGCGTCAGAACCCGATGCCGGTGGGCACCCACTACATCACCTGGAGTCTGCTTGACGCCTGCGGCAATGCGATGACCACCTGCCAGCAGACTGTCACGGTGAACTATCCAGAGTGTGACACGGCCATCGACTATGAAGGCAACAGATACCCGTCAGAGCGTATCGGCTGCAACTGCTGGACGGTTCCCAACCTGCGGAGCAAGTACTACAGCGACGGCACCGAGATAGCCAATTACACATACTACAACCACAACGACTCGTTGGAGAATGTGTACGGCAAGCTGTACAGCTGGTACTCTGCCGCCCGCGTGCCCGAGGACGACGACACCGCGGTGCCGGTTGACTCCCTGTGGCCTGCAGGAACGTATGTGCAAGGCATCTGTCCTGCCGGCTGGGCATTGCCCACGGTGGAGGACTACATGGATATGTATGTGGCTTCCGGAGCGGACGCCGGCCTCGTGAAGAGCCCGTCCACGCTGGTGTGGCTGCCCGGCAAGCAGGGCACGGCCCCCAACAAGTTCAACGCCTACGGTGCCGGCTACTACGACGGCAGCGTCAACCGCTATTTCAACTTGCTGGGCGAGACCCACTTCTGGGCTGTCGATTACAGCACCGGCTCCTCCATGGCCAAGAACTTCGTCCTCAACTACTACTGTTCCGAGGGTTTGATTGTGGATAGCATGAAGGGCTTCGGCTACAGCATCCGTTGTGTCCAGAAGAAGTAACGGCACGCTGATAGAAACAAGTTTATCTCTACTGAACCCCGGAAGTTGGAAAAAAACTTTCGGGGTTCATTGTGTCTTCCGATGTTATGTTTTTTTTTCTACCTTTGCAGGCACATTTGTGATGCAGCGTTTTTGTCTTCTTGTGCTTATGAGGAAATTGTTAATTATTATAGGTTCTTTTCTGTTGTTCATAACTGCCCATGCTCAGTACAACCTTGCCACCACCAGCATCGATCCTGCGGCTGATTCGATGGCTGTCGCCCGGATGCGGCAAAAGATGGACTCCATTCGCAAGTTCCGACCCACCGTGGCCGTGGTGTTGGCGGGCGGTGGCGCCAAAGGCGCTGCCCATGTGGGCGCGCTTGAATATATCGAGGAACTCGGCATCCCCGTTGACATGGTGCTCGGCACCAGCATGGGCGGGCTCGTCGGTGGCCTTTACGCCATGGGCTATCCCGCTGCCCTCATCGACACCATCCTCGTCAACATGAACTGGGGTGTGATGATGAGTGATTTCGTGCCTACGGAAAAACTCAACTACCGGCGACGCAAGTACAACGAGACTTACACCCTGCGTATTCCGCTCTATTATGAAAACGACAAAAAATGGCATGGACGTGAGCTCCTGAAGAGATATCATGAGAGCGTGAAAATCAATGAAGGGGACCAAAACGCCTCTTCCGACATCGGTGAGCAGACTCTCCGGCAAGGCATTGCCGCCAACATGCCAGAAGGCATACTCTATGGATACAATGTCTATAACCTGATCAATAGTCTTACGGTCGGCTATCAGGACTCCATGAACTTCTCCGATCTGCCCATTCCCTATTGCTGCGTGGCTACGGACCTTGTGACCTTGAAGGCCAAGTATTGGACCAGCGGCTGCCTGACGGAGGCGATGCGCTCCACGATGTCCATCCCGCTTTATTTCACACCGGTGCGCAAGAAGGATATGGTGCTCGTGGATGGCGGCACGCGCAACAATTTCCCTACTGACATGGCTTGCGCTATGGGTGCCGACTATGTCATAGGCGTTGACTTGAGCCAGCCGAGAGGGTACGAGGAGGTTAATGGCGTGGGCAAACTGCTGCAACAGAACATCGCACTCATGGGCAAGGAGGCCTTCGACCACAACAGGCCGCTCGCCAATGTCTATATCCACCCCAATATGGATGGCATGAACATGTTCAGTTTCCAAACCAAGAACATTGTCGAGTGTATCCACCGGGGGAAGGATGCCGCAAGACAGCAGGACTCCAGCTTGCAAGTCATCCTACGTGCTGTGACGCCCGGACTTGCCCGGTCGCAGGAGATGAAAGATCAAAAGAAACAACCTCGGGGGGTGAACATCGCCGAAGAGGACATTCTTGTCGGCAAGATTCGTTTCGACGGGATCAGCAGCGAGCTTACGGACTTCCTTTTGCGGAACATCGAGTTGGACACGGGAAAGCGTTACAATCGCGATGATATTGAGAATGCTTTGGCCGTGCTCTATGGCAGCGGACTCTTCAAGAACGCTTCCTATCGGGTCGAGGGTTCGCACGAACCATACACCTTGGTGTTCAAGGGCGAGCGAAGCCCCATTCACCAGGTGGGCATCGGACTGCGGTTCACCTCCCATGATCTGATCTCGCTGGGACTCAATTTCGGATTCAACAGCCGTAAACCGTACGGCTTCAAATTCGATGCCTCCGCTGTCATCGGCAAGAACCTCAAGGGCGAACTGGACCTCTATTATGTCCCGCGTCGCGGCCCCGCATTCGGAGCGGATATTAAATCATACTACACCCAATTGAGAATCAGTCCTCTTCATTCCATGATATCCGATTATATCCTCAACACGCTTTGCACATACAGCTACTGGAACAACCGGCTGCAGCTCTATATCAGAGACAATCAATGGCTGCATAACGGTTATTACAAAGGAGGGTTTGAACTGAACATGATGCCGTATGCATTGACCACCATGTTCTTGAATTATATGTCTGACGACAGCACAGCAAATGATGCCGTCAATGAATACGACTATTATATGGAAGGCGCGGCATATATGTACAGGAATCGTTGGGATAACCATGCTTTGTCATTTTTCGTGGAGGGGACATACGACAATACCGATGACAAATATTTCCCCACTCATGGTGTTGATGTCGGCGGACGATACGACTTGGTCTTTCACAGCAAGACTCCGGAAGGGTATATTCTCCGTTACCATAACTTCAACATGCACATCAAGGGTGTCATTCCCGTGGTCAACCGTTTTGTTATCATGCTCTCCGGGAGTTTGGCCTCCATACAGACCTTGGATTTTTCCAGTTTCAATCGGGAAGTTGCGACACATAATGATGTCCATCAGACTTTTGTCGGTGGTGTGCGCGATGGGGAGTTTATCAAAAATCAGCTCTCGTATGTGGGCTATAATGTGTTGCAAGCCGTGTCAGGCGGCAATACCACTGCAGTTGCCAGGATGGATCTGCGCTACCAAATCGGGCGTAAAGATTACATCTCGTTCATTACTTCCCTCTATAAGGCATACGTCTTGTTCGATAAAAACGGTGACCATATACACGGGGCTGATTATGTACGTCCCACGGATTATTGTTTTGTCCTTCAGTACGGTCACAAGTCGCTCATCGGGCCGATATTGCTCAACGTGCACTGGTCAGCCAATGGACGGCCCGCCCGATGGGGTGCCTATTTGAGCATCGGTTTCGACTTTTAGCGGTCGGCAGTCGCGGGATGATACGTTTTTTGCAGAATACGGTTTCTTGTAAAGTGAAAAGTCGTATTTTTGCCACGCAATTGGGATGGATTTTTGGATTTGGCTATTATTCATGACTTCATAAACTAACAAACTAAAAAGATGATCAATTTCAGTTATTGCACACCCACCCGTATTGTGTTCGGCAAGGGTGTGGTGGAAAAATTGCCAGAGGTGATGAAACCTTTCGGCAAACGTATTTTAATGACCTATGGCGGTGGCAGCATCAAGCGCAACGGCCTCTACGACAAGGTTAAGAATCTGTTGAAGGACTTTGAGGTCTTCGAGCTTCCGGGCATCGAGCCCAACCCGAAATACACGCAAAGCGTGGTGCCGGGCGTGCAGATGTGCAAGGAGCACCATGTTGACGTGATTCTTGCCGTGGGCGGCGGCAGTGTGCTCGACTGCTCCAAGGCCATCGCGGCGGGCGCCTGCTACGATGGCGAGCCGTGGGACCTCATCACCTACCAAGTGAAGACACAGGCGGCCTTGCCCATCGTTGATATCATGACCTTGGCGGCCACCGGCAGCGAGTATGACGCCGCCAGCGTCATCTCCCGCACCGAGACCAATGACAAGGTCGGCTACATCGACCCGCACCTCTATCCCGCGGTCTCCCTGCTCGACCCGGAGTACACGTTTACCATCCCGCCGAAGCATACGCGTGCGGGCATCGCCGACGCCATGAACCATGTGATGGAGCAGTTCTTCGCCGAGCCATTCACCGCCCTCAACGACGGCATGTGCATCGCGGCTCTGAAAAGCTTGATGCTCAATGCGCCCAAAGTGCTGGCCGATCCGAACGACTATGAAGCGCGCGCCGAGGTGTTCTACACATGCACGTTGGCTTGCAATGGCATCTTCTGCAATGGCAACGGACACAGCGGCTGGCCCATGCATGGCATTGAGCACGCCCTTAGCGCGTACTACGACATCACTCATGGCGAAGGCCTTGCCATCATCACCCCGCGCTGGATGAAACACATCCTCAACGAGAAGACGGTCGGGCGCTTCGTCATCTATGGCACCATGCTGTTCGGTATCGATGCCAACCTGGCACCGATGGAGATTGCAGAGCTTGCCATTCAGAAGACCTACGACTTCTTCAAGGGAATCGGCATCCCCATGTCGTTGCGCGAAGTGGGCATCGACAACCAGCGCCTCGGCGAGATGGCACACCACATCGCTGTCAACGAGGGTCTCGAGAACGCCTGGGCACCGCTCAATGAGCAAGATATCTTGGAGATTCTGAAGGCTTCTCTATAAAGGCAAAAAAATGAAAAATGCGCGCCGCATCTCAATGTGGCGCGCATTTTTTTGTGGGGTAGGGGCTCTTATCTGTGCATGATATAGTCGATGGCGGCATCGAGTTGCGGCTTGAGGTCGCCGTTGTAGTCTTTGCGCAGGATGATCTGGTCCGGCGTGTGGCCGATGCCCTCCATCACCTTGCCGCCGATCAGAGCTTCGAAGGTGGAGGTATAGACGTAATGCCCCTCCGACAGATTCGAGGTCCCGAACGGGCCGCCGTAGTTGAGGTCGATGCAGTTGGTTGGCTGCAGCGGTCCTGTGCCGCCGTGCGTGCGCTCGCCGATGGTGTGCGCCGTGGGCAGCACCGCCTTGATGATCATCGGCTCAATCTCGCCCATGCTCACCGAATTGATGTCGCAAAGCACGACATACGGAATGTTTTCCGCCGTGATGTCGCGGTGATAGCGGGTAATCGGACTCTGGTAGTAAGGAGTCCACGGGGAATGTTCGTAGCGCCCGGGCCCCTCTTTGTAGCGGGTCTTGAAAATTTCCGTCTTCTGGTTGAGATAGCAGCCAACCAAGTAGTCAAGGTCGTCTTGGTATCCACCGCGGTTGCAGCGGTTGTCAAGGATGATGCCGGCCAATTGCTCTCGTGGAGTCTCCATAATGGCCTGGAAGTAGTGGTCCAGCAACTGCGCTCCCTCGCCGTTTTGCAGCATCACCGGCGTGATACCCGCCGAAGACTGCCAAAGGTAGGGAATCTTCCGGCCGTCAGACAACCGGAAAAGAACGTAATGATATATCACCGTCATTCCCAATTCCGGCACATAGGCCACACACGACTCGTGCGCTTCGACAGTGTATTGGTTTTCAATATTTTGTAGAAATTCCTGAATTCTCTGGTTCTCATCGCTGGCTGACTCGTAATAGTAATCGCGGGTGGGAATCTCCAAAGCGTACGGAGTTACACTTACCGTAGAACTCAGGTCGTTGGGAGCAGGATAAAGATTCTTGACTCTGAGTGTCAGATGATGGTCAACCAAACCACCCACCAGGTTCGTATAGAGAGTCTGCAACTCATCCGTTGCCACATAACCCTGCTGCTCATATTTCTTGTCGAGTTCTTGGAATGCAGGGAAATAACGGTCGTACATTGCATCCCAGTCGGTGGTATCGACATCCCAAAAGACATAGCCCGTGCTGAGGACTTTCCAGAGATAGTCGAACTGTTCGGTGTAGGAGCTGTAGGCTAATTTGCCGTTCTCGCCGATGTAAGGCATGTAATCGGCCTCCTTGCGGCAGGAGGCGCCTGTCAAGATTAAAATTGCTGCTATTGTGATTATTTTCTTCATCTTATTTTGGTTTTTTAGTGACTCCCGCACTGCGCTTCGCTTGTGTGGGGTTACTTGCGCTTCGCGCGCCTTGCCCCTTCGGTTTTCTTCTAACCCCACACTGCGCTGCGCTTGTATGGGGTAAATTCTATATCTTTCACATCTGTTTGATATTCATATCGATACGCGATTTTTGTCATACGCGGGGTACAAATTGGGTTCAAAAAGCACCGTCAAAAATGGCTTGGCGGTGCCGGGATTTAAAGTGAATATGCCTCGGCATATCGGTGGCAAAAGTATGCTTTTTTTCAATACAATATATTTAAATGTTTCGACTGCTTCTTTCTTCTCTTTTGGGCGACCGGGCACGCTTTCCACTCGAATTTCGCACTCCGTGCTCATAACCGTTCCAATCGTTGTCGCGGTATTGTGGAAACAATGAAATGCATTCGACCTGTACGAATGCGTTTTCTCGTTTATAAACCTTGTCAACGTCGTCCTTCGGGACGGTGAAAGATTTAAGAAGATAAGACATGAATAATGAAAACCGCAGACAGTTGCATATTTTTGGATCTTCAAGAAATAGTGATTTTTTTGTATTTTTGCCCTGTAGTAATAGTCTGTAAAAATGAAAAGTAAAATTGTTGAATTGATAGAACTTATTCTTTATTTAGTTCCAGTTGTTTGTATGATATTGGTTAAAATCACAGAAGAATATTGTGATTTTTGGTATTACTTGTTATGTGTTG
Organism: Bacteroidales bacterium; assembly: GCA_017651425.1. Lineage (GTDB taxonomy): Bacteria > Bacteroidota > Bacteroidia > Bacteroidales > WCHB1-69 > F23-D06. Next base: position 10,486 of record JAGCCZ010000057.1, read on the forward strand.
TTGCTCTTATTGCTCAAATAGGTCTTTTCTATTATTCGAAACAACAACAAAAGTCAATAGCGAAACAAAAAGAAAACTTTGATAATACTTTCCAAACGGAATATGACGACAAAGGGAATGTTAAATCTATTACAATGGATGGAGGAACTTACTGATTTTTCTCCTTTTTTTAGGGCGACCGGGCACGCTATCCATTCAAACTTCGCGGCAAGCCGCTCGTAACCATTCCTATCGTTGTCGCGGAATCAAGGACGGGTAAAACGCATTCGACCAGCATGAATGCGTTTCCCAGTTGTTTATCACCTTGTCAACACCGTCCCGCGGACGGTGGACGGCTTCGCCTTGCAAAAAGGCTTAAATATCGGGAATTTCGGATGTTTGCATATTTACAACACAATGCGCCATTGGCGGCTGAAAAGCCTTGAAAACGGACTGTTTTGCGCCCAAAACAAGCCGTTTTCAAGGCGTTGACAAGCGTTTATAAACACCGCTTTTGCAGCGGTGGACGGCGGCGGTGATGCCGTTTCCCAACGGCTGAACCGCCGTAAAGGAACAAATAAAAATGGAATATGGACGGCTTGATATTTACAACGTGGACGGCGGCGCGTGCCGCCGTGGGTCTTAATTTTTTATTTACAATTAAAAAATAACCTTTGCCGCCCGCGTGCTGTCGGTATGCTGTTTTTGCGCTGCTTTTAGCGCATAAATAACTGAATATCAATAGAATAAGTATGCGCCAAAAGTGCCGAAAATCTGCGAAAAATTCCGTTAATTTATTGTAAATCAGCAAATTTTTCTCAAACTTTTTTCTAACTATCTGATACTCAATGAAATAATTCTCAAAAAAGTGCATTTTTATTTGGTGATTTCCGTAAAAAGTTGTATATTAGCGACATAAAACAAAGGGGATAACAAACCCCGACAATTTACTAACCCTAAAAAATTGAAGTTATGCAAGTAGATGATGTTTTGAGATTCACGAACCTATTGAAAAACCTTTGGAGATTATACGCCATTGTTCCCGATGACCGCAAAAATGACGTTTACGCGGATATTTGCCGCGTTGAATCCCGAATGAGCGCGGACACCTAC
>JAGCCZ010000058.1 GCA_017651425.1 Bacteroidales bacterium
GAGAATATATTGAACTCCATTAAGGCGTTGGGGATGAAAGTTCTTCCAAAGGACGCACAACTTATCCTGTTTGGCTCGCAGGCACGTAAAGATGCCCACGCGGAATCGGACTGGGATTTGCTGATATTGCTCGGGAACAACCATCAAAGTGCCGATGTATTTGGCATGTACGCCTATCCGTTTGTTCAGTTAGGTTGGGAATATGGCACCTATTTCAGCCCGAAGGTTTACACATTTACGGAATGGACACAACGGAAAGGCACGCCTTTTTATGAAAACATTAATAAAGAAGGAGTTGTGTTATGGGGATAGTTATTCTTACATGGTATCTGTGGAGTTTGTATTTTAGCATCAATATGATTGTTCGGGTAAAGAATCATAAGGGGGTTAAAAATCCGAAATTAGTGTTATGTCTCAATATTGTCAATGTCGTTGTCTTGGTGCTGTGGATACTGTGGGTGTTAATTGTTCTGCCGGGTCGTGAGTGCATGGTAATGTTGTTATTGTACCTTATTATCAGTATTCCAATCGTGGTTGTAAACATTGTACAATATAGGCGCTGCTTGCGTTAGCTTTTCAACTTATTGATGAATTTATAAACGACATAGAAAATGGATCAACAGACCTTCCTCGAGTTAATCAACAAGAGCATTCAGGACTCTGCAAGGCAGGCTCGGCTCTTATTGGGGCGTCCGTCGTCGCGAGCTACGCTGCAGGAAGCCTTGCAGCAGGTGGCCATGCTGGAAGCGGCCAGAATGTCCCAAACAGCTGGGAAACAGGCTGCCAAATTGTCACACCTTTTAGAGATATAAACTTATTTTTATGGAAGTAATATCCCCTGAAGAGTTGTATTCATTATATAAGGACACATTATATAAATGTCAAAGCAAAATATTCAATTATGCTGATGATATTATTGGGACGATGGTTTTTGAGGATTTTGATATAGGTGTTCATAGTTATTTACATGATAATTCTCTAAACACGCTCATTAACAATCATCTTATAGACAAAAAACAATATGATTTAAGTAGAAGAATTCGAGCATTGTTTTTGGAAATAGAAGACTGCGGAGAATTGACAATGGAATGCTTAAAGGGGCGATCAGAAAAATGGCTACATTTGACTTCCCTTGTGGATGAAGCTGTTTTAGGGGTGAAAAAAGAAGTAGTGGTGTTAGGGTGTGAATTAGAGTATATTCACGACAAAATAGAGGAATTATCAAGCGTGGATTTGCAAGAAAAAATGTGGCTAAATCGAAACAATGACACAGGGCGTATCTCTTCGTATGCAGAATTAATGTGTTCTTTATATGACGATTTATTTTTAGAACGAGTCTTAGGAAAAGCAATGGAGAAATATGGACCTTCCAATAATGCCTTAAACGAATTATACCAATTGAATTATTTGCTTAACAACTATGAAGAGCCCTATACGAATGGACATATTGATGACGAACTGATAATCAAAGATTCAAATTGGCAAGTGATTGTTAAGCAGGCGCAAACAGTCCTTGCTAATTGGAATCAAATTCAACCTATGCTATCGCAACTTTGAACTACACGGCAACTCCCGTGCGCAGAACATCATCATACAAGGGTGAAGGATAGCGCTCCTCTAAAAGGACAGGTTCAATAAGCGTGTTCAGTTTTCGGGAGGCTGTCCAAAGCTTTGTGGTGGCGGTCAACCAGTCGCCGTCAAGCAACGGCACCACAACGGCAATGTCAATGTCGCTGCCGTCATGTGCACATCCCTTGCTGTAGGAACCGTACAAGAACACTTTCGGAGAGGTGTGGACGGATAGAATTTCCTCATATTCTGACAGTATCTCATTGCTCACACAAAGGCGATACTTTCCACCAAGAAAGTCAGACCAAATTCTATGATAAGGACTCTTGGTAGGAAGGGCTTGGATCAAGGCGTTGGTGTCAAGAACCACGTATCGCATACGCTAAACGGTTTTGTAGGGTGTTCTCAAATGTTGGCCACGGAGTTCGTCCAGCTTTTCCTGGTTAAAGGTGCCGTCCTCCCACATTTGGTCAATTTCACGTTGCGCCTTCTCGGCAAAGAAGAGCGAGATGGTTAGCTTCAGCGCATCCAAATCCTCCTGCGAGTTGACATTGGCCGCCGCGTTCATCAGCTCCAACTGCGCCATTTGCGAATATGTCATATTGTTATTCATTCTATATCAACTTAAAATCGCCGCAAAGATACTCAATTTTTAGTATAAACGCCCAAAAATCTCAGTCCTCGAACCAATATGCCTGCGGTTCGAGGACTGTGTTTTTATAATGTATTGTAGTTCAATGTTTTATGTTGTTGTAGAAATCCGTATAAAACCTCATTTTGTCCCGTTTCTGTCCCGATTTACGAAAAAAACAGCGATTTTATAGCTGTAAATCGCTGTTTTTCAGTGTTTTGAGCGGTAGACGGGGTTCGAACCCGCGACCTGCGGCTTGGGAAGCCGCCGCTCTGCCAACTGAGCTACTACCGCTTGAATAGTTAAGAGTTAACTCCCCTATTACCAAAGAACAAACTGCTCACTGATCACTGTTCACTGATCACTAAACATTGAACCGAATGTGCAGGATGTCGCCGTCTTGCACTTCGTAGTTCTTGCCTTCGACCGCCAACTTGCCGGCCTCTTTGCATTTCAGCTCCGACCCGTATTTCACCAGGTCGTCGTATTTGATGACCTCCGCACGGATGAAGCCGCGCTCCAGGTCGCTGTGGATGACGCCCGCCGCCTGCGGTGCCAACATGCCCCGCGTGATCGTCCAGGCTCTATTCTCCTTGCCACCGACGGTGAAGAAGGAGATGAGATCCAGCATCTTGTAGGCCGCACGGATCACCTTGTTGACGCCCGGCTCGGTCAAGCCCACGTCGGCCAAGAAGGCCTTGCGGTCCTCTTCGCTCTCCAACTCGGCGATTTCGGATTCGATTTTGGCCGCAATGACCAACATCTCTCCGCCGTGCTCTTCCACATATTTCTTCACGGCTTCGGAATAGGCGTTCCCGGTGGCCGCGTCGTCGTCATTCACATTGCACACGAACATCACAGGCTTCTCGGTGAGCAGCATCATGTCGGCCACCACCGCCTTTTCGTCGGGCGTGACCTCCAGGGTGCGCACATTCTGGAACCCTTCCAGATGTTCCTTGTATTTCAACAGAACGGCAAGGTCATGTTTGGCGGTCTTCTCGCCGACTTTCGCAGCTTTCTCCACCTTGGTGATCTTGCGTTCAATCTGTTCCAAATCCTTGCATTGCAGCTCGAAATCGACAATCTCGATGTCTCTCACCGGATCCACGGAACCTTCCTCGTGGGGGAGAGCAGGGTTGTCGAAGCAGCGCAGCACGTGGATGAGCGCGTCGCAGAGACGCACGTCCGCGAGGAAGCTGTTGCCGATGCCGGCGCCGGTGCTCGCACCCTTCGCCAATCCGGGGATATCGACGATGTCCAGGTTGGCATAGACCAGTTTGTCGGCATGGATGAACGTGTCGATGTGGGCCAGACGCTCGTCGGGCACCGCGCACACACCGATGTTCGACTTGTTGGTGCTGTACGCGAAGTCCGTCACCTCCGCCTTCGTGTTGGAGATGCAGTTGAACATCGTGGTCTTACCCGAGTTCGTCAGTCCTACTATGCCGCATTTCAATCCCATTGGTGATTAATGATTAGTGATCAGTGAGCAGTGATCTGTGATTAGTCTAAAATAGTTGACCATAACCGACAGCCAATAACCAATAGCCAACAGCTAAAAGCCAAGAACCACATCCTCCACGTGGTCAATTTCGGGGAGGTAGTGTTTGATAGTCTGTTCAACACCGTTCTTGAGGGTCATTTTCGCATGCGGACAGGAGCCGCAGGCGCCCTGCAACTTCACCTCCACCACATTGTCGGAGCGGAGTTGTATGAACTCGATGTCGCCACCATCCTGCTGCAAATAGGGGCGAATCTGGTCGATAATCGAGATAACTTTCTGTTCTAACGTAATATGGTCCATAGGAGCGGTTTTGGTTGAACGGCGGCAAAAGTACAAAATTTTCTTCACACTCCTAACATCACAATTTCGTTTTTTTTGTGTATGTTTGCCGTCCGAAAATGACTTTTGGATATACTATTCCGTCACAACCAATTAGGGACAGATGAAACGCAACTTCCACATCATATTGCCAATCCTGTTAGCCCTATTGCTGATAGCGGTGGCCACCGGTGCCATCTTCATCGGGGCCATCAGGATTCCGGCCAACCTGGTCTGGGGCAGCATCCTCCACCGCTTCTTCCACGTTTCGGGCGGCATCATCGTGCCGGCCTACTACGACATGGCCATCTGGCAGCTGCGCCTGCCCCGCATCGTGATGAGCCTGTTGGCAGGTGCCTCCTTGGCGGTCTGCGGCTGTGTGTTCCAGAGCATTTTCCGCAACCCTGTGTGCGACCCCTACATCCTCGGCATCTCGTCGGGAGCATCGTTAGGCGCCGCCATCGCCATCATCGTCGGCTGGGACACCTTTGTGTTCGGCATCACCCTGCCGGCCTTGGCCACCGCCATCCTGACACTGCTGCTTATCATGGGCATTGCCCGTCTCCGAGGGCGACACAACACCCAAACACTGCTCCTCACCGGCATCGCCCTCAATTTTTTCATCTCCGCTGTCATCACCTTGCTGATGGTACTCAACCAAAAAGAGATGCAACAGATCTTCTTCTGGACCATGGGCAGCGTGGCCACCGTCTCCTGGCAGGAGATCGCCTGCCTGCTCCCCATTATGGCGATTGTAACCATTATATTATATAGATACGCCAAGGATCTGAACATCCTGCAGTTGGGGACAGAGACGGCACAGAGTCTCGGCGTGGACGCACGGCGTGTCACCTACGTCACGCTCATCGCCTCCTCCGTGCTCATCGGGGTGGTGGTCTCCTTCTGCGGTGTCATCGGCTTCATCGGCCTCATCGTGCCCCACATCGCCCGCCTCATCTTCGGCAGCGACAACCGCCACCTCTTCACCTACTCGCTCTTCTTCGGAGCCTTTTTCCTGCTTATCGCAGACACGCTGGCGCGCACTTTGGCCGCACCTTCCGAACTGCCCGTGGGCAGCATCACCGCCTTGGCCGGTGCTCCCTATTTCATCTTCCTCCTGCTTCGCAAACACTAATGAAATCCACACCCGACAACATACAGCTTATCCTGCGTTCCCTGCCCGAAAAGCCCGGTGTCTATCGCTTCTTCGATGCCGAGGGCACCATCATATACGTGGGCAAGGCCAAGCGCCTAAAACGCCGCGTCTCCTCCTATTTCAACAAGGAACACGACTCGCCCAAAGTGCGCATGCTCGTCACCAAGATCCGCGACATCCAGACCACCGTGGTGGACAACGAGTGGGAAGCCCTGCTGCTTGAAAACAGCATGATCAAGCAATTCAAGCCGCGCTACAACATCATGCTCAAGGACGACAAGTCATACCCCTGGATTGCCGTCACCAAGGAGGAGTTCCCGCGCATCTTCCCCACACGCCACCCTGACCCGGACAAGATGCACCTTTTCGGGCCCTACTCGTCGGTCAAGCAGATGAACATCCTGTTGGATACCATCAACGACATGTTCCCCCTGCGCACATGCCGCCGGCTGGTGCGCAACGAGCGCCCCTGCATGCAATATCAGCTCAAAAAGTGCGCCGCACCCTGCTGCGGTCTCATCACCGCCGAGCAATATCAGGAAAATATCCGCAAGATTCTCGACATCATCAAGGGCAACCGCAAGGAGGTCATCCAGCAGCTCAAGGAGGACATGATGCAACACGCCGAAAAATGGGAGTTCGAGAAAGCCAGTGCCATCAAGAAGCAGATCGGGATTTTGAGCGAATACGTTGCCAAATCGGTGGTGGTCAGCCCCACGCTCACCCGACTGGATGTGTTCGGCATGGAAGAGGATGAAGAGTGTGCCTACGTCAGTTTCCTGCGGGTGGTGGACGGTGCCATCGTGCAGGCACACACACTGGAAATCGACAACAAATTAGACAGCAGCAGCGAAGAACTGCTCTGGAGCGGCATCCTGGAGATGCAGGAGCGTCTCGGCGGGCTCTCCCCCACCCTGCTGGTGCCGACGGAGCTTACCATTGCACCCGCCAGCATGGAGATCGTGGTGCCACAGCGCGGCGAGAAGCGCAAGCTTTTGGACTTGGCCGAGCGCAACGCCCACTTCTATATGTTAGAGAAGAAAAAACGGCAGGACCTCGTCAACCCCGAGCGGCGCAGTCAGCGCGTCTTGATGGCCCTGCAGCAGGCACTCGGCATGAAGACCCTGCCACGCCACATCGAGTGCTTCGACAACTCCAACACGCAGGGCGAGGATCCCGTGGCCGCAATGATCTGCTTCATCGACGGCAAGCCCGCCAAAAAAGAGTACCGCCACTACAACATCAAAACCGTCGTCGGAGCCGACGATTTCGCCTCCATGGAGGAGGTCATCTACCGCCGCTACCACCGCCTCATCGAGGAGGAAAAACCTTTGCCCGACTTGGTGGTCATCGACGGCGGCAAGGGCCAGCTCAACGCCGCCTACCGCTCCATACAAGCCCTTCACATCGAGGACAAGCTGATGGTGGTGGGCATCGCCAAACGGTTGGAGGACATCTACAAGGTGGGCGACGAGTACCCCGTCTATATCGACAAAAAATCGGAGGCTCAGAAATTGCTGCAGCAGGTGCGCGATGAAGTACACCATTTCGGCATCACCCATCATCGCAACCGCCGCTCCAAGACGAGCATCGCCTCCGTGTTGGACAACGCGCCCGGCATCGGCCCCGTGCTCAAGCAGAAGCTGCTCGCCCATTTCAAGTCGGTGAAGCGCATCCGTGAAGCCACGGAGTCCCAATTAGCCGAAATTGTCGGCCCCAAAAAAGCCGCTGATCTGCACGCCTATTTGAAGACGGATTAGGATGCATCACGCATCGATTCCAGAATCAAAGGAATGACAGAACAACCGCACGCCCTTTCCGGCTTCTTCGTGCCAAAAACATCCCAAACAAAAGCGGGGCGCAAATTGCGTCCCGCTTCGTGTGTGCAAACCCTGTAGCCACTATCTCACGATAAGATTGTGGATGACGATACGTCTGTCTCTGGCAGCCTGCAGACCATAAACGGTCACGCGCAGTGCTTGGGAGGGTTCTGAGTGATTAACCTCGCCATTGGGGTTCTTATAGATTGTAAGGCCTTCCTTCTCGCCCGTGATGTAGGGAGCGAGCTTGCCGCCGTTGGCTTGCTTCATGTAGTTGAGCACGCTTTCGATACGACGGGAGGAAAGGTGCATGTTGTAGTCGTTGTTGCTCAGAGGGCTGGCGAAGCCGCTGATGGTGAAGGTGACATCGCTGCCGCTTTCAAGCAGGTCAACAATGGTGTTGGTCAGTTTCTGGAGACGTTCGTAACCCGTGGCGATGGAGTCGTTGAAGAAAGTTCTGACCTCATTCTCGGCCTGGGACTTGGCGTTGCCAGAAAGTCCGTTGCCAGCTTCGGTGACATAGGTATTCATCTTCGTCATGTAGGTGTCATAGAGGCCCTTGTACTCCGTGCTGGTGAAATCGTTCTTCGTTCTGGGATCCGGGCGGTCGTTCTCGAAATAGAGGGTGATCGGTCCGATGTTGCGAACAATCTCTTTTTGCTGGGCGAGTTTTTCCTTGGCCTCTTCCTCTTCCATAGAGAACTTGATGGGGATTTGCATGATCATGTCCTGTGCCGTACAGCTTTGGGTGGCCGGGCACATTTTGGGGAAAGATCTGACCACGCGGAGGGCCTCTTCGTCCATCTCCTTGTAGCCAGAGCTGGTGACCAGTTCAATATCCGTGAGGGTGCTGTCGGCCAAAACCTTGGCTTGGACCACGGCGGTACCCTCTGCGCGCTGGCTTTTCAGGTTGACCGGATACACTTTGGTCTTGTTGATGTAACGACACATTGCTCTGTTGCCGCCCTTGAAATGAGGCAGGCTGAGAGCGGCTGTCGGCGTTTCGTGCTGACCAATAGCCACGGCGATGCCTTTTCTGCAAGAACCCTTGCCCTTGCCGCCATAGAGCATAACGTCATTGTTACACTGTGCATAAATCGTTGATACTGCGCCAGATAAGGCAAGCACCAAGACTAAGACGATAAAATTGTACACTCTTTTCATATATTACTAATTTTAATTTTTTTCGAGGCTGCAAATATACAATTTTTTTGTTTCTACAAACGAAAATAAAAAAAAGTTACAAAAAGAAAAAAAGAATATTTTTGCATCGAAATAATATTGGAATGCAGTTTCTGGATAAAATTGGAAATATAATAGGCAGATTGATATGCTTCCTTACAGCATTGATTTACGCTTTGGTGCCGTTTTTCTTCATAAAGGAGCTCCTGTCCGACCCCTCCTGGTCGCCGGGTTTCTTTGCCTATCTGGCCATACTGATGATGGTCGGAGGCTCGTTCTATTTCCTCTATGCCGCTTTGTTTTATAATCGAATCATGCGCAAGAGGGCTTTGAAAGACGAAATGCTCAAAAAAGAACAGCTCAGACAACTTGCCGCCATTCAAGAGGAGCGGTTTCGCAACCCCGCGGACACCACCACCCTCATCCTGTTGGACAACGTGACCGACTACGAGCAGCTGGAGAAATCGATCTTGGACAATATGGCGGAGAATGAAGGCACGCTCGAAAATCTGCCGCTGCTCTGGAAACGCGGCGAGGGCAGTTATGCTGTCACCTTCCCGTGCGGCGTGTCACGCCAGGTACTTTGCGACCTGGTGGACGACATCTGGTGTTTCTGTTCCTGCACCGTGCAGGCTTGGTGCCAACCGGAACTGTTCAAAAAGCACATCGGAGAATGGCTGTACCTCTGTTACGGAGCAGAGGACCTGCTGGTCGCCATCACCGAAGACGAGACGCAATGGAACATCAACCCCGAAGACACTTTACTGTACCGTTCCAAAAGGCATGACCGTTTCTTCCAACCTCACCCGGAAATCGACTGGACGAGATTGGAGAAGATGATGATGTAAAAGTCAAATTGATTTCTCCCGCAGATTTCGCAGATTAGCGCTGAAAAAAATCTGCGTCATTCTGCGAGTTCTGCGGGAAAATATTAACGTGCCACCACCACCTTCGTTACCGCGCCGTTCCCCGCTTGCACAAAATAGACACCGTCGGGGTAACAGGACAAATCAATCTGCACGGTCTGTAAAGACGCGGCGCATCGCGTCTCTACCACATCCACCAATTTTCCATACACATCGTAAATCCTAATCTCGGTAATTGGTGAATTGTGATCGGCGAATTGCACATTGAAAACGCCGCTCGTGGGACTCGGCCAAACCCGAAGATGTCCTGTTTCACGTTCCGCAACACCTGGCGTTATGCCGCGTCCGGTGAAAAAATCGTGTATGATGTCCATGTAACCGACGTCATACTGGTTTGCACTGTGATACCACCTATGAGTGCCGCCCACCACTTTCAGATGCTGCAAATCGGTGCCGCAGTTGTAGGTGTAGCGGATGAAGCGCAGACCGTCGTTCTTGAGGTCGGGAAGCGTGTCTATTGATGGTTCGCCGGTGCAGCCGTTGGCATTCTGCCAATAGTCGAGGATGGCATCCACCCCGAGGCCGAGGTTCATGCCGAAGGCGGAGGAGTAGCCGTCGTAGCCCACCACATTATCGTTGGTGCCGTGGACATGGAGCATCCGCACGGGCGCGACAGGGGTCAGGGAGGCCTGCGCGGTGTAGATCAGACCGCTCACAGGCGCACACGCGGTGATACGGTCGCCGTGCTCGATGGCCATGCGGTGCGTCATAAAGCCGCCCATGGAGAAACCGGTGAAGAAGACGCTGTCAGGGTCGAGCTGGTACTGCACCGTCAGCGAGTCGAGGAGTGCCAGCAGGAAGCCGGCGTCATCAACATCACTGTTTGTCATGCCCACATTCCACATGGTGCCCATGCCCAAGTTGCGGGCCTGCGGCACCACAATCGCCCAACCGAAATCCTCAGCCATCTGAGAGAAGTTGAATTCCTGGTCACAAGGGGAAATCAGGACACTCAGGCCGTGGAGGAAAAAGAGCACCGGCAACGGACCGTCATGTTCCGCCGGAGTGCGCACTATGTACTCGCGCTCCACGCCCTGCCAGGTGAAGTGCCGGACTTGGGCGGAAAGGTTACCCATCCAACAAATTGTCAGTAGAATGCAGATTGTCAGTGTTTTTTTCATAAAAACGTTATTTTCGGCAAAGATACGTTTTTTTGCCGATAATGGCAAAGAGGAATTATTTCCTCTTCTTCGCATACTTCCCCCTCACAATCTCAAACGAGTTCTGTGTCAGTTCCTTGAGCAGCTCTGTGTCAATGGTTTGCAGGTTGATGCCTACCCAGTACTTGGTGCTGAAGTGGCTATCGGGAGGCTCCACGCCTTCTGCGGTGGCGAGCAGCTCTGTAATGCGTTCTGTCTGGCACTTCACCACAACTCTGAGATCATTGAGGTCGCAGTAGCAGAAAGTGTGGCCGCAGACGTAAAACACCAACAAGGAGTCGCCGCCGGGCATCTTCGCGAAGGGGAGCTTCTCCTCCACTTCGCCTAACGACAGGCAAAACTCCCGGAATTCTTCAATGTTCATCATAATCCTACAAATCCTTGTCCGTCACCTCCTCGGCATTCAGCACGAAGGCGCGCAGGCCCTGCTGCTCGGCGGAAAGGTCCAACTCGTGGATGTCGTGGAGCAAAGGCTTCACCTTGTCATCCGGCACAAAGGCCAGCACGGCGGAGTTCAGGGTCGGCCAGGCGTGTGTGCCATAGTGGGGCTCGCCGTTATCACTGCCACGGCCCTGCACCTCGTTCCAGAAGGTGAACCCGCGGATTTCGTTTTTGTCTAAAATTTCCATCACCTCATCATAGAAGGCTTGGTATAATGATATGAAGACTGCTTTCATTGTATATTGAATTGTTGATTTGTTGATTTGATTATCAGTGATCAGTGAACAGTGATCAGTGATCTGTTTTCTGTTCACTGTTCACTAAACTTCGTTCACACCCAGGGCTTTGTTCCGCTCGCGGCGTTCGCGGCGGCGGGCGGCGGCTTTGGCGTTCAACTCGGCGAACTTGCTGAACAGGATCGGGATGAGAATCAGGGTCACCATCGTGGAGAAGGTGAGACCCCAGGCCACGACCATACCCATCGAGTTCCACATCTCAGCACCCTCGCCCTTGTCAACGGCCAACGGGATCATACCGAGCACCGTGGTCAAGGTGGTCATCAGGATCGGGCGCAGACGGGAACGGCCGCCGGCGACGACCGCATCCTTGATGCTCATACCGCGCTCGACACACAAGCTCGTGTAGTCGATCAGCACGATACCGTTCTTCACCACAATACCGATCAACATCATCACCCCGATGAGGGCCATAATGCCCAGGGCGGTGCGCGTGACGGCCAGGCCGATCAACACACCCGTGAGGGCGAAGAGAATAGATCCCATAATGACCAACGGATAGCTGAACGACTCGAACTGGGCTGCCATCACCACATACACCAACATCACGATGAGAGCCATCAACACGAACATATCGCCGAAGGCATCCTGCTGGTCTTCCCACGTACCGCCGATCTTGTAATCAAGGGTGGCGGGAATGTCCATCTGGTCGAGTTCCTTTTGCGCGGACGCCACCAGTTCGCTCAACACAGCGCCCTTGGCGACCACACAGGAAACCTTGACCATACGCTCACGGTCCTTACGGACGATGGTCGGCGGGGTGAAGGTTTCCACCACCTGGGCCACATCGCCCACGCGGATGCCCTTGCCCATATTGTTGTACATCAGGATATTCTCGATGGCGTGTATGTCATCACGGAACTCGGGCGCGTAACGCACGCGGATGTTGTACTCGTCACCATCCTCACGGAACTGGGAGGCCGTGTAACCATTGAAGCGGTTGCGCACGTAGCCGGCCGCCGTCGTAGAGTTGAGTCCGTTCTCGGCCAACTTCTGACGGTCGAAGACCACCTCCAACTCGGGAGTATATTCGTCACGGCTGATCACCACCTCGGAGCAGCCCTCCACCTGCCGCATACGCGCAGCGAGGTCGGCGGCAAACTGGTCAGTAGTGTTAAAGTCGTAGCAGTAAAGCTCTATATCGACAGTGGATTGTCCACCCATATTGCCCTGACCGGTAGAGACCGTCGAGGAGACAATCTCGATATGCTGCCGCAACAGCGCGCGGATGCCGTCGGAAATCTCGGTAATGAACTTGTCACGCTCGGTCTTCTTCACCAGACGGATGTTGAAGGAGAGCAGGTGCGTGCCGTTATCGCGCATCAAACTCCACGTGTTGTCCTCATCGGGCATACCCACAGAATAGTTGATGGATTTGATCTCGTTCGGATATTTCTCCCGAATCTCCTTCACAATCTGGTCGCCCAATGCCTTGGTGGTCTCCACACGGGTGCCCTGCGGCAGCTTCACGGTGACGCTCAGACGCGCGTTGTCCTGGGTCGGGAAGAACTCGGTAGGAATCACCATCAGCAAGGAAAGGCTGCCAAGGAAGACGCCAGTGGCGACGCCCACCACTGTCTTGCGGTGATTGACGCACCAACGGAGCAACTTGGCATACGCTTCGTCCAAACGGATGAGGAATCTCTCAATAGGACCGTAAACAGCGGCGAACCACTTGCTCTTTTTCGGATTCTTTTTTAACAAGAGAGAACAAAGCATCGGGGTCAGCGTCATAGCAGCCGCCAGAGAGACGGCGATCACGATGGTGACAATCCAGCCCAACTGTTTGAACAGCACGCCGGCCATACCCGTCAGGAAGGTCAGCGGCAGGAACACGGCGATAATCACCAAGGTTGAAGCGATAATGGAAAGGGAGACCTCGCTGGTGGCGAACACGGCTGCCGCCTTGGGCTTCGACCCTCGCTCGATATGTGTGGTGATGTTCTCCAACACCACAATGGAGTCATCGACCACCAAGCCAATGGCTATGGAGATGGATGACAAGGAGATGATATTCAGGGTGTTGCCAGTTGCCAGCAAATAGATAAATGCCGCAATCAACGACACGGGCACCACGATGGCAATGATGACGGTGGCGCGCCATCTGCCCAAGAAGAAGAGCACGACAATGACCACCAACAACAGGATGATGAGGATAGTCTCCTCCAAGCTGTCGATGGTGTTGGTGATGTTGTCGGAGTTATCAACCAGCACGTTCAGCTTCACGTCGGCGGGCAGCGAGCGCTGGATGTCGGGCAGTTCTTTCAGGACCTTCTTACAAATTTGCACCGTGTTGGCGCCAGTCTGCTTCTGGATGATAACCATAGCGCCGCGTTCCCCGTCGGTGTATGACTCCTGCATACGCTCCTGAAGGGTATCTTTCACGGTAGCCACATCCTTTAAGAAGACATTCTTGTTGGCATAACTGCCGACCACCACGTTCTCCATCTCGTCCGCGCTGTTGAACTCGCCATCGACACGCATAGAGTAGGTTTTGGAACCCACATCCATAATACCGAGGGAGACGTTGCGGTTCTCGGCGCCGAGGATCTGGGCGATGGTCTCGATGGTGAGGTTGTAACTCTCCAACTTGTAGGGGTCGCAATAGACCTGGATTTCACGTTGCGGGGCACCGGAAATGGAGACCGCACCCACACCGCTGATACGCGACAGCGGAGAGGAAACCTTGTCGTCCAGGATCTTGTACAACGCCTGCGTGCTCTGTCCCGACTGCACCGACAGCATCATGATCGGCATATCGTCGGCGCTGAACTTAAACAGGTAGGGCTGGTTGGCACCGTCGGGCAGGGCCGACTTCACCATATCCAGCTTGTCGCGCACATCGTTGGTTTTCTGTTCGATATCCACACCATACTCAAACTCCAGATAGACGATGGAGTAGTTCTCCTTGGAGTTGGAGGTGATGTGCTTGAGGTCACTCAAGGTGTTGAGCACGTTTTCGATAGGCTTGGACACGTTGTCCTCGATATCCTCCGCGCTCGCGCCGCCATAGACGGTGAGCACCATAATGGTGTTGCTGTCCATATGCGGGAAAAGGTCCACCGGCAATTTGGTCAAGGAGAAGATGCCGATGATGATGACGGCGATGTATATCAAGCCCGTCATAATGGGTCTTGCAACTGATTTCTGATATAAACTCATATTTTACAATATTTCAAATTATTCGTTCTATCCCAGGGTGGCGGCCTGCGGTCTTACCTTGGGCTACCGAGCTCTTGCCCCCTATCGGGGCTGCTCTAAATCCCCACACTGCGGCTCCGCCTTGTATGGGGTTACTTGCACTGCGTGCGTTTTGTCTCTTCGAGACTGCTCAAGGAATTATTTCCCTTCAACATTGACTTCCAGACCATCTTTCAGACGTGCCAGGCCGGTGGTGGCCACGAGGTCGCCGTCCTGGACGTTGCCGGAGAGGAGTTCGTAGGATTTGCCGAGGTGGCGGCCGATTTCGACCTGGTTGAAGGAGACCTTACCATCTTTATAGACATAGACATAGCGGTTGCCGGAGCCCTGTTGGCGGAAGATGGCCTCGTCGGGGACCACCACATGCTTCTGGGTGCCGAAGTTGATGGTCACGCGGGCGTACATACCCGGGCGCACGCGGCTGTCGGTGTTGGCAAGGGTCACCTCCACGGGGAAGGTGTGCGTGGCACCGTCCATCGTCGGATAGATCAGGCTGATGCGGCCATTGAAGACCTCATCGCCGTAAGCGTCCACCTGGATGCTCACCGGCGTGCCCACCTTCACCTTTTTGAAAAGGGTTTCCGAGATGTTGATATTCATCTTCACAGGGGTGATCTGCTGCACCTGCACCACGGGCAGACCGCCGAAGAGGTCGCCGCTGTCGTAGTTGCGCTGCGTCACCACGCCGGAGATGGGGCTGATGAGACGGGTGTTCTCCAACAGGTTGTCGTAGGTGGTCTGCGCCACATCCAGCTGGGTCTTCATAGCATCCCAGTCCGACTTGGAGCATCCGCCCACCTTGTAGAGTTCGTCGATGCGCTGGAAGCTGGACTTGAGGTTGTCGAGTTGCGACTTGGACTGTTTGAGGCTGTTCTCGTTCATCTGCACAAGCACCTTGCCCTTGGCCACGCGGTCGCCGACCTCGACATAGATCTTGTCGATGCGGCCGCCGGTGAGCGGGGCGATGTTGTTGACGGCATTGGCCTCCACGATGGCGGTGTATTCGTAGGTCTGGTCCACATCCTCGGAATGCACCTGCTGCGTGCGGATGGTCATTTTCTGGTCGCCGGCTGTGACGACCTCTTTCTTTTTGCAACCGCAGAGCGTCATCACACCCACGGCCAATAGAATTGTTACATACGTTAGTTTTTTCATATTTGAGATTTGTTAATTATTGACTACTGTTTACTTCGAATCTCAACGTTTCACCACCTTCCTTGTCACACTCACTCCTCTCTCGAAATTGATTTTCACAATGTACGTGCCCGCGGGGTACGGGGAGAGGTCGAACGCGGGAAAGGAAGTGCCCTTGTGCGATTCCACGAGGTCGGCGATTTTCCGCCC
>JAGCCZ010000059.1 GCA_017651425.1 Bacteroidales bacterium
GTGGAATATCGTGTTGGATAACGTTGACGAGGAGATGCACCTATATTTCTATCCTCTGATATTTAGATCTTCGATATTTAGATCTTCCGGGCTGAACTCCACCGATAAAAAATAAAGGCCATGTCTGCAGCAGTGTCCTGCGGGAGCCTGACCCGCGCCCGCACACCTACGGCGTGCGTGTGTGTTCGTGTGCCGCCTTTGCTACCGACACCCGCAGACCTACGGCCTGCCGTTTGACACAAACGAGTAGCTTTTTCCCGCGCACCGTCAGGTGTGCAAAGCTTTGTGAAAAATGGTTGTCGTATCTCTCCGAGGCTATTAGCCATTAACTCTTAACTATTATCTATCTCCTCCTCACCTTCTGCAACACAATCTCCTTGTACGTCTCGTACGCCTCCATCTTGAAAAGGACGGAGATGAGCCAATAGAGCGCCACATAGGCGATGATTTGCAACGCCATCACAATGTAAGGATGGAAGGGCAGCAGTTGGCCGCCGAAATAGACCGCCACGGCCAACAACGCCGCCAGCAGATAACAGAACCCCACATCTTTCACTTGGCTCCAAATGCCGTAGTTTATCAGTTTCTTGTTTACGAAAGCGTTGATGATGAAGCTGATATAACCCACCGAGGTTACCGCCCACAGCAACCCGTAGATGCCGAAACGGACACCCAAAAAGATGAGCCCGATGCCGATGAGCCGCTTCACCAACTGCACCACAAAGAAGATGTTGCTTTTGCCGAGCGACTTGATGACATTGGTGTTCAGTGTGTTGAGCGTGTAAATCATGCTGGAGATGCAAAGAATCTGGAAAAAGGGTACCGAGGGTTCCCATTGCGCCCCGTATAACAGAAGTATCAAAGGTTTCGCCACGGCTATCATCAATGCCATCAAAGGGAAATTGAGGTAGGTGATGGCTTTGATGTTGCGCCGCACCGCGCTAAGCAGGCGCACCCGGTCATCCTGCATCGCCGCAAAAACGGGGAAGGAGACCTGGTTGACAATCTGCGACAGCGATTCAGTGGGCACCGACTCCAACTTGCGCCCCTGCGAGTAGTAGCCGAGGTCGGTGGCCGAATAGAGCTTGCCGATGATGAGGCTCTGCAGGTTCGTATAGACCGTTTCCACCAAGGAGGATAACGCCATCAGTCCGCCGAAGGCGAACAGCTCCTTCAAAGAGACGAGACTGAATTCAAGGGTGGGCCGCCAGTCGCTCATCTTCCATAATAGCAGCACACTGGCGAGCGCGGTGATCAGCTGCGACACCACCAAGCTCCAGATGCCACATCCGAGCAGTGCCATGGTGATGGCAACAACCATGCCCACAAATGTGGCCACGATGTTCCGAATGGACAGCTCCTTGAAACGGAGTTGCTTTTGCAGCTGACAAGACTGAACCATCGAGAATGCCTGGATGAGCAGCACCCAGCTTTGCACTCTCAGCACCTTGGTGAGCAGGGGCATTTCATAATAGCGTGAGATGGCGGGCGCGCAAAGGTATAATATCCCGATGAACAGCAAGGAGACGACAAGATTGAAATAAAAGACCGAGGTGAAGTCGGTGTGCGAAGGCTCCTTCTTCTGCACCAAGGCGGAGCCGAAGCCCGAAAAGACAAAGACAGTGGAGACGGCAATGAAGATATGGAGCATCGCAATGCAACCGAAATCGGCGGGCATCAACAACCGCGCCAACACCATGTTGGAGACAAACGAGAGCCCCACGGAACCGAACTTGCCGATTCCGCTCCAGAACATTCCGGCTATGGTTTTTTCTCTCAAAGTGGTCATTGCGGTGTGCGATTTGCGATTTGCGGGTTTCCTCCTCACGGCTCCACACTGCGCTTCTTCGTCGCTTGTGTGGGGTTACTTGCACTTCGTGCGTCTTGTCCCTTCGGGACTGCTCAAGGAAAGTCTTATATTACGGTTCAATCCAATTTTTCAGATAGTCAAATTTTCGGGTCAATTTTCCTGCCCGCAGGATGGTGCCGCCGTCAATGACATCGGATGTCGTGCGGTTGAGCAGGGGACGGAGCACATGGTTCACAAGTGCGTCGCCGAAAAAGGAGCTGGAGTCGATGGCCAGGGCGTTGGGGCAGGTGTCCACTGCCATGACGGTGATGTTGCCTTCGCGAGAAAAGGCCGGCTCCTCCTGGCAGGTGGCCGGGTTGTAGTCGTAGTAGGGCGCGTCGTGGGTGGCGGCGCGGAGCGTGGATTGGATGCTGCCCTTGATGTCGCAGGTCACATCCCCGATCATCCGGATTCGGAGTGTCGGGTCGGCCAAGTCGGCCTCGCTGAGATAAACGGGTGCTTCGGGGGCCCAGAAGTGGGCGCAGAGCAGCAGGTCGGCAGCGCGACCCCACCGCATGAAGTCGCTGCGATACATTTCAGGATGGTGCGTGAAATGCTCCCAGCTGAAGTCGCCGCCATCGGCGCGAGCCACCAGACGGTCGGCATCGGCCACGCAGTAGGTGAGGGATTCCACATTTGTGGCTTGCAGAAACTCCTCTTCTGTCATACGTTGCACGCCGATTTGCTTCAGGATGTGCTGCGCGCCTTGCGACACGCGGCCCATGCCGGTGACAAGCAGCTTGACGGCGGGCAACTTGATAGACAGGAGCAGTTGCGTGAGTCGCTCTAAAGTGAAGGTGCGGTCGGGTTTGGGCAATTCATAGAGATGGTGGCGCAAGCCGTAGCCGCGTAAAGTGTAATAGACTCCCACAATGCCGGCCCACCAGCCAAACGCACAGACACGACGCCCCGCTTCATCCACCAAATACTCGTAATCCGTGAAGGTGATTCCCTTTTCTACCAAGGCTTTGGCTAATGGCAGATTATAAGACTGCATCTTGGCAAAGTGGCCGAAGAAGAAATAGTGCTTGCGAGGCAATAGTGTCCCTATATTCACCTCCTTGATGCCCATCAGCACATCGCAGGTTGACATGTCGTCCACCACATCGATGCCTGCCGCACGGTATTGGTCGTCTGTGAAGCACCGTGTGTCACTCGCCTGCACCACGAACCTGTCGTTTGGGTAGTCGCGTTGCAGCTGCGCCATCTGTGCCGGCGTGAGCGCCACCCGGTTGTCAACAGGAGACTTGGTTTCCTTTACAAGAGCAATGACCATGGGTTTGAAAGTTTTGTGTTTGGTAATGTCCACACAAGGATTAGTCTCTTTTGAAAATGTCGCGCGTATAGACCTTCTCGGCCACGTCGTCAAGGTCGCTGTCGTAGCGGTTGGCGATGATGGCTTGGCTTTGTTTTTTGAACTCGTCGAGGTTGTTGACCACGAGACTGCCGAAGAAGGTGGCGCCGTCTTCGAGGGTGGGCTCGTAGATGATGACGGTGGCACCCTTGGCCTTGATGCGCTTCATGACACCTTGGATGGAGCTTTGGCGGAAGTTGTCGCTGTTGCTCTTCATGGTGAGGCGATAGACGCCGACCACGCATTTGCGCTCGTTTTGGGCATCGTAGTCACCGCGGTTGTAGTAGTCGTAGTAGCCAGCCATCTTGAGCACTTGGTCGGCAATGAAATCCTTGCGGGTGCGGTTGCTATCAACGATGGCGCGGATGAGGTCCTCGGGCACGTCGGCATAGTTGGCGAGCAGCTGTTTGGTGTCCTTGGGCAGGCAGTATCCGCCGTAGCCGAAGGAGGGGTTGTTGTAATGGTCGCCGATGCGGGGGTCAAGGCAGACACCCTCAATGATGTGCTGCGTGTTGAGGCCCTTGATTTCGGCGTAAGTGTCGAGTTCGTTGAAGTAGGAGACGCGCAGGGCGAGGTAGGTGTTGGCGAAGAGCTTCACGGCCTCGGCCTCGGTGGTGCCCATGAAAAGCACGGGCACGTCCTGCTTGACAGCACCCTCTTTGATGAGGGCGGCGAACTGGTGCGCCTTTTCAGTCAGGAAAGGGTTGTCCTGATCGTGTCCCACGATGATGCGCGACGGGTAGAGGTTGTCGTAGAGCGCCTTGCTCTCACGCAGGAACTCCGGGGCGAAAAGGATGTTCTTGGTGTTGTATTTCTGGCGCACGCTTTCCGTGAAACCCACAGGGATGGTCGATTTGATGACCATCACGGCTTTGGGGTTGTGTTCAAGCACCAACTGGATGACGCTCTCCACGGCTGAGGTGTCGAAGAAGTTCTTGACACTGTCGTAGTTGGTGGGCGCCGCGATGACCACAAAATCGGCTTGCCGGTATGCGGCGGCCGCATCAAGCGTGGCATGCAGGTCTAACGACTTGTGGGCCAGGAAATCCTCTATATATTCGTCTTGGATGGGTGATTTCTTGTTGTTGATCATCTCCACCTTCTCGGGGATGATGTCCACAGCCTCCACATGGTGGTGCTGCGATAATAAGGTTGCAATGGAAAGGCCGACGTATCCTGTGCCGGCAACGGCGATATTCATTTTAGGGGATGGGTTTTAGGGGTTAGGTTTTGATTTTTGATTTTGGGACTTATTCTTCTCGTTCCACCAACTGCAGCAGATACTGCCCATACTGGTTCTTGGCCATGGGGGTGGCGATTTCGCGGAGATGGTCAGCGGTAATCCAGCCTTTGCGGAAGGCGATGCCTTCAAGGCAGGCGATCTTGAGTCCCTGGCGCTTCTCGATGGTCTCCACGAAATTGGTGGCCTCGGCAAGGGAGTCATGGGTGCCGGTGTCGAGCCAGGCAAAACCGCGGCCCAGCAGCTGCACCTTGAGTTCGCCGTCCTTGAGGAATTCCTGGTTGACAGTGGTGATCTCCAGCTCGCCACGCGCGGATGGCTTGATGTGCTTGGCCACCTCCACCACTTTGTTGGGGTAGAAATAGAGTCCTACGACGGCATAGTTGCTTTTGGGATGGGCGGGCTTCTCCTCGATGGAGAGACAGTTGCCCTCTTTGTCGAATTCGGCGACACCGTAGCGCTCGGGGTCGTTGACCCAATAACCGAAAACGGTGGCCTTTTGGTCCTCCTCAGCAGCTTTGACAGCATCGAGCAGTTTTCCGGTAAAATGGCTGCCGTAAAAGATGTTGTCGCCCAAGACGAGGCAGGCGCAGTCGTCGCCGATGAACTCCTCGCCAATGATGAAGGCCTGGGCCAGACCGTCAGGGGAGGGCTGCTCCGCATACTGGAGGTTGATGCCATAGTCGCTGCCATCACCTAACAGACGTTTGAAGCCGGGAAGATCTTGTGGCGTGGAGATGAGCAGAATGTCACGAATGCCGGCCAACATCAGCACTGAGATGGGGTAATAGACCATCGGTTTGTCATAGATGGGCAGCAATTGTTTGCTCACGCCTTTGGTGATGGGATACAACCGGGTGCCGGAGCCCCCGGCGAGAACGATTCCTTTCATAGTATGGGTGTTTATGAATTATCAAGGCTGCAAAATTACACTTTTATTTTCTTGTGCGATGTGCGGTGTGCGATTTACGTTTTACGGTCTGTGGTCTGTGGTCTAAAGTCTAAAGTCTCTCATATTACTACCCCGCAATTTTGTGGCCGCGCGGCTCTACAACTCTCAACTCTTAACTTTTAACTCTCAACTCTCCGGTCCCGCCTCTTTCCGCACCTTGCGTTCGTGCGGGGTGACATCGGTGAAGATCTTCCGCTGCGAGAAGAGCAGGATGGCGGCGAGCACCGCGCCCATCACATCGGAGATGGTGCAGGCGGCCCAGATGCCCGTGAGCCCGTTCAGTCCGGCTTTGGCGAACAGCACCGGCACGATGTAGGCTAACGGCAGCAGGAAGATGAGTTGCCGCGACAGGCTGGTCACAATGGCGATCCAGGGCTTGTCGATAGACTGGAAGAAGTTGGAATTGACGATGGTGAAGCCGATGAGCGGGAACATCACCATCAAGAAGCGCATGGCGGGCTTGCCGATGCGGAGGAGTTCCGGATCACTGGTGAAGATCTTCACCATCGTGACGGGGAAGAGGCAGGAGATGACGCTCCCGACCAGCCCGACGAGGACGCAGATCTTCATCGTCAGCATATAGACGTGTTTGAGCCGGTCGGCGTGGCCGGCGCCGTAGTTGTAGCCGGCGATGGGCTGCATACCCTGGCAGATGCCGAGGATGAGCATCACCATCAGACTGCCAAAGGTGTTCACGATGCCGTAGGTGCCCACCGCGAAGTCGCCGCCGTAGTGCAACAGCTGGTTGTTGAGCATCGCCACCACGAAGGAGGCGCACACGTTCATCAGGAACGGGCTCATCCCGATGAGGGTGATGTTGCGGAAAATATACCCCTTGGGCTGCCATCCGTGGGCTTTGAAGCGGATGAACGAGGAGGGTTGGACAAAGTGCAGCACGGCTATGATGGCGGTGGTGGTCATCGAGATGGTGGTGGCCCAGGCCGCGCCGGCAATGCCCAAGTGCATCCCGAAGATGAAGATGGGGTCCAGAATCATATTCAGCACCGCGCCGCCCACCATAATGAACATCGACTTCATCGGATAGCCCGAGGCGCGGATCAGGCCGGTGAGGTTGAAGGTCATCGTGGTGAAGAACATTCCCGGCAGCACGATGAGCAAATACTCGCGCGCGTAGGAGAGGGTCTGTGCTGTGGCGCCGAAGCTGGTCAGGATGCGGTCCATAAACAGGTAGCCGCACGACACGAATAGGGCGCCCAGCACGATGGTGAATATCATACTGTTGCCCAGGATCTTCTCGGCCCAGTTCACATCCTTACGCCCCAGCACGATTGACATACGGGCGGAGGAGCCCACGCCGATGAGCGAGCCGAATGCGTGTACGATGTTCATAATGGGCATCGTGATGGCGAGGCCGGCAATGGCCATGGCGCCCACGCCGTGCCCGATGAAGATCCGGTCCACAATATTATAGACGGATGCGATAATCTGGCTGATGACGGAGGGCAGGGCATACATCCATAATAGGCTGCCTATATCCTTGGTTTCCAGTTCTTTGGTTTTGTCTAATACTTCCACAAAGCTTCTAAAATTGAGGCGGCAAAAATACGAAATTCCAAGTTATGACTTGAATCCCCTTGGGGTTTGCTTTATTTTGTTTTTCGTTTTGTAACGAAAAATTCGTTATCTTTGCCGCCGTAAAATAAACAGATATGGTAACATTGAAGAAACTTACTGCCTCGGAAGAGGCTATTATGCAGATAATCTGGAAGTTGGGACAAGGTTTCGCGCAGGACATCATGAGCGAGATACCCGAGCCGAAGCCGCCGTACAACACTACGCTCTCTGTTGTGAAGGCGTTGGAACGCAAGGGCTATGTCGGGCACGAGACTTTCGGCAAGGCGAACCGCTACTACCCGCTCATTTCCAAAGAAGACTACTCCCGCAGTCTGCTCGGCCGCGTGGTCAGCCACTATTTCAACAACTCCCTCTCCTCGCTGGTCTCCGCTTTCACGGCCGACCACCCCATCTCTGACCAGGAGTTGCAGGAACTCGAACGACTGGTCCAAAAGGCGAAACAAAGTCTTAAATCCTAAATCACAAATCACGAGTCACAAATCGCAATTCCATGTTCAAGCTGGTAGATTTCGGAATTATAGTGTTGTCGAGCGGACTGTTTCTGCTCTGCTACTTGCTCTTTCTACGTAAGGAGAAGTATCATCAGCTTAATCGCGCTTATCTTTTGTTTTCTTTGATGTTTTCTTCTTTGCTTCCTTTTATAAAGTTCAGTGTTCCTGTACAACCCCTAATGCCGAATACTCAATCCTTTTTGACAACGGTTACGGAAGCTCCAGCCATTCCTTTTGGGATGATATTGTATGTGACAGGGCTTGTGCTTTTCTTTATCTTGTTCATTTTGAGATTGTTTAAGGTCTTAAAGCAGATCGTTGGAAAGCATTACATTGAAATGAAGGGTTTGAAAGTTATTGATAATCCTGAACAGAAAGTTCCCTTTTCCTTTTTCCATTATGTTGTGGTAGATTCTACCACATTTAAACTCGATGAACTGGATTTGGTGCTGCGTCACGAGGCAGCGCACGCCCAACAGTGGCACACGCTGGATATTCTTTTTGTTGAACTTCTTGGAGTGATATGCTGGTTCAATCCTTTCGTGTGGGCGTATAAGTCTGCGCTCAAGTCTCAGCACGAGTATGCGGCCGACGCGGCAGTCATCCATTCGAATGTTCCCCGTAATGACTATTTCGATCTGATTTTGAAACAGATTCGACATCAAAACCATTTGTCTCCCGTCCATTCGTTCAGTGCCACCGCTGTCAAAAGTCGCATTCGCATGATGATGGCAACCGTTCCAGGCCGTCGCAGTTGGATGCGTTATCTTTCCGTGATTCCGATGTCGGCATTCCTTGTTGTGGGCAATTCGCTGCTCGCCTCCTCTAAAAACATTCCTTCGTTTATGGAAAATGTGGTGGTTACCGCTGAGGTTTCGCAGTCGCATTCCGAATATTCCGATAAAGAAGTGACTGTTCCGACAGAAAACGTCAAGGCAAAGAGAGTTGTCCGTCATGCCAAAAAGCATTCCCAACATACCGATGAGGTTTCCCAACCTAACGTATTAGAGTCCCAGTCCTGGCTCTCCACTCAATATGGCGATCCCGTGGAGTTCTACGACAAAGCGCCCGATACAAAGCAGGAGGAGCATTATAATGTAGTTGTGACGGGCGATGTGCCGCAAATCTATCAGGTCAGCGTTTCCGAAACCCCATAATCTTTCCGTAATCTCCCTTAATGTTCAAAAACTTATTCCCTAAACAGCCCCGTAAGGGGCAAGAGCTTGGTAGAATTGATTATAACGAAAATGTCATTATACAACGAAAGTATCATTAAAACCCCAAAACAATGAAAAAGATTACAAACATTCTGGTTATCACAATTTTGTGCTTGGTTGTTCAGGCACAGGAACCCGTTCTTTCACCGAGGTTGAAAGAGTATTACCGTATCAAGATGGAGATGAACAATCTTTACAGTGAGTTCAGTTGGGCAGAAAATCGGACGAAGGACTCGGTAGCCATGCGGGAGATTCTTGTCCGTTACGAGGAGAACAGGCAGCGGTTGCAGCAATTTCCCGAGTATTTCCGCCCTTCCTGGGGTGCGCGCAACTATGCTGATATGCTTGCTGTGTTCGGCCGTTATGCGGAGGCGGTCGCCCTTTACGATACGGCATTCTACGATCGCCAAATGGAGGCTCATGACTTCAGCCTTCCTTACCGTCGGGCCTATTTTGCAGGCGACACGCTGCTACACCAGCGCAAGCTGGCCGAATACCAGCAAGCGGAGTGCGGTCTGTATTCATACAACGAGTGGCAGGTGCGCAGAAAGCTGTGGGAACTGCAACAGATGGACCAGATGGCCATCAAGCTGTCGGATATGCCGGGACTTGACCACGAGTTGGAGGTCCGGATGCTGGCATTCAAGGACTCTATTCTGAAAGCGTCCATTGCGCAGCTTCGGGCGGACTATCCTGAAATCGAGGACGTGCTTTCCTTGGACTTTTTCGCCAAATTTCTCTTAGGCCGCCACCTCTATTCAGCCGACCCGGATTATTGGTTCGAGGTGGAGTATCCGCGTTCACGCAAGCTTTTGGAGAGCGGACAGGGCAGCCCGGAATCGTACGCGCACACTTACGACTTCTACCTGATGCGCACCGGCAGGGGGAAGAGCTATTATGGCCAATATGGTTGTTCGGACGACCTGACTCCTGCGGACACGGCGGAGATAAACCGTCACCGCGCCGACATTGGGCTGGAACCCCTTGAGGCGGAAAGGCGGGATAAGAATGTGATTTATATCACGTATTGAAAGGATGTCACATTTCAGATTATCAGTGATTTATCGAAAATGAAAGTCTGCGGTAACCTGTTTTTTTTACGGGTTACCGCTGGGTTATTTTTTTACGGCTGGAATTGTTCCTTTAAGTCTTGCAAAAAATGGTGTGATAATCTGCGTTAATCTGCGTGGTCTGCGGGACAATTATATGCCCGCGGAACTCGCAGAAATACGCAGACAGGATATTTACAAGATTCAAGGGGATAATTCAGATTTTTTAAAGTCTGCGGTAACTATCAAAAAAATTGAATTACCGCTGGCTTTTGCAGAAGATGCTTTTCCGGAACGGATCGAACCGCTCTTTCATAATGACAGCGATAATCAGCTCCTCAACAGACGCGATGAGGTAGATGAGCCAAAAAATTCCGATAAAATATGTACCAAATAATACCCAATCATCGAATGATGATATGGAATCGTTGAGCCAAAACAATCGAATTCCCAATGTTTTTAGAGGAATGAAGAACAGTAAGGAGTATCCAGCTATTTTGTTCAATACGGTGTGTATTCCAGTGAATTTTTCCCATCGTGCTTCGCAAATGGCTCGTGTAATATACCGGATGAGCAATATGGAAGGAAATGCTATCAGTCCGCCCTCAAAAAGGGGTTCCAAAAGCACCAATCGTGACAAATAATGGTCTTTCACTAAGCTGCATACAACAAGATACCCGATAATTCCCGTTGCAAACAACCAGTTGGCTATATTGTTTTCCTTGATGGCGTTATCGTCAACTATTTTCCATTTTGTTCTCAAAAAGTCCCCATAAAAGATGCTCAAACAGCCCAAAGTGTATAATGTCACGGCGGCAACACCCCATTTTGACAGATACACTGAAGGATCCTTGGGTGTCAGCAATGCAGAAAGCGGCAGCAGAACCACCAAAGCCATACGGAAACGGTTCAGCCAATGGACTGTTTGAGAAGCTGTGATCTCGTTCATTGTCTATGAATTTGCAGCAAAGATACGATAAATAATTATATGACGCAAAAAAAAACGGTGTGATAATCTGCGTGGTCTGTGGGGAAACTATATGCCCGCGGAACTCGCAGAAATACGCAGACAGGATATTTACAAGATTCAAGTGGATAATTTAGATTATTTTAATGCCTGCGGTAACTTCCGGCTCCGTGTTGGTGGCGCGCTACTCGTAATATTCGATCTTGCGCCACACGACCTCCGTTGCGGTCATCGAATCATCACCGTCTCCCTCGTATCGCACGCGCTTTACCCAATTCCCCTGCTGGTCGTATTCATATTGGTAGCGGACAATCCTGAACGGATTGGCTTTTGTCTGATAACCGGCATGCTCCACTAAATTGCCGTGCTCGTCATACGACCATTCTTCCAAAACGGCCATTTTGTAGTCGAAAAAGGACTCGTTGATCCTAAATTCCCCGACCAAGGCCTCCTTTTTCACCATTCTTCCAGCGGAATCGTAAGTGGTTTGGATATGACGGTCTAAAGTCCGCTGCGTGCCTTTCACATCATAATCCTTGCATTCAATCTCCTTCCCGGCGCTGTCATACTGGTAATAATTGTCCCATCCGCTGGGCTTCCAATCCCCGATGGAATAATCGCGGATCATATTATGCCGATCGTCATATTCATACCTACAACTTGCGCTAAAGCCTTTGCATTTACAAGTGTTGTTGTCTCCCTTATAGCCGTTACAGCGACCCTTGAAAATCATATTGTCCAAGCTGTCATACACAAAAGCATCCATCCATTGCACTGTTTTGCCATTGTTCATTTGATGCGCCACCAGATTGCCCCGCTCATCATAGCAATAGCAATCGACGATGCCGACACTCTTTTCCCCGTGGTGCCCAAGGTCGGATGGACAAGCCCTGCTTTTCAATTCATCCTTATAGTTAAACTCTTCCACCCGTACAGGTTTTCCCTCGTCATTTAACGTAATCACCTTTTCGCTTAAGCCGTCAAATTTCCGATAATAGGTTGACATCTTGGTCAGATGCCCGTTTTTGTCATATTCGAAATTAATATCTCGACCAACAGAGCCCAACATCACTTGCTTTAGAGCTCCGGAAGCATCAAGGTAGTATTTGGCCACAAATGCGGTGGAATCATAATCCTCCTCAGACAAAGGACGGGCGTTGTTGAGATCATAAACCAAGGAATCTTTCAGGAATAACTTTTCGACCTGACTTATGCACAAATTTCCATTGCGCAAAAAATGCCACGTCTGCTGTTTGGCCCAAAGATCCTTGCCGTGTTCCAGCACTTCGGTCTGCTCAACCGACCTGACAGCCCCACTCAGCGAGATGTTCAGATGCTCGTAGTGTCCATAGAAAAGTTGGAATTCCTGGTAAGGCTCCGTGGAGACGAATTCGGTTTTCGCCCGTGGCTCAACGGCTTCTGCAGATACGCCGACCGAATCGGGGGTGAAAACCTCAAATGCTCTGTAACGAGAACTATTTTGAGTATTGGTTTTCTTGCCTCCCTTGACAATCTCGATTACGTCATTGTGCAGCTTTTCGTAATCAATGTTCTCCTTGTAGGTGTATTCGTACATGGAGCTCCGTATTTCGCTGTTCTCCGTTGAGATGTATCTCGTCATGATGTAGTCGAAAGGCATGTCTGTACCATGAAACATAATCAAATGCAGGCGGTACAGCTGGTCTTTGTCACTGCCGTCGGGATTGGTGCTGTAAACGTAATAGACCACCTTGGTGAAACTGGTGGAGAAACGGTTTTTCGGCAACTCGTCGTACCATTCGTAACCCCAGATGTTCAGCGTGTCTATCTTGAAAAAATCGAAGTTGTAATAGTGGCAGAGCTCGTACTCGCACGGCAGTTTGTTCTTTTTGTGCGCTTTGTACAACAGCGCCCTGTTTTCGGCGGCTTTCTTATAATTCCCCAAACCAGAGTAGCAGACAATCTTGTTGCGGATGGCAAAATAATCGGTTGCCGGCTTCATCAAGGTCTGCATCTCTTCATTGAGCTTCAACGCCTCCTCGAAGTTTTCTTGGTACCTGTATGCCATTTCAAGCATATAGGCTGTCCTGTAATAATCGAAGGTGGCATCCTTGTAAGTCCGACTTTTGTCAGCCGGAAGTCCCTGCCAACGCTGTTTGGCGTATTGATATGCCTCGTCGAAGAGACCAGACTGGCATAGACTGTCAATGTGCCGCTCATGGGGATCGCTTTGCGCGTATGCACATCCGAACGGAATCATGGTGGCAATGATCAGCAGTAAGTGTATCACTTTTTCCATAGCTCATTTCACAACAGGACTTCAAAATACGATCTCTTTTCGCTACTGCCAATCTAAATGAGAAGTCCTTGAATCATAGATTGGCTAAATGACGTTGCAAATATATCCTTTATTTGAATAAAGGATACAAAAAAGTGAAATGGTTGCAGTTTATCGATATTTTTTTTTCATTTCCCGAAAACCTTCTTGAAAAACCCCACTGTGCTCGCCACCACCTCTTTCCGGTGGCGCGTGATGGTGTGGTTCTCGCCCTCCACCACCTGCAGGGTCGCGTGGTCGCCGTATGCCTCCAGGAACTTTTCGCTGCACCACATCGGCACGATGCCGTCGCGGCTGCCGTGCAGCAGGAGGACGGGCCCTTGGTAGGCGGCTGCCGTCCCGTAGATGTCCAACTGTTGTGTGGTCAGCAGGTATTCGCGGCCTAACTTCATGAAAACCAGGCAGCGGACGAACTCCGGCGGGTCGGTGGGGTCGAAGCGTGCATTGAAGAACTTACCGGCTTGGCAAGCGTCTTTGACCACAGAGCCCGGGGCGATGAGCACCACCCCGTCGGGAGCATGACCTTCGTTTGCCAATCGTCCCGCCGTCATCGAGGCGACCACCCCGCCCTGCGAGTGTCCCAGGAGGCCGATGCCGTCCACGCAGGGCAGGCGACTCACGTAGTCCCAGACGGCGCGCGCGTCGGCAAGCTCCTTCTCAATGGTCATGTCCTGCATCCGCCCGTGGCTCTTGCCATGCCCGTCGAAGTCGAAGCGGATGGAGGCGATGCCCGCCTTGGCCAGCTCTTTGGCGAGTGCTGGCATCGGGTTGACACCTTGGCTGGCGAAGATCCCGTGCATCAAGATGACCATCGGACAACGGTCGGTGGCCGTGTTGAACCCTTTAGGCCAGGTGATGTTATAGTAAATGGTGCCTTCCGGTCCTTTTATGGGTGACTTTCTCGGAGCTTTCCGTTCGGAGGCTCCCAACGCCACAAGGCATAAGACTCCTGTCAGAATCAGGCACAGGCAGATAAGGATCTTTTTCATCAGTTTTTTAGATTCAAGAATAATAACAGGATAACGTCAGTGTACCGCTCTCCATTCAAAGGTCACGGGCTCCACGGTGTAGCCCTTCTTGCGCAGGAGACCGATCAGCCCCTTGTCGCCCGGCAGATGGGCCGCGCCCACGGCGCAGAACACGTGTTGCTTTTTGGCTATCTTGCGGAACCCCTTGTACATCGTTTTGTTGCGCTTGTCAACCAGCACTTTGTCGAAGTTGTCGGGCAGGGTGGTGTCGGCCAGCAATTCGGCAATCATGGACATGTCGAAGGCGAGGTAGGCGAGCACCAGGCTGTCGAAGCTGGCGGCCACATCGGCGGTCTCGTGCAGTGTCTGGCGCAGGATTTTCAGCTGGTCGTCAATAGAGATGGCGTCGGTGGCCTTGATTTGGTCCATATACTCTTCCAGCCCGTAGCAGTACATCCCGCGGTTGCGGGCCTGTTGGAGGAAGAAGAGGTCCAAGGCGAGCGGCTCCTCCTTGGGGAGGTCGGCCTGCTGCAGGGCACTCGACAGGAAGAAGGGCTTCATATTGCTCAAAAACAGGGCTCCCACACCCATCTTGGCCTTGCATAGGCTGTCGAGAATGGCGAAGTCCTCCTTCGAGAGCATCTTGACGAGCGACTGGCCTTGAGGCATCATCATCTTCTCTCGCACAGCCTTGTAGTCCACGCGGTCGAGCAGCACCTCCACGGCGAGGGCCTCGCAACTGTTGAAGCAGCGCCATACGGTGCTGTCGAAGGAGAACACGCGGCTGTCCTGGATATGGATGGTGCCATAGAGGTAGGAGGGCGACTGGATGTCGCGCCCGCTCACGCGCCACAGAACGGATTGGGTGAAAGCCGTGCAGGCAATGCAGAGAATGCCGAGGGTCAAGAGGAATTTTCTCATAAGACTGTTATTTTAAGGGATGCAAAAATACAAAAAACTGTAATGAAACCATATAATCAATATTATATATACAATAATTCTACGGAATTATTCCTTTAAGTCTTGCAAAAAAAAACGGTGTGATAATCTGCGTTAATCTGCGTAGTCTGCGGGACAACTATATGCCCGCGGAACAGAAATATGCAGACAGGATATTTACAAGATTCAAGGAGATAATTCAGATATTTTATGATGGTTCAAGTATGAAACCTGAAACCGTACTTTCCCTGAACAGGGTGGCAGATTCATGCCTGTAGTCAGTTGCGGTGGTGGGTTTGCAGAACATGAATATAATTATCATTTGGGGGCTCCCCCTGCCTTGCCGCCCGCGTCCCGCCCGCGCAGGGGTCGGGCTTTCCGCTCAAACTCGCTCCCCCGCACTCTCTTTCCCGCACGCTCGTAACCGCTGCAATCCCTAGCCCGGGCACTTGAAAGTTGTCCCGCAAAAGAGACCCTCTCCCATGTCGGTTTTGCGTGTTTTTTTCACGAATTCTCCGAAAAGTTCCGAAACAGTCCTTCCAAGGTCCTCCAAAAAGTGCCCCAAAAGGGGTGTAAAAAGGCCGTTTTTTGCCTGTGTACATCAAAAAAAACAAAAAAATGAAATTTTTTCAAACTGTGTATCAGATAGTTATAAAAATTCTATCAAAAAAATGAAAAAAAGTACGTCAGGGTAGTTGCAGTGTATTGGAAAAAGTGTATTTTTGCGGTCCCAATTGAGAGGGAAACGGGACGAGTCCCGCGGTGCAGAAGGGGGAGAGGAAAGACAGTTGGGGATGTTCATTGAAAGAATGGAAAGATGTAGCAAATACTCAAGGATTTTTTTGAGATTCGCAAGCGATGAAGTCGGGACAGACAAAAAAAGAAAAGAAAGAAATTAATTAGGATGGAGAGTTTGATCCTGGCTCCGGATGAACTATGGCGGCAGGCTTAATACATGCAAGTCGAACGGTAAGGCCGAGCGTAGCAATACGTGAGGTACACGAGTGGCGCACGGGTGCGTAACGCGTATGCAACCTGCCCCTAACCGGGACAAAACAGCTGGAAACGGCTGCTAATATCCCATGGCCATGCGAGGCGGCATCGCCTTGCATGTAAAGATTCATTGGTTAGGGATGGGCATGCGTATTATTAGGTAGTTGGTGGGGTAACGGCCCACCATGCCGACGATGGTTAGGGGTTCTGAGTGGAAGGTCCCCCACATTGGAACTGAGACACGGTCCAGA
>JAGCCZ010000060.1 GCA_017651425.1 Bacteroidales bacterium
AGCAATGGTTATTTCTCTGTTTTTCAGAAAAATAACCATCTTTTTTTTAAAGTATGGAAAAGCACAAAAGTCGAGCTTGCAATCTTGCAAAAAAATGTAAAAAAAAAGAGGATGACTACTTTTTAGTCACCCTCAGTTTTGGGGTGCGGCACAGTGTGCCGCGAACACAATGTGCGATGTTGAGTCCACGTCGTTATTCTCTCTTTGGGTCAACTACTATATCATTGCCTTATGCAACGTGTCGCTATGAATTGTTTTCGTTTTTGGCCGTGCGTTTCACAGCGTTTTCGAGGGTGGATTGTTCGACGATTTTGGACATGTTCACACCTGTGGCGTCGGCCACGGTGTCCATGGTCTGCTTGATGACGGCGGGCACTTGTCCTGACACTTGGGCAATGCCGTCTCCTGTGTTGCCGTAGATGCGCACGTCCTTGATGGCGCCAATGGGGTCGGCCACGGCGCGGGCGATTTCGGGCAGGCGGTCGATGACCATTTGAGCCTTGGCGGCGTCGCCGTAGAGCTTGAAGGCATCGGCTTTCTTGCGCATCGCCTCGGCTTCGGCCAGACCTTTCTTCTCGATGGCGGCAGCTTCGGCCAATCCCTTCTGCTCGATGGCGTAAGCATCGGCGTCGGCCAGTTTCTTGCGACCGATGGCCTCCTGCTCCATGCGGAACTGCTCGGCTTCGGCCTGGGCCTTGATCGCGCGGGCGCGTTGTTCGGCCTCGTAGGCTTCAGCCTCGGCCTGGCGCTTGCGCTGCTCCAACTCGGCGGCAGCGGCAATCTCCATGTTGTACTTGTCGGCATCGGCCTTCTTTTGGATTTCGGCCTCCAAACGATTCTGCTGGATCTTGACCTGCTCGGAGGTGAGCTCCTGCTCCTTGCGGGCCTTCTCGGTCTCGGCCTCCACGGCAGCGGCGTTGATCTCCTTCTGCTTCTCCTGCATGAGGATGGACTTGGTGGCCTCGGCCTCCACCGTCTTCACATTGACGGTCTTCTGCTGTTCCTGTTTTTGGATCTCGTATGCGGCATCAGCCTTGGCCTTCTGGGTGTCTTCAATCACCTTGAGGTTGGCCACCTTGACAGCTAACTCGTTGTTCTTCTCGGCAATGATGGTTTCGTTGAGCACGCGGGCGTCGTTGGCCTCCTTGGCAGCCTCCGACTCGGCGATGGCAATGTCGCGCTCGGCCTGCGCCTTGGTGATGGCGGCCTCCTTGCGAATCTTGAAGGTGTTGTCGGCACCTAAGTTCTTGATGAGCCCCTCGTTGTCCGTGATGTTCTGGATGTTGCAAGAGATGATCTCGATGCCGAGTTTGCCCATGTCGGGAGCGGCTTTCTTGGCGATTTGGTCGGAAAAACCGTCACGGTCGATGTTGAGCGACTTCAGGTCGAGCGTGCCGATGATTTCACGCATGTTGCCTTCCAAGGAGTCCTTGACCTGCATGGCGATGTCCTTCTCCGTCATATTGAGGAAGTTCTTGGCGGCCAACCGGATGCCGTCTGGCGTGTTGATGACGCGGATCTTGGCCACGGCATCCACCACCACGGAGATGAAGTCGTTGGTGGGCACAGGCGTAGTGGTCTTGATATCAACGGAAGTTTGACCCAGGAAGACCTTGTCCACACGTTCCAGACCCGGAATTCGGAAACCGCCCTTTCCGATAAGGATTCGCGGTTGGCGCGACAGGCCGGAAATAATGAACGCATCTTTTGGCGGTGCCTTGACATAGCATATTGCAAGGAATACAACGAATACGACGACTAAAGCTAAAATCAGGAAAAACATATTGGCTGACATGATATTTGGGTTTTTAAATTAACGAATGCAAAAATAAAAAAAATAGTAATTGAACATTATCCTCTAAACAGTTCTATCAACTTCAAATAAAACAGAAACTCGTACTGTGCTTGCGCACAGTTGGAGGAGGCCTGCATATAGTTCTGTTTGGCCTCGTTGAACTCTGTGATGTTGGCCTTGCCGTTCTCATACCGGGCGGTAACCACGTTGAAAGCTTCGCGGGCACTCTCCTCGGCGGCACGGCTGCTCACATATTTGTCGCGTGCGGCCACGGCACCGTAGTAGGCTTGTTGAACCTCCTTATAGAGCGTC
The DNA here is from genome assembly GCA_017651425.1 of Bacteroidales bacterium. GTDB lineage: Bacteria > Bacteroidota > Bacteroidia > Bacteroidales > WCHB1-69 > F23-D06. The sequence continues at coordinate 2,108 of JAGCCZ010000060.1, forward strand.
TTCTTAACAGTCTCAAGCTGCAATTCCTGCGCACTCTGCTGCAGTCGGGCGCTGCGCACGTTGTCACGCGTGGCCAGCCGGTCGAAGATGGGCACATTGAGGGAGATGCCCAAATATGGGCTGAAGTTGTTCTTAAGTTGCTCGCCAAAGCCACGGCCTGTGTGCCCCAGAAGGGCATAGTAGTCGGTGGAGAGGCCGCCGCTCAACGAAAGGGAAGGATACCAGCCGCTCTGGGCCAAGGTGATGTTCTTTTGGGCCACAGCCACCCGCAGTGACTCCGCCTGCACCGAGGGCATGGTGCGCAATGCGTCGGCATAGACCGACTCGGCGGCAGGGATAGCGGCACCCTCTATGGAAGAGGTCTCCGGCATCACCACGGCAAAGCCCTCGGGAGAGGGAATCTCCAACAGCTGGCTCAGCTCCAACAGGGAAAGCTTCAGGTTGTTGGCGGCTTGCGTGCAGGTCAGGCGGCTCTGGGCCAGCGCGGAACGCTGGGCATAAACCTCGGCGGAACTCGCCCGCCCTGCCTGTGCCAAGGCCTCCATGCGCGCCACCTGCACCGAGTCGATCGCAATTTGCGACAAGGCCACTTCGTGGATGCGTATGTTGTAGAGCACCTGCACATAGGCCTGCGTCACCGCGACGCGCACATCGTGACGTGCCCGCTCCAAGTCGGCAGTGGCCGCCTCCAGATTAAGTTTACCCATGTCAATGCGGCTCTTCGTCCGCAAACCCGTGAACAAATCGACACTGGTACCCAAGCCAAAAGAGGTGTTCGCCGTGTTGGAACTTACATACGTGTTGTCTTCGGAGATGCCGCGCCCAAACGACAGACTTTGTGTGGCACTCGCGCTGACAGCCGGCCATACGGCATTGCGCGCCGTACTCAAGTTCACCTGCTGCTGCTGCACATTCAGGTCACCCTGTTTTACACTAAGATTGTGGTCCAAAGCATATTGTATGCACCGGTCCAGCGTCCACGCCCCCTCCTGAGCCATAGCAAAAAGAGGGAGAAATATCATCAGGGACAGTATTATCTTGCGCATAACCTTTTTTATTATTAAGTTATTAAACTATTAAACTATTAAATTATTAGATATTAAGATTTTAAGATTTTAAATTATGGGATTGTGATAAACTGCTACAAATCATAATTTCATAATTTAATGATTTAATAATTTAATAGTTCACAACCTTGTTTCCCCTCACCTTCTCGCCTTTTTTGAGGCCCTCTTTGATTTCAATGTTGAGGCCGTCGCTGAGGCCGGTGGTTACCTTGCGGCGTTCATAGTTGCCCTCTTCGCCGGTCTTGACATAGACAAAGGTGTCGTCGCCCTCGTACTCCAAGGCACTCTCAGGGACGGAGAGTGCGTCTTCGACGCGTTGTAGCACGATGCGGGCGTTCGCGCTGTAGCCGGAGCGGATGGTCTTGTCGTCGGAGGCCTTCACTGCCGCACGAATCTCGAACTGGTTGGCGCCGTTGCTTTCCACGGCTTTGGGCGCGACATATTCGAGGGTGGCGTCAAAGGTGTAGTCCTGCAACGCCCCGATGGTGATGGTCACAGGCATGCCCTCTTTCAGGCTTCCCACGGAGGTTTCGTCCACCTTGCCCGTGAAGATGAGGTCGTTCATGTTGGCGATGGTGGCCACGGTGGTGCCGTCGTTGAAGGTGTTGGCCTGGATGACGGAGTTGCCCACCTTGACGGGCACGTCGAGGATAAGACCGGAGATGGTGGCGCGCACCAGCGTGGAGGAGGATTTGGAGTTGGAGGAGGAGACACCGTCGCGCACCACTTCCAATGCCTCTTGGGCGGCACTGCGCTCCTCACGCGCCTGGTTGTAAAGCTGCAACGCATTCTCGTACTCTTCGTCGCTGATGAGATGCTGGTCGTGCAGCCCCTTCTCGCGCTCGTAGTTGGTCTTGACCTGCTTGAGGTTGATCTCGGCCAGGCGCAGGCGGCTCTGCGCCGCGCTGAGCTGCCCCATGTCGGGGATGACTTTCAGCTTCGCGATGACGTCATTCGCCTTCACCTCCTGTCCCGCCTCCTTGTAGAGTTCGGAGATGATACCGTTGATCTGCGGCTTGACGGCCACTTCGTCTCGCGGCCCGATTTTGCCCGTAATCAGCGACGTGCGCTCAATAGTCCGGGTAGCCACCTCGATTTCCTCGAACTTCTCCTTTTCAGGCTTCGATTTTTTGAAAAGAAACATGAACGTGCCGATAAACACAATGGCAATCAAGGCGAAAACGATGTATTTCAAAATCTTTTTCATAATATAGATGTTTTATTTCATTTCTAACAAACTAAAAAAAATCACTCATCCCTCATGGCATCTACAGGCTTAATGCGCATGGCGCGCAGGGCTGGCGGCAGTCCGGCGAGTACGCCGAGCAGCAGCAGGAGCAGCTCAGCGAGGATGGCGGTGGTGAAACTGATCTGGAACGAAGGATGCATGTCCTGCATGTTGATTTTTTCAAAGATGTTCAGCACAAAGACGGAAAAGACGATGCCAAAAGTGCCGGCGGTCAGCGTCAGGGCGCTGCTTTCCATCATGATTTGAACGAGGATGTCGCGAGGCGTGGCTCCGATGGCCCGTCGGATGCCGATTTCCGTGGTGCGCTCACGCACAGTGACCATCATAATGTTGCTCACCCCAATGGAGCCGGCTAACAATGTGCCGATGCCGATGAGCCAAATGAAGAAGTTCAGTCCGCGAAACAGAGTATCCACGATGTTGAAAATCTGCTCGCTGTTGAAGATTTCCAGAGCATCGTCGTCGGTGGGGTCGAAGAGATGCTCGCGTGCCAAAATACTGCGAAGGCGCTTTTCCAAAGCAACCATCTTAACCCCCTCTTTTCCGACCATATATATCAATTCAACCTCCTCTCCGAAATTGTAGAGCCGCTGGGACACCGTGATGGGCACACAAATGTTGTCTTGCGCATTGCCCGTGATGTTGACATTGGAGACGCAGTAGTCCACGCCCACAATCTGGAAGAAGATGTCACCGATCTGGATGAATTGCCCGCAGGGATTGCCACCGCCGGGGAAGAGTTGCTGATAGATACGCTTGCCAATGACGCAGACTTTGCGTTCCTGCCGCACATCCTCTTCGGTGATGTAACGGCCATACCGTATGTCGGGGGTTTGTATCTGCGCATACACGGCTTCACGCCCGCTAACCTGACAGTTCGCCGTTCGGGAACCGACCGTGGCGGTCTGGCCCCACCTGGACACTTCCGGCGTGACCGTTGCCAACTCCGGTATCATCGACTTGAGCCGCTGCACGTCCTTGGTTGTCAACACAATGTCGCGACCCTCCTGGAAACCCTTGTAGGGCTTGGTTGTGCGGTCGGCATAGACAATCATGGAATTGGTGGCGAAGCCCTCGAAGTTCTGTTCCAGCATCCCCTTCACGCCTTTGCCGCCGCCCACTAAGAAGAGCAGCATGAAGAGGCCCCAGAAGATGCCGAAGCCCGTGAGGAGACTGCGACGCTTGTTGCGCGTCAGCGAGTCTGTAATCTCTTGGAAGAAGTCAATATCCAATCTCATCCCTTGCCCTCCCGTAATGCTTCTATAGGTCTGACTTTGGCGGCCTTCATGGCAGGTGAGAGGCCCGCAATGGTACCGGCGACGATCAGGACGATGGTGGCTTCTATGGCCACGCCCCATCCCACGCGGGGGTTGTCAAGCAGCTTGATGGACTCGCCGAAGATGTCCATGGAGGTGCTGCCGATGGTGGCGTTCATCACCTCGCAGGCCCCCAGGCCGAGCAACATGCCGAAAATGCCGAACAGCGCCGTTATGGTGATACTTTCTGCCAAGATCAGCTTGGTGATGTCCTTGGGCTTGGCACCGATGGCCTTGCGGATGCCGAACTCGTGGGTGCGCTCCTTGACGGTGATGAGCATAATGTTGGAAACGCCGACAATGCCGCCCAAGAGCGTGAAGATGCCCACCACCCAAAGCGCTTTGGTCAGAATGTCGGTGCCCCGGTTCATCTGCATATTCTGCGTGAAGCGGTTCCAGACATAGAGCGCTCCCTCGTCGTCGGGGGCGGCACGGTGCGCCCGGTTCAAGACCGCCCGCACACGCTTTTCAAAGGCCTCGTTCTCCTTCTGGGTGCGAAGGCCGTGGAAGGTGAACGTGATCTTGTTCACGAGGTCATCGTAGGCGAATATCAGTTTGTAGGTTGAAAAGGGCACGTGGATGCGCGTGTCACGCCACTGCCGGTCGCTGCGGCGCACGCCCACCACCGTGAACACTTGGTCATCCACGGTGATGGCCCGTCCCAATATGGCTTTATAGTTGTCGCGCCCGCCCATCAAGTCCTCGGCCTGCACATCAGAGATGACGGCCACCTTGCGACGTTCGTTGAGGTCGTTATCGTTGATGTAGCGTCCCGCCAAAATCTTCTCCCCATTCATATCCTTGTTGGCAGGATAAACACCATACAATGTCACTGTGTAAGTTCGTGTGCCTTCTATCAATTTATTGTTGCCATCGGCAACGGAAGCGGAGACCTCGTCGATATGATCAGAGAAGAGCGGGCCCTGAAGGATTTTGACATCCTGCTCGGTCAGCGGCACCCAGCGGCCCTGCTGCAACCCGTCGTAGGGTTTGGAAGTCATGCCGCCGTATAGCTCCATGGTGTTGGTGGCGAAATCGCGCGATTGTTTCATGAAGGCGTTCATCAGCCCGTTGCCCGCCCCCAACAAGATGATGATGATGAAAATACCCCACGACACGGCCAATCCCGTCAGGATGGTGCGCAGCTTATTACGGCGTACGGAAGACCATATTTCGGTGAAAAGATCGTGCATAGGGAGTACTTGTTGTCGAATAGTGCGTTATTTGATGTTGTTTTTATCGAATGTTGAGGCGTGGTGTTGGCTGTTGAGTTCGATTTCGCCGATGAGGCCGTCCTTGATGTGGACGATCTTGTTGGCGCAGTTGGCCACGCCGCTCTCGTGGGTGACCACGATGATGGTGACTTGCTCTTCGCGGTTGAGCTGGCCGAGGAGGTCCATCACCTCAACGGAAGTCTTGGAGTCGAGGGCGCCGGTGGGCTCGTCGGCAAGGATGATGCGCGGGTGGGTGATGAGTGCCCGCGCGATGGCGACACGCTGCTTCTGGCCTCCCGACATCTCGTTGGGATAATGTTTCGCCCAGTTGGCCAGCCCGAGCTTGTCAAGCAGCTGCATAGCCGCCTCGCGACGCTTTGTGCGCGACACACCCTGATAGAACAAAGGCAGCTCCACATTCTCCACCGCCGTCTTGAAGGGTATCAGGTTAAAAGACTGAAAGACAAACCCGATGGTCCGGTTGCGGTAGTCCGCCGCCTCGCGCTCCTTCAGTCCCTTGATGAGGTGACCGTCAAGATGGTACTCTCCCTCATCATAGTTGTCGAGAATACCCAAAATGTTGAGCAACGTGGACTTCCCCGACCCGGAAGAGCCCATGATTGAGACAAACTCACCATTGTCAATGCTGAGGTCGATACCCTTCAGCACATGCAACGGCTGCCCATTGTCGTATGTTTTGTGGATGTTTTTCAGTTCTATCAGCATGTCGTTTGAAGAAAAAAGGGGCGAATCGCAAGAAGACAACCGCCCCTTGGTAACGAATTTTCAATAGTCAATATTATCGTGAAAACATTTTTTCTGCAGCACGTTTCAGAAGGTCCAGCATGTTGGAATTGTCATTGACTTGGCAAGTGACTGTAGCAGGCACATAGACGGTGGTGACGACCTCGCATTTTTTTGGGGAATAGAGACCTCTCTGCATCTCCACCACCACACACGGGGTGCTGTTTGGATAACCCGCAATCGAAGTGGCCACTATATTTTGCGTCCTTTCCGTGGCCTGCGCCTTGCTTTCGCCATATCCTGTAATGCGGACCTCGCAACGAATCACATCTCCTTCGCACTCCCGAACAACCACCTTTCCTACTGCACGCAAGTCAAATTCGTTGTTTGTGTTTTTCAGTGTGAAGGTCTCTGCTCGAACAACCTTGACAACTTTGGAGGACTGTGCCATGGCAATGCCCCACGCAGAACAAAGAAACAGGCAAATTATCAATATTTTTTTCATAGTATTCCTCCTTTTCCATTAGAAAATTTGGATACCGACCTCCCACTTCGGCAAATCAATGCCGTTCTTGAGAATCGGGGTGATACGATACTGGCCGTAAAGAGCGCAATACTTGGTGAAACCGATGCGCAAGCGCACGCCGCAATCCAGCTTGTTCAAGCCTTCGCGGAAATAATGCCGCTCCATAAAGGTGTGTTTCCGATCGTCCACCAAAGTTCTGGTCTTCAGACGGCTGCCCGTGATCCAGTCGCCGAACACACCCGTTTCCAAATAGAGGCTGGTGGTGGAGAGTCTGGCAAGTGTGAAACGTTGGAAGAGTTCCAAATCGAACTGCGAAGTCTTGAGGTTGTGCTTTTTGATGTACACATCCATATCCGAATTGGGATCGGGACCCAGCGGTAAAGCCGGGGTTCCGTACTTGGGGTCGGTGTAGTCCTGCAACGCATACCAGGAGGAGCCGAACCCGATTCTGAATCCTAACCCATATACTTTGGCCAGCTGCCAGTTGTTGACATAGCTGAACGAGAACGAACGCGACACCCTTTGTGCCTGGTGGATGTTGCCCGTAGGTGTCCACATAGAGGGAACCATAAAAGAGGCGTTGAGCACCAAGTTGCCGGAATATTTCTTTTTCTTATGGGTGTAAATGGTGTTGGAGGGCTTCTTGTTCGAAGAACCACAACCGAAGTCACCCTTAGAAATCGTTACGTTTTCCCTCACTACGGAGTCGGCAGCAGCCACTTTGTCCTTGCCCACCACATATTTCGCATATTGGTCGTTGTACCAGATGTTCACCGTCTGGCCATTCTCCAAATCGCTCTTGTCGATGCGGAACGATGATTTGGAGGTGACAATCTTATCCGTGAGGAACTTCTTGACAAAATAATCGTTTATGCTACCGTCACCGTTCTGGTAATTGTAGAAGACCTTCAGATTCTCGTAAGGGTTCACGGGCACAATGTAGAGATAATTCTCGTCCTCCATCAGGTCGAAGGAGTGCTTGGCCGCCTTGGGACCGTCGGTGAAATAGCCGGCTTGGGGCACGCCATAGCCGAAGGCATAGTCATAGTAGGGGTAGTGGTTGGCCGACTTCTCGATCTCCTCCAGCAGCTGCGTGGCGGTCCACTCGGGGTGCATCTGCTTCACGCAGGCGGCGAAGCCCGATGTCATCGGGGTGGCGAAGGAGGTGCCCTGTGCGTAGGTGAAGTTGCCCTTGCCGGAGGCTACCATGTCGTTGCCGCAAGCCACCACATTGGGTTTGCGACGGCCGTCGGCGGTGGGACCGAACGAGCTGTAGGACTCCATCGTCTCCAAGGAGCTCACCGCACCCACGGAAAGCACGCCCTCCACATCTGCCGGCGTGACCATCATCTTCCAATCGCCGTCGCTGCCCTCGTTGCCCATGGCGGTGCAGACGAGGATGCCCTTGGCGGCAGCCATACTGGCGCCCTTGGCCACCACGGAGGTCTTGCCGTCCATATCCTTGAGGCTGTGCAGGTCGATGCCATAGCCGAGCGAGCTGCTCACGATGTGGGCACCGTTCTGGTCGGCCCACTCCAGGGCCTGCACCCACCAGACCTCTTCCTTCAGCTTCTCGGCCTCCACTTCGGTGCGGGCCAGCAGGAACTCCGCGCCCGGAGCCAAGCCTAACATCGTGGTGTCGTTCATAATGCCAGCGATGCAGCTCAGCACCATACGGCCGTGTGAGTTGTAACCATACACGTTCTCCTTCTTGTTGGCGAAGTTCCACGTCTTCACAATCTGATGGTTGTCGCGCAGATGCTTGAAGGCGGGATGCGTGTCCACATCGGGGAATCCGCCGTCAAAGACCGCGATGCGCACGCCCTTGCCGTTGATGTTGCGGGCCTGGAACTTCTCACCCTGCATCAAGGCGACCTGCTTCATCGTGGCGTCAAGCACCTCTACATTCTCTCTTTCGGTTGCAACCGGAGCCTGTGCCAGTGCCGCTTCCGTGGCGATGAGCTGCACTCTGTCCACGAAGGGAAGCTGCTCCACCATTTCTATCTCGGTTTCGGTGGCCATGACCGCCTGCGCGTTCAGCCAGCGCGATACGCCCACGTTCTCCTCCGTCAAGGCATTCACGGCATCCGTGTATCGCTCATTGACAGGATAGTTGCTGACATCGTAAAGGTCAAGGTTGTTCAACTGATAACGTTCGATGGCCTTTGCATCGAAATAGGAATAGGGATCAAACGTTGTGTTGTTCTTGTCTGTAAAGAAAACCCAATAACAATTCTGGGCGAACATTGTTACACTGACAGACAAAAAGACAAATATTGCTATGATTTTTTTCATTTTTCTCGATTTTATATGTGAAAAAATAAAGATTCAACCATTCCTATTGGATGTACAATTCCATGGGCATACGGGCTTGTACGCCTGTCGCATGAAGGTTGGTTTGCACTCCTTGATACAGATCATACAGATCACCGAGCTTGGCATGAATCATCTGGTCGGCTTCATCCTCTTTGTTGAAGAGCATTTCGAAGAAAGACTTCTGGTGCGGATAGTAGGCAATCTTATAGTCGGAAACGTTGGCTAACTTGGCGGCTTTGGCGATGGCATCGTCCAAAGAGCCCAACTCATCGACCAAGCCGATGCCGATGGCGTCTTTGCCGGACCAGACACGTCCTTGGCCAATGCTATCGACGGCGGCGACCGTCATCTTGCGGCCGTTGGCCACGCGCTGGGTGAAGAGCCCGTAGGTCTCCTCCACCATCTGCTGCATCACGTTAAGCTCCATGGGATCCAACGGGCGGGTGATGCTGCCCAAAAAGTCGGAGTGTTCGTTGGAGCCCACACCATCGACGGTGATACCCAATTTGTTCTTCAGAGCCTTCTGCACGGAAGGAATCATGCCGAACACACCGATGGAACCGGTCAAGGTGTTGGGTTGCGCAATGATGTAATCGGAATTGCAGGAGATATAGTAACCACCGGAAGCGGCATAGTCGCCCATGGAGGTGACCACCTTCTTGCCGGCTTTCTTAGCTTGCTCAATCTCGTGCCAGATCACCTCGGATGCAAGCGCGCTGCCGCCCGGCGAGTTGACACGCAACACGATGGCCTTCACGTCTTTGTCCTGATAGGCTTTGCGGAAATCCTTGATGAAAGTGTCGGAGAAGATGCCTCTGTCGGAATCCCCTTTCCCATCGCTGATTTCACCTACGGCATAGACCACGGCAATCTTGTTTTTGGCTTTGCTGTCGTCGCGAACAGACTTGGCATACTTGCCGACAGAGACAAGGTTGAGCTTGCCATCCCCGGAAACGCCTGTCTTGCTCTTGAGCATCTTCTCGACCTCATCGGCATAGACCAACTGGTCGATAAGTTTGAGTTTCACGGCAGAGTCGGGAGAAAAGGCAAGCAGGTTGTCCGCAATACGGTTCAGCTCTTCCACAGGGATTTTACGGGACTTGGAGACGTCTCCGGAATAGTTGTCCCACAAGGAGCTGACCAATGCGGTCATCTGCTTGGTGTTGGCCTCACTCATCTTGTCAAGGATATAAGGTTCCACTGCACTTTTGAATTGGCCGTGCCGGATTACCTGCACGTCGATGTCGAGCTTGTCGAGCAGACCCTTGTAAAACATCACTTGGGTGGCATAGCCCTTGAGCAGCATGTTGCCCGTGGGGTTCATCATCACCTTGTCGGCGACAGAGGCGATGTAATAGCCGTTCTGGGAGTAAGAGTCGGCGTAGGCATAGATGAACTTGCCGCTCTTTTTGAAATCGATCAAAGCATCATGAATCTCCTTCGATGTGGCAGGAGAGGCCGCGACACTGGCAGAGGCCATATAGATGCCCTTGATTTTCGGGTCGGTGGCGGCAGACTTGATGGCAGACAGGATCTTGTCCAGTCCTATCGGCGAAGCGTATCCGTACATGTCGCCGAACGGCATATCCATGGCACGTTCCTGTATGGGTTGGCTGAAATCGATTTTCAAAATGCTGTTGTCCTTCACAACAGTCGTGTCGTCCGCGGATTTTGCGATGCCGGCAATCATCCCTATCATCATGAAGAAATAGAGACAGGAAACCAGTATGGTTGAGAAAAAGAATCCCAACATGGAGCCGAACACGATACGCCAAAATTTGCGGGATCGGGTTTCGGGCTTTTTTGTTTTTACATTTGAATCATTCATTGTTTTATGTTTTTATTGTTTAATAAGATTAATAACTTCTTCCGAATCCAATTGGAGCAATTTCATGTTTTTAATAAACGCGGGGACCTCCACCTCCATAAACCGTTTCTTTCTGATGGCTATGATTTTATCGACGGCATCCTCGGCGATGAAGGATCCCACGCCACGTCTATTAATTAAAATCTCCTTGATTTGCAGATAGTCGTATGACCGCATCACCGTGTTGGGGTTCACCTCGAACATCACAGCCAGCTCGCGCACCGACTTCGCCTTGTCGCCAGGCTTCCAGGCGCCAGTGAGCACTTGGTCGAAAACCCAATCGACAATCTGCATATAGATAGTCTGGGTGTTGTTGAAATCTATAGCCATCTTAAGCCTCCGTTTCTCTTAAGCGAAGAAAACTCAACGCATAGAAATAGACAATCATCACGCCCATCAACACATATAACAGAGTCTCCTCCACTTTTTCCGAAATATCTACCGAGTAGTCTAAACTCCACACATAGTCGTGGAATGCTGCGCCCTTCGGCACCAACATCATCCCGTTCACCCAAAGGATCAAGGAGAACAATATGCTAAAAATCAAGCCTATCAGCAAACTGACTCCGAAGGTGGACAAGGTTGTCCGCTTGCAGAAATAGATGCTTCCGAAGAAGAAAACAGACAGCATCGTATAGATGAACAGCACCCCGCTGGGATAGATATGGGGACCGTGATGAAAAGCCACATCAAAACCGCGCATTATCCAATACAAATGGGCCAGGCCATATCCCACGACACACGCAAGCACCACCACCGCTACCATATAGATATTGGCCAACAACATATTGACCAGTACCTTTTCGCCGTTGGAGGCAGGAATGGACAGATAATGGATTTTCGGGGAACTGCTGTGCAGGTTGCGGAACAGACGATCCGGATATATCATCAGCATAATGCTCGATATCGCCACCGGGATATTTGAATAGGTTCCGCCGGAGTTGGAAGTAAGCGTGCCAAACAAGACAATGGCAGCCAAGATGCCGAACTGAAACAGGTCTGTTTTCCAGTTTTCAATAAAATAGGCCTTAAAAAGATTTTTTATATTCTTGATATTCATAATTGCAGATTTTGAGATTATTGTTCATTTTCCGTATCCTTATCCACTACCACCACGCTGTCGGTGTACACAATGATTTTCTCCGCATTTTTATGCGTCTCTATTATCTCTTTCTTGGTCTTGATTTCACCGTTGTGGTAAGCTTTTCTGATTTCCACCGAACCGACAACCATTATAATGAGTGCTATCAGGATCAGGGTGGCGACTAAAATCTTATTCGTATATTTTTTCATAATGTCTATTATTTAAAAAGGTTAGCAATCTCGTTCTTTTTCATCATCGCGGCGTTGAAGAGCAACTCCAAGTCTAAGTTGGAATCCAGGCCGTTCACATTCTCCTTCACCTGGTAGTTGCCGCGCGGGGTCTCCTCGGTGTAGAAAACCGTGCCCTCCGTAGTTCTGCTGTCATCCACATCGAAGAGCAGCTTTTGGGTGATCTCATAGGTGGAGGCGTTGAGCAGCATACAGCCGTTGTCGAGAATGGACACCATATCGATAAGGCTGTGCAGGTCGCGCACCTGGTGCGTGGAGATGATGACCAACCGGCGATCGTCGATGGAAGAGGCCATCACTCTGCGGAAGACACTCTTGGACGGGATATCCAAACCGTTGGTGGGCTCGTCCATGATGAGAATCTGGGTGTTGGTGGCCAGTGCGAAAGCAATCAGCGCTTTCTTTTTCTGCCCGTGCGAAAGTTTGTCCATATAGTTCGGCATTCCTGCCATCTCGAACTCGTTGAGAAAATACTCGAACTGCTCGTGACTAAACTCGGGATAGAAAGGCGCATATGCCTTCTCGAAGTTGGAAATGGTGAGATGCGGCACATACATCTCCTCTTGAAGAAAATAGAGGTTCTGGAGTGCTTCGGCCTTGCGCAGAGAGGCGTTTTCGCTCAAAATGGTGGCCTTGCCCGCATTGGGGAAGAGCAACCCCGTCATAATCTTCAACAAGGTAGTCTTGCCGGCGCCGTTCTTGCCCAACAGGCCATAAATATGCCCCGGCTCCAAGGTGAGACTCAAGTCGTTGAAAAGACCGAACCTTTGGTTGGACGGGTTCTTCATTTTTTTCTTGTTGTATTCGAACCCGATGTTTTCTAACTGTATCATTGTTATAATTGTTTTGGTGTATTAGTAAAGTAAGACACCGCAAAAATACAATTTGTTTTTTATGAACGTCGTGTTTATAAAAATTTTTTCTTGTTGAATATCAATATATTACAACAATATCTTCATTTTTTTCAGAAAAAAGGGTGAAGAATTTCGGAGGATTTTTGAAAATCCCGAAAAAAAGCGATGTAAAAACCGAGGTTGAATCTATTTCTTTTCGACAGAAAATCCGAACTTGCCGAGGATCTTGCCAAGTTCATAGTAGTGGCCGTGTGAGTAGGCCACAAGATGGGCGCGCCAAAGCTCAATGGCGTCGGTTTTGGGGTTGAAGAGCTTCTCGGCGGCGTGAACGGCGAGGATGTCGGCGATGAACATGTCGTGGGAGCCGAGGGGCATCACCTGCTTGACGCGGCATTCGAGGTTGACGGGGGCCTCGTGGATGAGCGGTGCCTTGACTTGGGTGGCGCGCACGGGTGTGAGGCCGGTTTCCAGAAATTTGTTGAACTTGGCACCTGAGCGCACACCGCACCAGTCGGCGGCGGTCGTCAGGTCGCGGCTCACCAAGTTGATGACAAACTCACCCGTTCTTTTGATGATGCCGTACGAATGGCGCTCGGGACGGACGGAGATATAACACATCGGTGGATCGGAACAGATGGTTCCGGTCCAACCGATAGTTATAATATTGTATTCGCCGATGGATTCACCGCAGCTGACCATCACGGCAGGCTCCGGATTGAGCATGTTGCCTGCGCGCATCACACGCTTGCCGTTTTTTTTCATCATATTTTTCAAAAACCTTTCTTGACGAAAGGGGATTCTGTTAGCGTGCAGCGGAGAAGGTGTTCCGGTTGGGGATGACGAGCAGCGGCATGGAGGAGGTGCTCAGGATCTGACGCATGTTGCGGGAGGCGGTGAAGTCGGTCTCCTGCTCCTCACGCATGATGGTGATGAGGTTGGCGTCGAGATCCTTGGCGGATTTCAGGATGGTGCCGCACACATCGTGGTTGCCGACGGTGTGGGCTTCGGCGACATTGCGGACGTTGGCGTCGTCGCACATCTCCATGGCGTTGCGCAGCTGCACGTTGATGACGTGGCGCGTCTCGGCGCTGTTGGGGTAGATGACACCGAAGAGATAGACCTGGGCGGCAAAGATCTTGGCCAGATAGATGGACAGTTTCATCTTCTGCAAGGTCTCGAAGCTGATGTCGATGGGCACGAAAACTTTCGTGAGGTCGCGGTTGATCTGGATGTTTTCGCGCATGATGAGCACGGGCACGGTGGCTCCGTTGATCATACGGTAGGCGTTGTTGCCGATATAGCCTTCCTCGAAGCCGGAGGCACCGTGGGCGCCGATGACGATGATGGATTCGGGGAACTTGGCGGCGTATGCGTTCACCTCCACATGAGGCTTGCCTTCCAGATAGACGCTGTTCACGGTGCATTCGGGGGCCTCTTCTTTGCACAAGGCGGCCCATTGTTGCATTCTCTCCTGGATATGGCTCATGTAGCTTTTCCCTTCTTCCTCTGTCTCGATGCCGATATTGGAAGCTCCCGGGGTTTTCACCCAGACGAGGTGCAGAGCTGCTTTGGAACGGATGGCGATGGCCACGGCATGGCGCATGGCGGTCATGGCGCTGTTGGAAAAGTCGATACCGACGATTATGTTTTTCATAGTGATGGAATTTTAAATTATCAAATTAAAAAGGTAAGTATGTTATTTGGAATCACTCGAGTAGTTGGGAGCCTCGGAGGTGATGGTGATGTCGTGGGGATGGCTTTCGAGCACGCCGGCGTTGGTGATGCGGCAGAACTTGGTCTGGTGCATTTCGTCAATGTTGTGGGCGCCAATGTAGCCCATGCCGGCGCGCAGTCCGCCCGCCATCTGATAGATGACCTCATAAAGGTCGCCCTTGTAGGGCACGCGGCCCACGATGCCTTCGGGCACGAGCTTCTTGACATCATCGACATCGCTTTGCATGTAGCGGTCCTTGGAGCCGTGTTGCATGGCTTCGAGGGAGCCCATGCCTCTGTAGGTCTTGAACTTACGTCCGTTGAAGAGGATGGTGGTGCCGGGGGATTCCTCGACGCCGGCGAGGAGGCCGCCGAGCATCACGGAGCTGCCGCCGGCGGCGAGAGCCTTCACGATGTCGCCGGAGTAGCGGATGCCGCCGTCGGCGATGAGGGGGATATTATAGGGCAAGAGGGCCTTATAGACGTCATATACGGCGCTCAGCTGGGGCACCCCAACGCCCGCCACGATACGGGTGGTGCAGATGGAGCCCGGCCCGATGCCGACCTTGACGGCGTCGGCACCCGCGTCGGCCAGCATCCTGGCAGCCTCGCCAGTGGCCACATTGCCGACCACCACATCCACATTCGGGAATTGCGCCTTCACAGCTTGGAGGGTTTTGACCACATTCATGGAGTGCCCATGCGCGCTGTCGAGCACGAGAGCATCGACTTCGGCCTCCACGAGAGCGGCAGCGCGCTCCACGGCATCGGCGGTGATGCCCACACCCGCAGCCACGCGCAGGCGACCCCTGTCGTCCTTGCACGCGAAGGGCTTGTCCTTGGCCTTGGTGATGTCCTTGTAGGTGATGAGCCCCAGCAAAGTGCCGTCCTCGGCCACCACCGGAAGCTTCTCGATCTTGTGACGCTGCAGAATCTCCGTGGCACCGTTGAGGTCGGTGTCGCGTGTGGTCGTGATGAGGTTCTCCCGCGTCATCACCTGGTCGATTTTCTTGTTGAAATCCTTCTCGAAGCGCAGGTCGCGGTTGGTGACGATACCGATGAGGATATTCTTGTCATTCACGACGGGAATGCCGCCAATCTTGTACTCGGCCATGATGCGCAGCGCATCCCCCACCGTCTTTTCGGGGGTGATGACGACGGGTGCGTTGATCATGCCGTTCTCGGCACGTTTCACGGAAGCCACCTGCCTCGCCTGCTCGGCGACCGGCATGTTCTTATGGATCACTCCGATTCCGCCTTCGCGGGCAATGGAGATAGCCATCTTCGCTTCGGTCACCGTGTCCATAGCAGCAGAAACGAAAGGCAGGTTGAGGTCAATATTGCGGGTGAATCGCGTTTTGAGACTCACCTCCTTGGGCAACACGTCAGAGTATGCAGGTATCAGTAACACATCATCGAATGTGAGGCCGTCAAGGGATATTCTGTCAGTAATAAAGGACATTTTTTCTATATTTTATTTTCGTGCAAAAATATAAAAAAAGAGGGAAATTGGGAATAGAAAAAGATTATTTTTGCAAATTCAAAACTAAAAACAACAATTGTTTCATTATCAATTTCTTATATTATGAAGAAAGTTATCCACACCGAAAACGCCCCCGCCGCCATCGGCCCTTACAGCCAAGCCATCGAAGCCAACGGCATGTTGTTCATCTCCGGTCAGATTCCCGTTGACCCCGCCACCGGCATCGTTCCTGAAGGCATCACCGCCCAGACCGAGCAGGTGATGAAGAACATCGCCGCCATCCTTGACGAGGCCGGCTACACCTTCGACAATGTGGTCAAGACCACCTGCCTGCTGAGCGACATCGCCAACTTCGGTGCCATGAACGAGGTTTATGCCCAATACTTCACCTCCAACCCGCCGGCCCGCGCCGCCTTCGCCGTCCGCGACCTCCCCAAGGGAGTCATGGTGGAGATCGAATCCATCGCGGTGAAGTAGTTATTAGCCATTGGCTATAGCCAATGCAAAGCTAACA
Source organism: Bacteroidales bacterium (assembly GCA_017651425.1). Lineage (GTDB taxonomy): Bacteria > Bacteroidota > Bacteroidia > Bacteroidales > WCHB1-69 > F23-D06. Next base: position 18,303 of record JAGCCZ010000060.1, read on the forward strand.
GCCAATAGCCAACAACCAATGAACTATCTGACTGTCAATAATCTATCCAAATCTGTCGGTGAAAAGCTGCTCTTCAAGCAGATCACCTTCGGACTGGAGAAGGGGCAGAAGAGTGCGCTCATCGCCCGCAATGGCACGGGCAAGAGCACGCTCCTCAACATTATTGCCGGACGCGAAGTGCCCGACGAGGGCGAGGTCGTCATCCGCAACGACATTGTCGTCTCCTATTTGCCCCAGATGGACAGCTTCAACGGCGACGACTCGGTGCTGAACGCCCTCTTTGACGAGGAGACTCCCGTGGTGCGCGCCATCAAGGAGTACGAAAGCTGCGTCACCCTCCTCGAACAGGGGATGACCGACAAGGTGCCCCAGGAGCGGATGGACAACGCCATTCTCGAAATCGACCGCCTCAACGCCTGGGACTACGAGGCCCGCATCAAGGAAATACTCTCCAAGTTCGGCATCCATGACATCTTCAAGAACGTCAACCAACTTTCCGGCGGCCAGCGCAAGAAGGCCGCCCTCGCCAAGACACTCATTGCCGACACCGACCTGCTCATCCTCGACGAACCCACCAACCACCTCGATGTCGAGATGATCGAATGGTTAGAGAACTACCTCTCCTCCGCCAACATCACCCTTCTGATGGTGACCCACGACCGTTCCTTTCTCGACCGTGTCTGTAGCGACATCTTCGAGCTGAGCAACGGCTCGCTGTACCATTATCGCGGCAAATACGACTATTTTGTCGAGAAAAAGGCCGAACGCCTCGCCAACGAGGCTGCCGAGCACGACCGCCTGCGCAATCTCTACCGCCGCGAGCTCGAGTGGGTACACACCTCCCCACAGGCCCGCACCTCCAAGGCGCGCGCCCGCATCAACCAGTTCGAGAAGCTGCAGGAGCAGATGGACCGCAAAGTGGAACAAGCCCCCGAAGCGTTCAAGGTGCAGTCAGAGCGTATTGGACACAAAATACTGGAGATCAGCCATCTCGACTTTGCCTATCCCGACCAGACCATCATCAAGGACTTCTCTTACATCTTCAAGAGAGGCGAGAAGTGCGGTATCGTCGGCAAAAACGGCACCGGCAAAAGCACCTTCCTCAAGATGATCATGGGCGAGGTGCGCCCCGACGGAGGCAAAATCACCCCGGGACTCACCATCAAGTTCGGTTATTTTTCGCAGGATGGCATGATCTATGCCGGCAACAAAATCGTCCTCGAACTCGTCAAGGAACACGCCGAGGTCATCCGCATGGACAACGGCAACTACATCAGCGCCTCGCAGTTCCTCAACCACTTCGGATTCCCCTTCAGCCAGCAGTACACCTACTACGAGGACCTCAGCGGCGGCGAGAAACGCAAGCTCCACCTGCTCATTACCCTCTTAAAAAATCCTAATTTCCTCATCCTCGACGAGCCGACCAACGACTTCGACATCGACACGCTGAACCTGCTGGAGGACTTCCTGCTCAATTTCGGCGGCTGCCTCATCATCGTCTCCCACGACCGGTGGCTCATGAACAAGTTGGTCGATCACATCTTCGTGTTCGAGGGCGACGGGAAAATCAAGGACTACTACGGCAACTACACCGAATACCGGCAGGCCAAGGACAAGGAGTTGCGGATACAGAAGAAAATCGAGAAGGCATTGCGCCCTGCTGTGGAAAATCGTCCGCAAAGAGAAGAAACCAAGAAAAAACTTTCCTACAAAGAACAACGCGAATTAGAGCAGTTGGAACAAGAAATTTCAGACTTGGAAAAGGAGAAAAGTGACATCGAGGGCAAAATGGCCTTAGGGCAAGGCACGCCCGAAGACTTCGCCGAGTGGGGCAAACGTTACAACGAACTCAACCAGCTGTTAGACGAAAAGACCGAACGGTGGATGGAACTGTCCGAAAAAGAGGGGTGATTAACCAGCCCGTTAGGGCTGAAGGGCTCGGTAGGAATGCGGACGGCGATTCAGGTTGTCGCACGCCGTAGGTGTGCGGGCATTATGGAAAACGGTGTGGGATTCGATTTTTGCCCGCAGGCCTGACGGCCTGCGAAAACACACCCGCACACGCCTGTGCTACCGAGCCCGGCAGACCTGACGGCCTGCCAACA
>JAGCCZ010000061.1 GCA_017651425.1 Bacteroidales bacterium
AAATAGCAATGGTTATTTCTCTGTTTTTCAGAAAAATAACCATCTTTTTTTTAAAGTATGGAAAAGCACAAAAGTCGAGCTTGCAATCTTGCAAAAAAATGTAAAAAAAAAGAGGATGACTACTTTTTAGTCACCCTCTACAACGCCCCTTTCTCGAAAGTTGGGTTTAGCGGGTTGCATATCAACGCGTTATGAAAACGACATAGGCGAACCTCCTATTTCCCCGTCGTGAAAGTGATTTCCATATTTTTGCCAGCGCTGTGCCCGTCCTTCGTGGGGAACTCGGTGCCCATGACAACGAAAACGTTCATCTCCACACATTCGTCGAAGTGCGCCGGAATAGGGTTCTGGGCGAAGGAAGTTGACACGGAGAGGACGGCGCAAAGGAGAACAGTTAATGTTTCTTCATATCGTCAAGGGGTTGAACTCGGGTGCAAAAATAGTCATTATATGCATTCAGAGCACTCGAATGGATTGTTGATTCAATTTTTTGTATCTTTGCAGTGTGAAACATATCAATATAAAAAATCATGAAAACTACAGAGTTGCTGAAAATACTGCTTGATTCGGGATGCACTCTGGTCAGACATGGTGCAAATCACGATATATGGTATAGTCCAATCACACAAAGACGTTTTCCGATACCACGCCATAATGCAAAAGAAGTGGCTTCGGGAACATTAAAAGATATTGCGAAAAAATCAGGTGTTGAATTGTAATACAAAGAATATGAAAACCGAAAAAGTGATAATTGAAGTAAGCGCGGATGGACTCTATTCCGCCTATATGCCTTCTGACGAGTATAACTTCGGGCTTGCCGGATACGGCGATACGGAACAGGAGGCCATAGATGATTTTTATGCGGCTGTTTCGGAAATGAAGGAACTCGAAGAAGCTGACGGACGGACGTTTCCGGATTTGCAGTTCCAGTTTGAACATGCTGTCGGGTACGCTTTCCCTGAATCAGCTTCTTATTTCGTGGCGGAGGATTCTGAAGGGTACAATGAGGATAAAAAGGAAGCCAAGCAATGATGCGTCGGCCAACTTTACTTTTTGAACATATTGATAATTCAAGTTTCACATGTTTGGAAAAACAGATATATGAAAAGAACGCCATTCATTTGTATGGTGATACTCGGCATCATCGCCTTGAGTGCCTGCAAGCCCGGAAACGTGAAACCCGACTTCGAGAAACAAATTGTCGGCAAATGGGAGGTGAAGACCTATTATTACTGGTATCACGATCTCACCGACGAAATTTGGTCCTCTGAAGAGTCGTACACCTTGCCCGACGCCAACTATATCGGCTATGACTCCATCGAGTTCAATGCCGACAAAACCTCCCGGTGGCATAGAAGTGACCTTTATGTCCAACAAGGAATGTATGACGACCCGTACGCAACATTCAACTGGCAAATTGTCGATGACACGTTGATTATCGCTTCCGAGTCGAAATATGCGATAAAAGAACTCGACAAAAACAATCTTGTCATCGAGGAATATACTAACAACGGAGGCGAACAGTATGGTCATCACCATTGGGAGCAAATACACCGCTACACCCTCAAGCGCGCCCAATAGCTGATTCAAACATCTACAAGCGAGCAGATATCTATTTTCCTATCAAGTCGAACGACGCATCCCAATCTTTCCACACCGGTTCCACCCCCATTTTCCTCAGGGCGGCCTCTACATCCGCGGCGGCACGTTCGTCGGTGACGTGGAACTGCTCCAACTGCTGGGGATAGCTGTAATAACCGCCGGGGTCGGTCTTGCTGCCGGCGCTCATCGTGGTAACCCCGAGACCCGCCATATTGTCGCGGATATAGGCTGGCTCACGGGTGGAGAAGGAGATGTCCACGTCGTGGTCGAAGATGCGCATCGCGAAGGTCAGTTGCGCCAGCTCTTTGTCGGTCATCACCACATTAGGCTGGAAACCGCCGTTCTCGGAGGGGCACATCCTCGGGAAGTTGACGCTGTACTTGGTGCGCCAGTAGTGCTTCTGGAGATAGCGCAGATGATAGGCCAGCATCGTGAGGTCAGTGCGCCACTCCTTTTCGAGGCCGATGAGCACGCCCATCCCGATGGAATGGACACCCGCCTGCCCCATCCGGTCGAAGCCGTTCACGCGCCACTCGAAATCAGCCTTCATTCCACGCGGATGGTAGATGTTGTAATTGGCCTTGTGGTATGTCTCCTGGAAACAGATCACGCCGTTCAGCCCGTGCTCGGTCAACGCCTTGTACTCTTCAGCCTTGAGCGGCATCACTTCAATTTTGAGGTTGCTGAAATAAGGCTTGGCAATGTCAAGGGCCTTGGCGATGTAGTCCACGCCGGCCTTGGCGGGGTTCTCGCCCGTCACCAGCAGCAGGTTCTCAAACGGCCCCAGCTTCTTGATGGCCTTGTACTCGTTCTCCATCTCCTCAAACGTGAGGATGGTGCGCTTCATCGGGTTGCTGACGTGGAAGCCGCAATAGACGCAGGAGTTGGTACAGGAGTTGGTGAGGTAGAGCGGTATGAACAAGGAGATGGTTTTGCCAAAACGCTCCTCGGTATATTTCTTGCTCAGGCGGGCCATCGGCTCCAGGAAGGGCGCGGCCGCCGGGGAGATGAGGGCCATAAAGTCATCCACGTCGCAGTGTTCCTTGCCCAAGGCGCGCTGCACGTCGGCTTCTGTTTTAGAGAGGATGGCCTCGGAGGTCTCTTCCCAGGAGATTTTCTCTAATTCTTCTGAAAACATGATGTCTTATTTCTCGGATTTAACGTTTTTTAAGTCACGGCTGAGCTTCATGGCGCAGAAGTTGGGACCGCACATGGTGCAATACTCTCCGTCGGTGTGGCGACCCTCCTTGAAATATTCGAGGGCGCGTTCGGGGTCGAGGCCGAGGTGGAACTGGTCGCGCCAGCGGAACTCGTAGCGGGCCTTGCTGAGGGCGTTGTCGCGGATCTGCGCGCCGGGGTGCCCCTTGGCGAGGTCAGCGGCGTGGGCGGCAATCTTGTAGGTGATGACACCTGTGCGCACGTCCTCCTTGTTGGGCAAACCGAGGTGCTCCTTGGGAGTCACATAGCAGAGCATCGCCGTGCCCAGCCATCCGATTTGTGTGGCCCCGATGGCACTGGTAATGTGGTCGTAGCCGGGCGCGATGTCGGTGACCAATGGTCCGAGCGTGTAGAACGGCGCATTGTGACAAACCCTGATCTGGCGTTCCATGTTCTCCTGAATCTTGTGCAAGGGCACGTGACCGGGACCTTCGATGAAGGCCTGCACGTTCTTGGCCCATGCGCGGGTGGCCAATTCGCCGATGGTGTCAAGTTCCGCGAACTGGGCTTCGTCGTTGGCATCGGCGATGCAGCCCGGGCGCAGGCCGTCGCCGAGTGAGACTGCCACGTCATATTGGGCAAGGATGTCGCAGATGTCGTCGAAATGCTCGTAAATGAAACTCTCCTGATCGTGGATGAGGCACCATTTGCTGACGATGCTGCCGCCTCGGCTGACGATGCCGCAGAGACGTTTGTCGGCCAGATGTACGTTCTTGCGGCGCACGCCAGCGTGGATGGTGAAGTAGTCCACACCCTGCTCGCACTGCTCGATGAGGGTGTCGCGGAACAGTTCCCAACTGAGTTTGGACACATCGCCATCAACCTTCTCAAGCGTTTGGTAGATGGGCACGGTGCCGACGGGCACGGGGCAGTTCCGGATGATCCACTCACGGGTTTCGTGGATGTTGGCGCCCGTGGAGAGGTCCATCAGGGTGTCGCCGCCCCACTTGCAGCTCCAGACGGCTTTATCAACCTCCTCCTCAATGGTGGAGGTGGTGGCGGAGTTGCCGATGTTGGTGTTGATTTTCACGAGGAAGTTGCGCCCGATGATCATCGGTTCGCTCTCCGGGTGGTTGATGTTGGCGGGCAGCACGGCGCGTCCGGCAGCAATCTCGTCACGCACGAACTCGGGCGTGATGTGCGTCTCGATGCCTAACTCCGCACAGTTCATGTTCTCGCGGATGGCCACGTATTCCATCTCGGGCGTGACGATGCCAGCTTTGGCGTAGGCCATTTGGGTGATATGCTTGCCAGCCTTGGCACGGTAGGGTAGGGCGATGTGCTCGAAACGCAGGTGGTCGAGCGAGTGGTCGTCGCGGCGCATGCGGCCGTATTCGCTGCTGATTTCGGGCAACTGTTCCACGTCGCCGCGCTCCAGGATCCAGCTCTCTCGCATGCGGGGCAGGCCCTTCTTGAGGTCTATTTCGATGTTCGGGTCGCTGAAAGGACCGCTGGTGTCATAGATGAGCACAGGGTCGTTGGGGGTGGTGATTTTTTCACCATTGACAATCTCTACCGTCGGGGTGAGGTTCACCTTTTGCATTCCCACCTTGAGGAAGGGGAACATTTTCCCTTGTATATAGTGTTTTTCGCGCTTGGCGTAATAGGTGTCCTTCATAAATATTAAATTATTAAATTATTAAATATTAAGTTATTATGGGTGGTTGTCATATGTGTGTTTTATGACAGAAATGCTGTGAGGGGCGAGCTGGCTTCGGCTTCAAAACTGTTGCTGACGGCGCCAAGACCGGCTTCGAAGGCGCGGCGACCGGCGATGACGGCCTCCTTGAAGGCAATGGCCATCTCCACGGGGTTGCCGGCCACGGCGATGGCTGTGTTCACTAAGCAGGCGTCCGCGCCCATCTCCATCGCTTCGGCGGCATGGCTCGGGGCACCGATGCCGGCATCCACGACCACGGGTACGGTGGCCTGCTCGATGATGATACGCAGGAAATCACGGGTCTGCAGGCCCTTGTTGGTGCCGATAGGTGCGCCCAAAGGCATTACGGCGGCGGCACCGGCCTCCTCAAGATGCTTGCAGAGGGTGGGGTCGGCCTGGCAGTAGGGCAACACTATGAAGCCCATTTTCGCCAACTCTTCCGTGGCTTTCAACGTCTCCACGGAGTCGGGGAGCAGATAACGGGGGTCGGGATGGATCTCCAGCTTGAGCCAGTTGGTGCCGAAGGCCTCACGGGCCATCTGGGCGGCAAAGATTGCCTCCTCGGCGTTGCGCACCCCAGAGGTATTGGGCAGCAGTTGGATATTCGGATGGACGATGTGCTTCAGCATATCGTCCTCCTGGTCGCCCAGTTCGATGCGCTTCATCGCCACCGTCACCATCTCGGTGCCGGAAGCCACGATGGATTGCTCCATCAACTCGTTGGACATAAACTTGCCCGTGCCCAAAAAAAGGCGGGATTCAAATTCGCGTCCTGCAATAATCAGTTTTTTCATATTCTGTGGTTTTTAATCTTTCTTTCAATAAAAAAATAACATCTACCTCATCGCCGACACCACCTGTCTCATCATCGCCACCGGATCGGGGGCGTTGAGGATGACGCCGGAGAGGGCAATGCCCGTGACGCCAGTGCCCAGTATTTCGTGAATGTCGGGCAATGTGATGCCGCCGATGGCCACGATGGGCAAGTCGATGCCGTTTTGCTGCATTTGGGTTACAATGGCGCGGTAGCCGTCGAGGCCGAGAATGGGGCTGAGATTCTTTTTGGTGTCGGTATAGCGGAACGGGCCGCAGCCGATGTAGTCGGCACCCGCCTGGTGGAGACGCTGCACATCCTCGAAGGTGTTGGCGGTTCCCCCAATGATGAAGTCCGGGCCTAAAATCCGGCGCGCTTCATCCACGGGCATGTCGTTCTTGCCGAGGTGGACGCCGTCGGCATGGAGTTTGCGCACAAGCTCCACATGATCGTCAATGAGGAAAACGGCATTGTGCTGGCGACAAAGGGGTTGCAGCTCTCGCGCCACATCCTCAACCTCGTCGGGCGTGGCTTCCTTCATGCGCAACTGCACCCAACGGCAGCCGCCAAGCAAGGCGAGAGATGCGCCCTCTAAATAGGAGTGGCGTTCGTTGGTGTGGGTGATGAACTGCACCCTCACGCGGTTGTCCAGGGACTTCTTCATGGCATCAACCTCCACAGACGGCCTTGATGACGACAATGTGAGTACTCTCGGTCAGAAGAAAGGCATCCCAGTCGGTGCGGGGCACCAGTTTGTTGTCCACCGCCACGGCAATGCCCTTTTCGGGGAGGGAGAGATCCGAGGACAACTGCCGGAGCGTCTGTGCCTCCGTGAATATTTCCTTGTTGTTGAAGAATAGCTTCATCGTCTTTGTTTTTTAATAAATACAAAGAGTGCCAACAAGATACTGAAAAACAGCGAAGATCCTACATCCCTACGGCAGTACTAACTGCATCAGGTTCAACGGGTCTAATCTCAGCCCTAAGGGCACCCCTTTCAAATCGGGTGCAAAGATAAGATTTTTTTGTGTAATTTTGCAGCCTTAAAAAATAATGAGAGTATGTACCTGAACAAAGAACTATTCACTGACTTCCTGAATGTCAAGGAAATTCTTTGGACAGGCATCAATTTTGCCAAGGCTCATTTCACCCGAAAGGGATTCGACTTCACGCAGGAGGTCTTGCAACGTTATTTTCAGGAATGGAATGCCTTGATTATCAATGACCAGAAGAAGTATGATGTCCGCATGAGCTTCCGTAAGCCCGTGATGGCATACAATCTTGCATTGGTGACCAAAACCAACAAGGGGTTGAAGGCATCGCACATGATCAAACAATATATTGACATCAAGGATGTGTTGTCTGATGAACAAGTGTGTGAATATATGACCACGCTCGACTTGCCAGACACACATCGATATGCGTTGATGTTTCTGGTGGAGTCTTTCGATGATGCCACCAAGATGGCATCGGTCTGGGTGGTGATTGCGAGGACTGCAGATGGCAGCGTCGCACTGTGCGAGAAGTTTCTCAAGACACCAGGCGGCTTCGGTACCCGCAACTATTGGGCCCGTTCGTTCTATAATCTATTGTATGACGTCAAGACATACGCCTTCCTTCGGTGGGAGAACATGGTGCAACGCCAGGATGATGAACCCGCTGTGGAGGAGCCTTTACAATAAACCAACTATAGCAATAATATGGGTGCATTTAAAGCTTACGATTTCCGAGGTGCGTTCGGAAAAGATTTTGACACAGATACGGTCTATAAATTCGGTTTCTTTCTGCCTGCCCTCTTGAAGGCCGACAAGGTCTTGGTGGGGCGCGACATGCGTGTCTCCACGCCTCAGATGTTTGAGGCGCTTGCAAAGGGCATCACGGATGCGGGTGCCGATGTCTATGATATGGGCTTGACCACCACCCCGATGGTCTATTATTTCACTGCCCGGCATGGCTTTGACGCCTCGGTGATGATCACCGCCTCGCATAACCCGAAGGATCACAATGGATTGAAAGTTTCTCGCACCAACGCCCTGCCTGTCGGTTATGACACGGGTTTGGGCGAACTGGAACGCTGCATCCGGGAGGAAAAAGTGGTGCCTGCTGCGAAAAAGGGCCGTATTATCGCCCATGATGTGAAAGCGGAATATCTCGAATTCCAGTCGCGCTACCACAGTGACCTCTCCAACCTCCGCATTGTGATGGATTGCAGTCATGGCATGGCTTCCATCCTTGTGAAGGAGATATTCGGCACCGCACCGACCTACCTTTTCGATACCCTCGACGGCACTTTCCCCAATCACGAAGCCAACCCTTTGGAACCCAAAAACGTGGTGGCCCTTCAAGAGAAGGTACGCGAGACAAAGGCCGACATAGGCGTCATCTTCGACGGCGACGCCGACCGCGTCATGTTTGTCGATGAGAATGGCGACTTTATCCCGCCCGACCTGATGATTGCCCTGCTGGGACACTATTTTATCGAGGAGAAACACTATCCCGGCAAGGTTTTGCAAGACATCCGCACCTCCAAGTCCGTGGCGGAATACATCGAGAAGATGGGTGGAGAGATGGAGATCTGGCGTGTGGGACGCGCCTATGCAGCCCTCAAACTCCGTGAAATCGACGGGGCCTTCGGTGGCGAATTCGCCGGGCACTACTATTTCCGCGACTTCTTCTATTCCGACTCTGCCATGATTGCATCCCAAGTGCTGCTCCATGTGTTCAGCCGGATGAAGGAGAAGGGCCTGACCGTTTCGCAGGTGATTGGCAACGTCAAGCAATATGCCAATTCGGGCGAAATCAACTTTACCATTCAGAAGAAGAAAGAGGCTATGGAAGCCGTGAAGGACTTTTTCTGCAATAAGGAAAAGCCCATTCGCTTCATGGATTTCGACGGCTATCGTGTGGAGTTCCCCGATTGGTGGTTCAACATCCGCCCGTCGAACACGGAACCCTACCTGCGGCTGCTGTTGGAGGCCCGCACGCAAGCGATGCTGGACGAGAAATTGGCTACTATCCGGAATATTTTAAGAGATTACCAGGAAAAATAACATATAATGGGCAAAATGTTGGAAAAATTGGGCAGGGAGGTGATGATTTTCGACGGTGCTTTCGGCACTGAACTCGAAAAGCGCGGTGTCATGGCCAAGATGCCGGAGATGCTGAACATCACCAACCCCGATGTGATTGCGGAGATTCACCGCAACTACATTGAGGCAGGCTGTGATTTTATCACCACGAACACTTTCGGCGCGAACCGTATCAAGATGCCGGACGAGGACCGCAAGGCAGTCATTGAGGCCGCCATTGAGCTTGCTTCGCGTCACCGTACGTCACAGTATGTGATGATGGACATCGGCCCTCTCGGCAAAATGCTCTATCCCATGGGTGAGCTTACCTTCGACGACGCTTACGAAGCTTTCAGGGAGATGGTCGTCATCGCCCGCGACAAGGTTGATGGCTTTATCTTGGAAACCTTCTCCGACCTCTATGAGTTAAAATGTGCATTGTTGGCCGTAAAAGAAAACTGCGACAAACCTGTTTTCACCACAATGACGTTTGATGAGACGGGGCACACGCTCACAGGCACACCTCCGCGCATTCTTGCCGAACTGGCCTCCAATATGGGGGCCGACGCCATCGGTGTCAACTGCTCTCTCGGGCCGCAAGATCTGCAGCCCATCGTGAAAGAACTGCTGCAATACTGTGACAAGCCCGTCTTGGTGCAACCCAACCGTGGCATGCCGCACATCCTTGCAGGCAGGGCTACTTATAGTCTCACGCAGGATGTTTTTGCGCGCCACATGGCCGAGTTCCAGGAATGGGGCGTGGCCGTGTTGGGTGGCTGTTGCGGCACCAATCCCGACTTCATCCGTGCTATCGCTGTCCACAAAGGCAAGCCCGTGCCGACCCGCGAGGTGAAACGCCAGACGGTCATCACTTCCGCCACCCGCGCTGTCGTTCTTGATCGCGTGCGTATCTGCGGCGAGCGCATCAACCCCACCGGCAAGAAGAAACTCAAAGAGGCTATCCTCAACGGTGATTTTGACTATATCTTCAAAGAGGCCATCAAACAGGAGGAGGCCGGTGCCGACCTTTTGGATGTCAACTTGGGCGTGCCCAAGACCGACGATGTGGCGAACATGGAGAGCGTGGTGACGCGCCTCGCTGAAATTACCAACCTGCCGCTGCAGATTGACTCCTCCAACCCCAAGGCCATAGAGGCGGGCTGCCGCTACTATAATGGTGTTCCGCTCATCAACTCCGTCAATGGCAACGAAGACAGCATGGCGGCTATCTTCCCCGTTGCGAAAAAGTACGGCGCAGTGGTGCTCGGTTTGACGATGGATGACAACGGCATTCCACAAACTGCCGAAGAACGTTTTGCCATCGCGGAGCGCATCTTGAAGGGTGCCGCGCAATATGGCATCGAAAAGCATCGCATGATGATGGACACGCTGACGCTCACTTGCAGCGCGCAGCAGCCGCTCATCAAGGAGACGCTGCGGGCCCTGCGCTTGGTCACCCAACAGTTAGGCGTGAAGACCGCATTAGGTGTCTCCAACGTCAGCTTCGGCATGCCCAACCGCGAGCTCATCAACAGCACCTTCTTGGTCATGGCTCTCGAAAACGGGCTTGCCATGCCCATCATCAACCCCTGTAACGCTGCGATGACCAACGCCATCTTGGCTTTTAACGCTCTGCGCGGCGATAGCGCTGACATTGACAGCTTCGTCAACAACGCGATTGCGGCGGAGAGCGTCGCACCTGCCGCCACGCCCGCTACCATGACACTTGGCGAGGCTGTGCGCCGTGGACTAAAGGAGGACAGCGTTGTGCTCACTCAGCAGGCCCTGGAGACTCAAGACCCCATGACCATCATCAACGAGACGCTTATCCCCACACTTAACGAAGTGGGCAGTGATTTTGAAAAACAGAAGATTTTCCTGCCGCAGCTCATCTCCGCATCCGAAGCCTGTAAGGAAGCTTTCAACATCATTAAGACCCGATTCACCCAGGAGGGCACCCAAAAGGGCACTGTGGTTCTCGCCACCGTCAAGGGTGATGTCCATGATATCGGCAAAAACATCGTCAAGGTTATCTTCGAGTCGTACGGCTACCGTGTCATCGACCTGGGCAAGGATACGCCCAAGGAGGTCATCCGCGATGCCTACTTTGAGCACCATCCCGACGTCATAGGCCTTAGTGCGCTGATGACCACCACCGTGCTCTCCATGGAGGAGACCATTGCTTTCCTCAAGTCTGAAGGTGTGAAATGCCCCATCTTCGTGGGCGGCGCAGTGCTCAATCAGGCCATCGCCGACGAAATTCACGCCGACGGCTACACCAAGGTTGCCTTGGAGTTTGTGGAAGCTATTGAAAAGAGACGATAGAGTTAGAATGGGCTTTGGCCATTACAATGCCAACTATTTGTTCAATTGGATCCGCATCACTGTTCCTTGGTCGATGACGGAGGATTTCACGAAGAGTTTTCCCTTGTGGTATTCGTTGATGATACGGCGTGCCAAAGTCAGGCCGAGTCCCCAGCCACGGCTCTTGGAGGTGAAGCCGGGAGAGAAAATGCGCTTCTGCATTTTGTTCGGAATACCCTTGCCCGTGTCGGTGATATCAACAAACACCTTGCTTTTCTCTTCGGTGACATCAATGGTGATGGCTCCCTTGCCATCCATGGCGTCCACGGAGTTTTTGCATAGATTCTCGATGACCCATTCGAACAAATAGCGGTTCAAGGGCAACACAATGCTGTGCTCGGGCTTGTGGAATGTGATGGAGACCATGGAAGAGATACGCGACTGCAGGTATTGGCTGAACTCATCAATGACGGTCACCAAATCGGTGGGCTCCAGAACGGGTGCCGAGCCGATCTTGGAGAATCGCTGGGCGATGGTCTCCAAACGGTGTACGTCCTTGCCGATTTCGGTGGGCACAGACTGATCAATGGGCATCTCTTTGAGCAACTCGGTCCAAGCCATCAACGAGGAGATGGGCGTGCCCAATTGGTGGGCGGTCTCCTTGCTCATGCCCACCCACACGCGGTTCTGCTCGGAACGACGGGAGGTGCTGAACAGCAAGTAGCCGATGATGAGGAATATTAAAATGAACCCAAACTGGATGAAGGGGAAAAACCGCAGCTGCTTCAAAACGGAGGACTCTTCGTAAAAGACATAACAGCGGCCCCTGTCCACGAGGTCGAGCTCGATGGGTGGAATCTGGTCCCTCATGTCCTTCAACCGCTTGCTGAGGAGCACGGGATCTTGCAGGGTCAACGTGTCGATATTGCCGGCGTTGAGCACGTTGCGCTGGGTGCTGTCGGTGATAATGACCGGCACGGTGGCGGAGTTGATGACGGTCTCCTGGAAGAAGGCGTTGACCAGAGTGTCGATGACAACGTGGAGGTCCACGACGGAAGGCATTTCCTGATAATAGACAGTCACATAGTCGCGACCGTAGTAGGCGAGCCGCAGACTGTCGAATTGGGAGCGGAGGTCGCCAAGCTCGCGCACGTTGCGCATCTGAAGGATGGAGTCCGGCAGGTTGACAGCGGCATCGATGGCTCCGTTCCGGCCCACCACGATGAGAGGGATGGAAGTGTTTGCGGAGATGATGTCTTGATAGAATGTAAGGTCCTCGTCCCAGGAGGCCTGTGTGACTTTCTTGATCGCTCCGGCTACAATACGGGCGTTGTTGCCCACATCGACCTTGATGGAGTGGAAGAAACGGTCGGTTTCGTTGACAAACTGCGCTTTATACGAGATGGCGCCAGCCCAGATTTCGATGCGCTTGCGCTCCTCTTGGGCGATATTGCCGATGAGTTTGTTGGAATAAACAAGGATAAGGACAAACACAATGGCCGCTGTGATGAAGAGCAGCCATTTCCACCGAGTGGTATGGAGTTTGTCGTTCATGATGGGTTATTCTGCGGCGGCGAGCAGCTTGTCGATGATCTGTTCGACAGTGATGCCTTCGGCTTCTGCCTTGTAGTTCTTGATGATACGATGGCGCAGGATGTTGTGGGCCACAGCTTTCACATCTTCGATGTCGGGCGAGTACTTGCCGTCGAGCACGGCGTGCGTGCGTGCGCCGATGATGAGGAACTGGGAAGCACGCGGACCGGCACCCCAGGAGAGGAAGTCGTTGGCCCACGGGTGGGCAAGCTTTGTGCCCGGACGGGTGAGCGTGGAGAGCTTCACGGCATAGCGATAGACGTTCTCCGGCACAGGGATCTTCTGCAACAACTTCTGGTAGAAGATGATGTCCTCAACGGTCAGCACGCGGTCGGGTTCCCGCATGGCGCCGTGGATGGTGCTCTTCACAATCTGCTGCTCTTCCTCTACAGAAGGGTAGTCCAGCATGATGTTGAACATGAAACGGTCTTGCTGGGCTTCGGGCAGGGGATAGGTACCCTCTTGCTCGATGGGGTTCTGGGTGGCCAACACGAAGAAGGGGTCGGGCAAGGCGTATGTGGTACCGTTCATACTGACGGAACGCTCCTGCATGGCCTCCAACAAAGCGGATTGCGTCTTGGGCGGTGTACGGTTGATCTCATCGGCCAAGACGATGTTGGCGAAAATGGGGCCCTTGACAAACTTGAAGTTGCGGCTGTCATCGAGAATTTCGGCACCCATGATGTCGGACGGCATCAGGTCGGGAGTGAACTGGATACGGTTGTAACTCATATCGACCGCCTTGGCGATGGTGGTGATCATCAAGGTCTTGGCCAGTCCCGGCACACCGATGAGCAGTGCATGGCTGCGACTGAACATGGCCATGAGGATGTTCTTCACCACTTCGTCTTGACCCACAATGACCTTCGCGATCTCCTGACGGAGTTGTTTGTATTTGTCAACAAAAGCCGCAATGGCTTCCACATCGTTCTTAGTGTTCAAATCCATAATTCGTTTTTGGTTTTACGGAATCTGCCATTTGGTAACGAAATCACAGTCCCGATATTGTTCGTTTAATTTAATGCTCGTAACTTTTACTTTGTCCACAACCCATTTTTGCAAGGCGTTGTACTTCTTCTCCTCCAGTGCGGCATTCTTGATCATGTCATAATCCTCCACAATGTTGGCCTTGTGCTCGGCCACTTTCTCCTTGAGGTAGATCAGTCGGTAGGCCATGACGCCATCCTCGTTGACGAAAGGCACACATTCGGAATACTCTCCGGGAATGAGCTTGTTGATGGTCATGAAAGTGGTCTCGTCAAGCGACTGCTTGTCAAAGCTGTTGGAATTGGTGTAGGGGTTGACAGCTAATCCGCCGTTGTCCTTGGAGGGACCCTCGGAGAAGCGCTTGGCGGCTTCGGAGATGTTGAGTTTCTCGTTGATGACGATGGAGCGGATGCTGTCCAAATAGGTGATGGCGCGCACCTGCTCGTCCGTGGAGGGTTTGGGCTGGATGAGAATGTGTGCTACATGGATGGACTCGCCCTTGCGTTCGATCATCTGGATGATGTGATAACCGGCTTGCGTTTTGACAACGTGGGAAATCTCGCCAGTCTTGAGATTGAAGGCCGCAGCCTCGAATTCGGGATACAAGGTGCCGCGCTCCACAAAGCCCAGGTCGCCGCCCTTGGAGGCGCTGCCGGGGTCATCGGAGTAGAGACGCGCCAGCATGGCGAACTTCTCGCCCCGGAGCACGCGCTCACGGTATCCGTTCAGCCGCGCCTTCACCGCTTCAATCTCCTCCTCGCTGACAGGCGGGATCTTGACAATCTCGCCAAATTGGAAGGTTGTCGGTACAATGGGCATGCTGTCCGCGGCAATGTTGGAAGCAAACTGCTTCACCTCCGACGGTGTGATGGTGATGTTCCCCGTGATCTTGTACTGCACCTGCTCGATGAGGGCCTGCTCGTACATCATCTCGCGCATCTCCTTCTTGATCTGCGACATCGGCTTATGGAAATAGTTCTCGATGTACTTCTCATCACCGCCGACTTGCTGGAGAAAATAGGCCATCCGCATGTTGATGCGGTAGTCCACCTCCTCGTCGGTGACCTCGATGCTGTCCAAGTCGGCCTGGTTGACCATCAGCTTGTTGAATACGAGGGTCTCCAAAATGTAGCATTTGGT
The DNA here is from genome assembly GCA_017651425.1 of Bacteroidales bacterium. Lineage (GTDB taxonomy): Bacteria > Bacteroidota > Bacteroidia > Bacteroidales > WCHB1-69 > F23-D06. Next base: position 14,387 of record JAGCCZ010000061.1, read on the forward strand.
CTCGAAAGGATCTTCCACGGTCTTGAACTGCGAGGTGTAGTCGATGTAATGTTTTTCAAGGTCGGACTGCATGATGATCTCTTTTCCGATAACGGCAATGATGCCGTCCACGGGCACGCCGCCGCCTTGGGTCCATGCGACCGCCGGCAAGATGGCGAACATGATTATGCACGCAATTTTTTTGAAGGTCCTATTCATTTTTTGCCTAAGGGGAGTTTTTTGAAACAGGGGGCGAAAATACAAAAAAAAGAAGACTTATGCCTTCTTTTAAATGTTTAATCGCAGACAAACAAATTATTTTCTGCCCAGACTTTCGTCGGAAACCGTCAGTTTCTTTCTTCCCTTGGCTCTACGTGCGGCCAGCACGCGACGGCCGTTGGCGGTGGACATTCTCTCTCTAAAACCATGCTTGTTTCTGCGTCTCTCGTTGGAGGGTTGAAATGTTCTTTTCATCTTTCTATTGCGTTATATTTTACTTGCTTTTTTTGAGGGCGCAAAAGTACACTTTTTTTAATATCACCCAACACCTTAATATAAAAAAGTTATAAACATAAAAAACATCCCCCTTTGGCGCTTGAAATGTCCGAAATTTTTTTTATTATTGCTTCTTCAAAATACAATGCTAAAAAACTGTACGCCATGAGTAGAAAAATCACCCTCCTGTTAACGGCTATTTTATTAGTGGTCAGTAAGATATCGTTTTGCCAGATAGACAATCCGTATGCTGACTTTGATCCGAAGACACTGAAGGAAAATGCCAAATATGCCCGGAGTTTCGCGCCGAACACGTATGATGAGAGGATCCTATATAGTTGTATGGCCGACGTGGTCAATGCCGCCCGCGCCCAGTATGCTTTTCTGCCGGTGTTCAAATCGGATGAGCGTATGGATTCCACCGCTATGTTCCAAGCTTCTTACCAGGCTCAGAAAGACGAGAAGACGCTCGATAATTTTGCACCGTATAAAACTACTTATTTCCGCCTGCGCAAATATGGTCTGGCCGGCAATGGCAATGAACTGGTGACCAAAGTGAAAGCTTACCTCGGTGAAGCGGAATACAGCTATTACGACCTCTGTCTCGCCGCCGTGCAGTCCATTCTCAAGAGTCCCAAGACTGCAGAGGTCCTTCTTGACAAGCAATATTCTTACTTGGGTATCGGCTTCAACACGGATGCCATGATGAAGAGCATGTATATTTCGTTTGTCTTTGGCAACGACCGTACATTCAACAACTACAAGCCGTCCTATGGAGAAAGAGACCTTCCCTATACGAAAGGTCTGGCCGGATTCAAGAGCTATGACGACAAAGTTTGCAAAAAATGTTCCACAGACCCCGCTCTTGAGGTGCTCTCCGAACTGATCAGCGTCAATAAAAACAACGAGGTTTACCTCAATACGGATGATTATAAAAACTTGAAGAAGTTGATAGGAAAAGAAGGCGATGCCATCGCACTCGATTTTGTCCAGCATTCCCAATACGAATGTGACGACTTCACGGTGGACTATGACCTGTCGCACAGAGGCACGGTCACCAAGCCCATTACCTTTGAGAAAATCATGGAACTCAATGAGAACAGCAACTTGAAGTCCGGCAAACTCACTGCCAAGCTTTGCGATGTGCCGGAAACCGTCAACAATGATTTCGACATCAACATCCTTGTCCTGAAAGAGGGCAACCGCATTTGCCGCACGGTTATCACCAAGGCGGTTGAAACCAAAAAAGCGGAGAATGTGGAGAAAGTCAATTTTATCAAGGACTTGGCCAGTATCAAGGCCAAGGGCGAGTGGACGGCCGCGCCCGAAGACGGCGAGTTCAGCGTCACATTTCCTTACGACCTGAAAAAGACCGACTATACAACCGATGCCTACGAGAGCCAGCTCGGAACTTCCGATGTGCCGGAATACAAGCTTAATAGCATCGAAATCATTGCGCACAACTCTCCCAACTATTATAAAGATGCAGCCTACCAGAAGATCCAGGAAAAACGCGCCGATTTCCTTAAGAAAAGCATCCTCGCCAAATATCCCGGCACAGAGGTAACCGTGTCGTACGACTATTGTTGGGAGTCTTTCAAGAAAAACATCGTCAACGACGGTGAGTATTATGACATGAGTTTCTTGACCTTGGAAGCATGCGCCAAACAACTCAAGGCCGAGTCGTGGACAGTGAAGTATCTGGACAGCGCTTATCTTGCTCCTTGCCGCTATTACGAGATCAAATATCATGTGACCTACAAGGTGGATTCCAAAGCGCAAGAGCAGACCTTTGCGGTATGGAAGTTTAACAAGGCCTTGTCGGAGAAAAACCGCCCGTTGGCCATGTCTATTGAGAATTACATCATCGATCAGGTCGAGTCTGGACAATATACCGCCACTCCGTTGAACAACATGGTGATTCCCAAGCATAAGGACAATCAGGCTTTGCTTAACAACCGCCTTTACATGAAATATTACCTTGCCCCGAAGTTGACGGAGGCCATGTCAGAGGAGATGACCGAAATTTTCAACTTGAACACAGCTAATGTGAAATTGCTTTATAACACGACAGTCTGCGATGTTTTCCAAAGAAAGATCACTTCCACGGCGGATATCGCCAAGACACAGGCCAATATTGACAAGCTCTATTCCATACCGGGCATTCCTAGGGATCGCGTGAATGCCATCAATATGGAATACCAGATGATGATCATCGACTATCTATCCGCTGTTCCTGCCAACATGGAGACCACTGCGTTGATGACATCCACGTTTGCCAAGATCAAGGAAATACGCAATCCTGTGATGGACAGTTGGCAAAATGCGTATAAGTTGGCTGCCCGTTTTGCTTCGCAACGCGATTATATGTATGCGCTTTCCCTCATGGATCCTTTCCTTGACGATGCAACCATCTCCGAGGATTTCCTTTTCTCTTACATCTCCATGGCAGCCCACCGTGAACAGACCTACCTCGGACCTCTCTTCGGCAAGGCGGTCAAGTTGGCAGCTGAGAAGAATGCCGTGAGACTTTGCGGACTGTTCGACGAACTGCCGGTGTGCGTTTTCGAGAACGAAGAGGTCAAAGCCATCGTATGCAAGGCCTGTAACCGTTAAAGCTTCGCGATGCAAGAAATAGAAGAAAGCCTCCCGCAAGAGTCGGGCGAACTGTACGAACATTTTCGTTTCAACGTTGATCCGGGCACGGAGTTGCTGCGTATTGACAAGTATCTGTTCAACCTGCTCCGTCACACCTCCCGCAGCAAAATCCAGCAGGCGGCCAAGGCGGGCTGCATCCTCGTGAACGGCAAGCCTGAGAAACAGAACTATAAGGTTCACCCCAATGATGTCATCTCTGTGCTTATGCCAAAGCCGCCGCGCGTTACGGAGATTTTGCCAGAGGACATTCCCCTCGACATTCCGTACGAGGACGACGATCTGCTCATCGTCAACAAGGCCGCAGGCATGGTGGTACACCCGGCATTCGGCAATTATACGGGCACCATGGTCAATGCCCTGTATCACTATCTTGGCAAGCAGCAGCTGCCCGATGGCTCGCCCGTGAAGCCGCTATTGGTGCATCGTATCGACAAGAATACTTCCGGCCTCCTTGTGGTTGCCAAAAACGAGCTGGCCCAGATGCGGTTGGCCAAGGTCTTCTTCGACCACGACCTGGAGCGTAAATATTATGCTTTGGCATGGGGCGACTTCCCGGAGGATTCCGGAACCATTGTGGGCAATGTGGGGCGTAATCCGAAAGACCGCATGGTGATGACGGTTTTCCCCGAAGGTGACGAGCGTGGCAAGCATGCCGTGACCCACTGGCGTGTGATAGAACGTTTTGGCTATGTGACACTGATAGAGTGCCAGTTGGAGACAGGCCGCACCCACCAGATTCGCGTCCACATGCAATCCATTGGCCATCCCCTTTTCAATGACGAAGCCTACGGCGGTGACCATATCCTGAAGGGAACTACATTTTCAAAATATCAACAGTTTGTCCGCAATTGTTTTGCGCTGATGCCGCGACAGGCCCTGCACGCCAAGTCACTGGGCTTCGCACATCCCACCACCGGCAAGTTCACGCTTTTTGAATCGGAACTGCCCTCCGACTTTCAAGCCGTCCTCGACAAATGGCGCGGCTATGTCCATACAACGGTGGACAACGTATAGTCGTAGTTCCTTGTTTGATCGGGCGAACAGTTTGCAAAGTCCCCGCAAAACGTATCTCTTAAGAATGATTCGTGATCAGAGTGTGGAATCATGCATAACATTTTGTTCCGTGCGCGCGGAATGTGCACCCTTGTCGCACAACACAGTCGGCGCAGCTCTTGCGGCTTTCTCTGCCACCGATTTTGACGATTCCCATCATGGACTTGAGAGGCACCATCAGCCCCGAGTCGAGGAATGTGATGCCAATACGCTCGGCGCGCAAGCGTAAGGCGATCTCGCGGCTGTCTTCCAGAGAGGTGCCGCCATAGCCCGGGCAGAAGCGGAACCCCATGTGCTCATAGGGGAGTTTGCGCTCGAACTCGTCGGCGCGTTGCTCCAGATACGCCGAGGCTGCGGCGTCGAAGACGACGGCATTGGTCATGTCCGTCAGTTGCAGGCGCTTGAGGTGGCGGTCCACCTGCGCCCCCAGTGTGGTGGCACACAGCAGATAGCCATCTGCGCCCGACAGGTGTTCCATGTAGGCGGGATTGGCGAACATGAACGGCATTGGCTCCGTGAAATGCGCATGTAGGTAATGAAACACCGACAATTCTTCAACTTCCTGCACAGCGCGCTCAATGCGATGCAGGAGGTTGCCGTCCACCGCAACATCGGGCGGATAGCCCAAGTAGCGGACGATGCTGTCTGCCAGTTTCTTATTTGATGATGCGCTTTTCATTGTTGGCGATGAAGGATTTCCAGTCGTTGAACTTGCCGCCACCGCCCACGACGACGCGCGACTGCAGGTGGTGGCACACGGCGGCGGCCAAGGCGTCCGTGGCGTCCAAGAACTCGACATCTTGCGACAGCGGGTACATGTGGCACAGCATGGCGGCCACCTGCTCTTTGGCAGCGTTGCCGTTGCCGGTGATAGATTGCTTGATCTTTCGGGGCGGGTATTCAAAAACCTCCATGCCCGCATGCAGGCATGCTGCGATGACGACCCCCTGCGCGCGTCCTAACTTCAGCATCGACTGCACATTTTTGCCGTAAAAAGGCGCTTCGATGGATAGAATGTCGGGATGGTATTGTTCAATCAAGGCATTGGTCTTCTCGTAAATGTATTTCAGCTTCGCATAATGATCGGACAACTTGCTCATTTGTATTACACTGATCACCTCCACGTCCGACTTGTTGAGGTTGGTGTGAAGTACAGCGTAGCCCATCACGGAGGTGCCGGGGTCGATGCCCAGAATGCGGTGTTCGGTCGTCTCTGCCATTATTTTTTCTTGTCAATGGTGAAGTGGAGAAAACCCTCCTCGTAGTTGATGACAGCGTGGTTTTTTACAAAAAAATCGTTGCCAAGAATCATCTGCACAGGCTTTTTGTTCAGTCGAACATAGGCCATATTGATATATGAGAAGTCGAGCAGTGCCATATTCTGGAACAGGGGCATTCTGTAGCGACCAATGCGAAGATTGGGTACATCGGCCACGAGTACGTCAAAATCATCGCCGCCAATGCCAGCGGTGACCCCTTCGTGTTCTTCCGTTTGCAGCTCGGGTAAGATTAACTTTGCGAAATTAATGTCCAGGCAGCTGTGGGAAGCGCCAGTGTCCAGTACAATCCGGGCAGAGTGCCCCGCAATGGAACCGCTTATAAGGGTATGATAGTCACCCTCTTCCAATTGCAGAACATGGAGCTTGACGCTGTATTTTTTTGTCGTATCCATAAAAATCATAATGTTTTAAGAAAATGTCGCAGTCTGGGGAAAAGCGTCCTTTCTTTTCATAACCAATGTTTCTTCACGAAGAAGATGACTAACCCGATCAGAATCACGGCACAGAATCCGACAACAATCAGGAAGGCGTACGGCGATTCGGCAAATGGCAGGTTCACGTTCATGCCATAGAGACCGCTGATGAAGGTCAACGGCAGCACAATGGTGGAAATGATGGTAAGCATGCGCATGATCTCGTTGGTCTTGTTGGTCTGCAACGAGTCGAACGTGCTCGACAAGCCGTCCACCAACTCGCCATAGTCGTCGATCATATCCCACATCTTTTGGTAGAAGTCGAGGATGTTGCCCCAGTAATCTTCCATATCGTCGGCAAAGCCTCTGACATCACCGGATTCAAAGAGCTTGAAGAGGCGCAGCTGCGGTTTGAACATGGTGTTGAGCTGGATGATGTTCTTGCGGAATCGGGAAATCTGTTCGATGATGGTCTCCGACTTGCTGCTGAAGAGCTCGCGGTTGATGAAGTCGAGTTCTGTGCCCATGCGTTCCACAAGCAGGAATGTCTCTTTCATCATCCTATATAATATATGGTAAAGGATGGCATCGCTGGTGCCGCTGATGTCGTCCTCGTCTTCCGGCTCGGGATGGATTTTGGTGTAGTTGAAGAGGTCCTGCACCACATAGTGCGAGTTGCCGACCGTAATCAGGTAATCCTGTCCCCAGAAAATCTTGGTCTCCTCGGTCTTGACAAGCTGCGTGCGCTTGTCCATCAACGGAAAATGAAAGACAAGGAAGAAATAGTCGTCGTAAATGTCGATTTTTGGGCGTTGTACAAAACTGGAGCAGTCGTCAATGTCCAACGGGTGAAAGTGGAAGTTATCCCTTAAAAAGTCCAGGTCTTCGACCGTGGGATTGGTGATATGATGCCATTTGAAAGTGCCAAAGTCAATGGTGTCAACCATAAAATAACCTCCTTTCTTGTTGGGTTAGAAACTATGAAAACTACTACATCTTGGTGTGGTTTACGAAACGGCGGCAAAGATACAAAAAAAAGGATAAATGAAAATGAAGAATAGAAAATAAACAGTGACAAAAAGCAGGTCGTTCACCACGGGTCAAGGCTTTATATCCTCATTGCCGGTGATGATGATTTTGCGGTCCTTGGCTGCCTGCACCCCATAAACGGTTTCTCTCGTCTCTTCGGTTTGGAAACTGCGGTTTACGGCACCTTGTGGATCTATATGGACTACGAGCCCTGCTTTCGTTCCGTCGAGGTAGGGAACGAAAAAGCTGTCATCCGTCTGACGCAAATAGTTGAGCAAGCTGAAGATGCGTCGGGAGGAGAGGTGCAGGTTATAGTCGCTGTTGTGCAGCGGGCTGGCGTAGCCGCTGACGGTGAGCTCCACGGTTTCGCCTGCCGTAAGGGCCTCGCGCAGATATTGGGTCAGCCGTTGCAGCCGCTCGTAGCCAGTGGCCACGGAGTCACGCAGAAACTGCGACATCTCTGCTTCGGCCGCCTGCCGTGCCGCATCGGAAAGCCCACGGCCTGTTTCGCGCACATAGAGGGCGTTGTACGTCATGTACTGGTTGTAGAGGGTGGGGTAGTCCGTGACAGTGGTGTCCGACAGGGAACGCGGATCGGGCTGGTCGTTTTGGAAATAGAGCGTGATGGGCAATACGGAGGCAATTTTCTCATGGATGGTTGGCGTGTGGATTGCCGTGGTATCGGATGTGATTGTGGATGGTTTCCAGCGAAATCGGAAAAGATCGTTGCAGCACGTGTCGGACTCCTCGGTGCCGTCGTGCGGCCGGTTGGAGGAGAAGTGGCCACACTCCCCGACGGGATCGAATGTGAAGTAAAAGTCGTTGTATTCCGAGTTGAATGGCACGCCCATGTTGGAGACACTGCCCCATTGGCTGAGCGACCCTGGGCAATAGAAAATGTCGTATCCACCGATGCCCAGATGCTCGTCGGAACTGAAGTAAAGCACCCCTTTCTGCTTGTCATAGAAGGGCGTCACCTCGTTGCCCTCCGTGTTGATGGCTGAACCTGCGTTGACGGGCGTCTGGTAATGGCCGTCCTTGACAATGGAGTACCAGATGTCCAGCCCGCCGACACCCTGCTCCCGGTCGGAGACGAAGTAAAGCACATCAAGGTTTTCCGCTTCTACAAGGTAGGGCTGTAAGGACGTGGTGCCTTCGGCATTGATGGTGGAAGGCAGCTTTTTGGGCTTTTGCCAGCTTCGACCGTCGCGTTTGCTTTGCCACAAGGTGCATCGCAACTCCCCGTCATGGCTGCGGGTGCAACGGGAGAAGATTATCAGATTATGTTTTTCATTGAAGCAGAAATTGCTGTTGAAAGCATTGCGCGCGTTGATGAGGGGAGGAAGAGGCTCTGCGGGCGTGAAGCTGCCCTCCGGTAACAATGTTGACTGATAAATATTGCAATACCAGCTTGTTTCGAAGATATGGTCGATATCTTCGTCCGCGTTGGCACGCAGGGATGTGAAATAGAAAGTTGAATCGGGAAGCAATCGTCCGCAAAACTCCGAAAAGTGTGTGTTAACCTCCTCTGGGAGAGCCTCCACGATGACGGGCAGGCTGTCGTGACGGATGAAATGGCGTTGCTCTTCACGCTGCTGTTCCGTGAGTTTGCCCACTTGCGCTTGCGTTGCCACACCGATACTGAGCAGAAGGATAATATGGAGTACCCGCAGTCGCATTACAGTAGATCGTATGGACAAGGTTCCTTGCCGATTCGAGTGATGGTTTTCTTCCGGAAAATGTAGGATAACGTCAGCTCCACACTGCCTCGAGCGCGTGTGGCTGCCACAAAACGGGAAACGTTGATGTCGTAAGCAACCCCGAGCCGCACGTCTTTCCAGTTGAAGAAGACGTCGGCAATGATGGCGTCATTCCAGCGATACAAGAGGCCGCCGCCCACGGAGTATATGGTGGTGTAGCTGTTCTTTCGCTGAAAATATTCAACATTGACCCCGAGGGTGTATTCGCTGAAGCGCCGCTGCCAGCTGCTGTAAAGCATCGGCTCCAAGGCTAAGTCGGAGGTGAGACCGATGCGCGAAAGGAAATGGACACTGTATTTGACGGGCAGTTGCTCTAGATCGTTGCTGAAAGCTTCGCGGGGCTGGTTGAGGTGCGCCACCGCCCCGCCCAACTGGAAAGTGTTGTGCTTATTGGGGGAAAAGCTCCAGAAAAATCCCGTCCCTATATCCAAAAACAACTGTCGGTTGTCGGGAAATAACTCGCTGACAGGCAGGGAAGGGTCATAGTGACCGCTTTGGAATTGCTCGTCCCAGCGTGCATCGTTGAAATCGACGTTGTTATGCAGAATCCCGCCATAGATGCCAAGTCCGATCTTGTGCTTGCCGCGCCGACCCAGATACTTGATGTACGAGGCCGTGACTATGGCTTGTATGGAGGTGTAGTTCAAATCGCCGGCATGGTCGAAATTAAATGCCGCACCGATGCCGATAAGCTCTTGCCGCTGGTTGTTGCGATAGACGGATCCGTCGAGGCTGATTCCCATGGTCTGAAAGGGAACCGTCACGGAATGCCACTGCGTACGATAGGCGGCGGTCGCCCTGAAAAGCCCGTCGTAAGCGCCTGTGAGGGATGGGTTCAGCGTGACGGGTTGGTCATAGAATTGGGAAAAGTGGTAGTTCTGTCCCCGTGCGGGGGAAAAAAAACAACACAGTGCTGTCAAAAGCAGGATGACATATTTGTATTTCTCGTTCCAGCAACGGCGCAGATATTTGCGAAGCTCGTTTTCGCGCGGGTTGTCCTGCGGCTCGTAAATCTTCACCCCGCTCAATTGCGGCGGCATAAATTCCTGTTCGACGAAGTTGTGCTCGAAGTCATGAGCATATTGATATCCCTTGTGGTAGCCCAACTCCTTCATCAGCTTGGTGGGCGCGTTGCGGATATGCAGCGGTACAGGCAGGTCGCCAGTCTGCTTGACGATGGCATAGGCTGTGTCAATGGCCATGATGGCGGCGTTGCTCTTGGGCGACGAGGCTAAATAGATGGCTGTTTGCGACAGAGGTATGCGTGCTTCCGGCATGCCAATGACGTTCACGGCTTGAAAGCAATTGTTGGCCAGTAACAGCGCGTTGGGGTTGGCGTTTCCGATGTCTTCGGAGGCTAATATGACCATGCGGCGTGCGATGAAGAGCGGGTCCTCGCCGGCGATGAGCATGCGCGCCATCCAATAGACCGCCGCGTTTGGGTCGCTGCCCCGCATCGACTTGATGAAGGCGGAGATGATGTCGTAATGCTGCTCCCCGTTTTTGTCGTAAAGGGCCAAGTTTTGTTGGATCACCTGCAATACGCCCTCGCGGGTGATGGTGAGCACGCCGTCCACTGGTTGCGTCATCCAGGTTACCAACTCGATGGCGTTGATGAGCTTGCGGGCATCACCGCCGGAAATACGCAACAGAGCCTCCGTCTCTTCCAAGGCGATTTTGCACCCGAGTTGTTTCTCCTGATACTCCACGGCGGTTTCCAAAATGCGCTCCAGATTCTCGCGCGACAGATTTTTCAACACATAGACCTGACAGCGGGAGAGCAAGGGGGATATGACCTCAAAGGAGGGATTCTCCGTGGTCGCACCGATGAGCGTGACGACACCCTGCTCCACCGCTCCTAACAGGGAGTCTTGCTGAGACTTGGAAAAACGGTGGATCTCGTCAATGAAAAGCAGGGACCGGTGTTCCGATTTTTTTGCCTTCTCAATAACATCGCGAATGTCCTTCACACCGCTGTTGATGGCGCTCAACAGATAAAAATCGGCGCCTGTCAGCTCGGCAATGAGCAGTGCCAGAGTGGTTTTGCCCACACCGGGCGGCCCCCAGAAAATCATGGATTGGATGTTGCCGTTTTCAATGGCATTGCGCAACACGGCTCCCTCGCCCATCAGGTGCTCCTGACCGACGTATGCATCCAGTGTCCGGGGACGTAATATCTCTGCCAAAGGCTTTTGCATGATTACTCAAAGTGTTGGCAAAAGTACAAAAAAAAGTTATTGGATATTCGTGCTTGACGGTTGGTGAATTTTCATCGTTTCGCTCGACTCATGTCGAAAATAATTGTATTTTTGTGGCGTGAAAACTAATACTTTTTTTTATGATGAATGAACTAGAAAACAATGTAAGTTTTTTCAGATTTGAAGATTTGAGAATTTATGACAAATCGATGGAATATATCGATTGGTTATATGGAAGGATGACACAAGTTCCGTGTGACAATGCCGTGACAGTGCAATTCCCGATAGTCGCTTTCCTTAAATCCGCCAGCAAGATCGCCTTGAATACGGCGGAGGGTTCCTCCAGGAACAAAGCACAGTTTCTGTATTACATGAAATTGGCCAAGAGCGCTGTGAGAGAGTGCGTTGCTTTTACGGAAATATCCCATAAGGTGGGCGTTTTCGACGATGAGATGTATGAGTATTCCCGCAATCAGTTGATGGAATTGACGAAAATGATTGGCTCCCTGATCTCCTCGTTGCAGCGTAGCATAGGCACCTCCACCCCGATGGACAGGGCTGAGAACTCCATGGAACCGTTGTCTGACATTGACGATTTTTGATTGAAAAAAAATATTTTTTTTCAGAGGATGCCGAACAGCATCCTCTTTTTATTTTTCTTATTTTTGCGGGCTTAATTTTAAGGATATGAAAGTACAGTCAAAAGCACTCCTCCTGCTCGCCGCGCTCCTTGTGACAGCCTTTTCTTCGTTCTCGAATCCTATTGGCAAGAAGGCCATGATTGCGTTCGGGCAAGCTGCTTTCAGACAAAAAGCGGCTGCTATTCATCCGGAAGCTGTCTCTGCCGAGTTGAAGGATGTCTTCTTCTTGGGTGATGCGAAAAAACCCTCATTGGCAATTCTGAATTTCGACGGAGGATTTCTTGTCGTCTCCGGTGACGATGCCGCCTTCCCTGTCTTGGCCTATTCGTTTGAAAGTGGGCTTGATTGGGATGCCGCTGCTCCCGGCGCACGCTTCTTTATAGAATCCTATCAGCGGGAAATCCAGCAGATGAGAAAACAGAATGTCCAGCCTACAGACGAGGTTCAGCGTGAATGGCAAGCCCTTTCCTCCAAGGATGTCCAGGATGCGACGGTTATCATCTCCCCTCTGCTGACAGCCCGATGGAACCAAAACAAGTTCTATAACCAGTATTCTCCGGAAGATTATGAGTCAGGATCCTATTATGACAATCGCACCCCGAACGGTTGTGTTGCCGTGGCCATGGCGATGATCATGTATTACTATCGTTATCCCGAATGCGGTCAGGGGTCGCATACCAATTACACTGATTACGACGCCTATTACGTCAATTTTGCTCAACAGCATTACTGCTATGATGTCATGCAAGACCAGTTGGAACATTACAATAACGAGGTCGCCAAGTTGATTTTCCATTGTGCTACCTCCGTGGATATGCACTATGCGTCCGATGGTTCCGGGGCCTATTCTCAAGAAGTGCCTAATGCAGTCACGACGTATTTCAGATATAGTCCCGATTGCGAAATACAAAGCAAACATAACTATAACTCTTCGCAATGGAGACAAAAGTTGAAAACAGAGTTGAACGCCCTCCGTCCGATTTACTATTCGGGATACTCTGACGAAGGCGGTCATGCTTTTGTCTGCGATGGCTATAATAGCGACAACCATTTCCATTTCAATTTTGGATGGGGTGGGTCTTCCAACGGATATTACAGCTTGAGCAGTAGCAATTCCCAAGCTGTGAATGGTTTTTCGTCGGGTCAGGCCGCCATCTTCAATTTTTATCCCGCAGATCCCGATTACCCACACGGTTGCCAAACTATGGAGATTATTGCCGAAAATGGATCTTTGGAGGATGGCAGCTCTATTTTTGATTATCAAAACAATCAAAACTGTACCTATCTCCTTGGTGCACCAGGCGCAAGTTCTGTCACAATTACGATTCAGTCCTTTAAAACCCAACAGGATTTTGATTCGTTAAGTTTCTGGGATAAAAACGACTCCCTTTTGCTTACCCTCTCGGGTGAAATGCCCACCACCAAGGTTTATGATTTTCTGACGGATAGCCTGTACATTACCTTTGTGACGGATGATTCCATCACCGATGCTGGCTGGAGAATACAATACCAATTCAATAGACCTTTGCAAATCTGCAATGCCGGTTTGATCACAGGACTTGAAGGTACACTTACGGATGGAAGTGGCGACCAGGACTACAATCCCAACACGAGTTGCGTGTGGGTCTTCAGGAATGTCTCGGCTTCCAGTATTACTTTCTCGTTTGATTCCTTGGACCTCAGTCCAGAGGATCGTCTGGTCTTCTATGATGCCAGGATAAGTCCCAACACATTGGTTAATGTCTTTTCGGGCAATACCATTCCTGCTGATTTTACCGTGAATTCAAGTAAGGTGAGAGTCGGTTTTTTCACCGACAACTATCTTAATGGCGGTGGCTTTTCTTTCAGATGGACATTCAACATTCCGGATAATATCAATCAGGCGGAGATGGGTTCAGATTCATGGACTGTTTTCCCGAATCCTGCGACAAATACTGTGAATGTAGCTTTGCCAAATGACTGGCAAAGCGGTCTGGTTTCCATATACGATATGGCGGGACGACAAGTTTTGCAGCAGTCCGGTTCTGGAAACAATACTTTTTCTATTGATGCAAGTTTCTTAAGCAGTGGTATTTATACAATCATGTGCCAAAGTGAAAATAAGACTTTGAAAAAAAAGCTTGTGATTGTTCGATAGGGCTTAAACATATTGTCGCTCTTCTTGTCTTTATCGGCGATGTTTAACACAATAAAAACCACTATCATGAAAAAGTTAGTCATTTCCTTAGGCATTATCTGCATGTTGGCACTGTCCGCATCAGATATCATGGGACAAACACCGGTCTCCAGAACGAACACTTCCTCCGCAGCGGCTGGCAAATCCCAAAGCACTGCTGTCCGCCAGGAAAGGAAGGGTGATGCTCAGATGAGCAAAGCCAACACTAACTATCAACGTGCACAATCATCTGCCGCACGTCCTGCCGCCACGACTCAGCAGTCATCGTCCGCTCGTCCTGCTGCAACGACCACGACGGCTCGTCCGACCACGACGGCTCGTCCGGCATCTACGCCTGCAAGCAGAACCGCAACTAACAGCAGTGCCAGTGCCTCTCGCACCAACACGAGTTCCTCAACGGTGACAAAGCCCGCTTCTTCGAGCAGCACTGTGAACCGTCAGGCTGCTACAAACAGTGCACAGCCGGCTGCTACCTCTGCAAGCAGACAAACAGGCACCTCTTCCATGACAGCCAAGCCTGCTGCCACCGCAACGGCCAAGCCCGCTGCCACCGCAACTGCCACGCAGGCTTCTGCACGTGAGACGGCCAATGCTTCTTCCGCAGCGACTACGGCCAGAGGTACGGCTCCCAGCAGCACATCCGAGTCAAGAAGAGGTTACAACGGACAGGGCGTTGCCCAGCCGCAACCCGCTCCTCAAGGATACAACGGAGGTGGCGCGAGTGGCGACCCCAAGATGCACCACAACCCCTTCATGCACCCGAATCACCACAACTTCGGCGGCCACATGACTGTCCCTCGTCATATACAACCGGTTTACTACGGCGGAATTCCCTACTACTACTATAACAGCGTCTTCTGCACCATGTTGAACGGCTACTATGTGATTTGCAGACCCCCGCTCGGCGCAGTCATCGCCTACTCGATCTTCCACACCTGGCATCCCGTTATCGTGGTCCACAGAGGTGTAAGCTACTACTATGACGATGGCACTTTCTTCCGCCCCAGACAAAGAGATTATGTCGTTGTCGCCCCTCCGGTGGGAGCCTTGGTGGCCGAATTGCCCAGCAACTATCAGACCATCGTACTCGAAGGAAGAGTTTACTACAAGGTCGATAATGTTTACTATAAGGAAGTTGTGCTCGACGGGTATCTCTGGTATGAAGTGCTCTTTGTAGCTTAAAAAAAAATTTTCAGGATTTGAGCGCGAATCAAAAATTTTAGTATTTTTGCGCGCTCAAATCCTTTGCCCTGTGGTGTAATGGTAGCACAGCAGATTCTGGTTCTGTTTGTATGGGTTCGAGTCCTATCGGGGCAACTTCAAAATCACGCTGAACAGCGTGATTTTTTTTTGATAGATCCATCTCCTTCCAAGACAGTATAGCAACAAGGTCGTCACAATCCAAAACTTTTGTGTATTTTTGCCGATTGAAAAAAATATCTTCGACATGTTAGTTATTGGCATCGCCGGCGGATCCGGCTCAGGAAAGACCTCCGTGGTCAAAAAAATCATACAATGCTTGCCCAAAGAGCGAGTGAGCGTCCTCAGTCAAGACGCTTATTATAAGGACAACGGCAATCTGCCACAGGAAGAGAAAGAAAAGATCAATTTCGACCATCCTTCCGCTATTGAATGGCCGCTTTTAATAGACCATATACAACAACTTCATTCAGGCAAATCCGTTGATATGCCCATCTATTCGTATGTGACGTGCGGCCGCAGTCGTGAGACTATTCCTGTGAAGCCTTGTGACGTATTGCTCGTGGAGGGTATCCTCATCTTCACGGATCCCGACCTGTGCCGCATATTGGATTTGAAGGTGTTTGTCGATACCGATGCCGACGAACGCCTGATTCGCATCATTCAACGCGATGTGATTGAACGCGGACGTGGATTGGATAAGTCCATCGTCCATTATCAAAATTTTGTGAAGCCCATGCACGAACTCTTCATTGAGCCTTCCAAGAGGTTGGCCGACATTATTATCCCTGTTGGTGGACAAAACGAGAAGGGCATTGACATCCTGACTTCCAAAATCAGGCAGACTCTTGGTATTGTTTAAGTCTTTTGTTGCTGCTTTTTGGCGGCAGGGAACAGTACATTGTTCAGAATCAAACGATATCCGGCAGAATTGGGGAATAGATTCAATTCCGTGGGAGGATCGTTGATTAAATGCTGATAATCCTCAGGATCGTGGCCGGAGTAGAAGGTCCAAGTCCCTTTCCCATACTCGCCGTGAATATAGCGTGCTTCGTTGAATTGCGCCGATTCTCCCATGATGGTTACTGTGGGCTTGATCAGCTCTTTCCGGAATGCGGTGGTCTGTCCCATGAAGCCGGGAATCACGGTTAGGTGGTTTTGGCACAACATGGTGGGGACGGGGTCCCACTTGGCGGAAAATTCAAACAGCGTGAAAAAGTCATTGCTTTTATTGGTCATGTGCAATGTCGGATTCACGTCAATGTCAGATACTTCGTAAACGTATGGGTTGGTTTCAATCTTGAAGTTTGTGAAAGCAAAGCAGTTGTCATAGTTGAGCTTGCTTTGGGCCTGCGGGTCCATGGGATCTCCGTCAAACATGACATCACAAATGTCCACACCTTCGGCAGCCAACGCGATGTCGTAACTGTCGGGACCCGAGCACATGGCGAACAGGTAGCCACCTCCCGCCACGAAGTCGCGGATGCCTTTGGCCACGGCAAGCTTCATTTGGGAAACTTTTGCGAATCCCAGTTGCGCGGCACGGTCCTCCTGCTCCTTGACATCATCCTGATACCACTTGGCATTCCGGTAGTTAGCCCAGAACTTGCCGTATTGTCCTGTGAAATCTTCATGGTGCAGGTGCAACCAATCGTATTTGGGCAGTTCGCCCTTGATGACCTCTTCGTCATACAGGACAGTGTAAGGGATTTCGGCGTATGTGAGCACCAGGGTGACGGCATCGTCCCAAGGGAGTTTGTTCTTGGGGGAATAAACTGCAATTTTAGGCTCTTTGGTGAGCCGGATTTCGTTCATGTTGTTTTCGGTGGCCGAAATCTCGGCAAGGATGCCCTCTGCCTGAATGTCGGCGATAACCTGGTAAGTAACGCCTCTAACTACACACTCGTCTTCAATGGTGGATTTGTATGCGCACATGAAGCTGCCGCCTCGGTAGTTGAGCAACCAACTCATGTCCACCTGGTGTGAAACTGCGAAATAGGCTATACCGTACGCCTTGAGATGGTTCTCCTGTTCCAAATCCATAGGGATGAGGATGTGTGAGGCTAATGCGTGGGGAACGCAAACGATACAGCATATTATAGCCAAAAGGATTGTTTTCAGTGTTTTCATCATGATAGTTATCTTCTGACAATGGGACGGCATTGGATTCTGCCGTCTAATCCCAATAGGAATAGTTTTTTGTTGGTTAGTCTGAATTCTGTTATATCTGCCAACCCGTCGGCAATAAGGATGGAGTCCATGGCGAAAATGTCGTATTTTTGAAGTTTACCATCCTTTAGATAAACGAAGAAATTGCCCTGCCATTGTGCGGCAAGTATGTTTGGCAACAATATTTT
Source organism: Bacteroidales bacterium (assembly GCA_017651425.1). GTDB lineage: Bacteria > Bacteroidota > Bacteroidia > Bacteroidales > WCHB1-69 > F23-D06. The sequence goes on from JAGCCZ010000061.1 coordinate 31,626, forward strand.
TCTTTCAAATGTTCCGAAATTATCGAAAAAGAAGAGCCCGTAGGTGGTGTCTATCAGTACAATGCTTTTGTCAAGCGCAATCGCCATGCTTGTCGGGTTGAATTGCTCGCCAAAGTTGACAGGTGTTGTGCTTGCAATGTTCAGGGAAAGGTCCGTAAGGATAAGTTGGTGGGTGCTGTTGTCAAAGAGTGCAATCCGGTTGGCGCCGGCAAAGGCGGCAAGTGTTACGGAAAAGAGATTGTGCTCGAAAAGGGAGAGCCTGTTCCCGACGGGGGAGAGGGTGTTGTCCAAAATGGTGATGACACTGGCTTCTTTGTGAAAAACCAAAATTTTGGAAGGAATACTGGCATCGACATTGCAAATGTCCCCCAATTCATAGTTGCTGTAATTCGACATCAAATTCCCGTCCGGGTCGTATTTTTCCAATGTGGCATCCTTCCAAATGTAGACGTTTTCTTGTATGTCCACGGTGAAATGGTCACACTGCCTGTGGATAAAAGAAGGTCGCTCTTGGGCATAGGAAAGTCCAAGAGCGACAATGGATATTATAAGCAAGAGCGCTTTTTTCATTGAATTATTAGAACTTACAACCGATGGTGGCTGCAACTCTATGGGTGGTGTTTTTGATTTGTGTCGTGGCGTTAGGCGTGTAGAGGTTGTAACTGTCCTTGGAGAACTTCATGATATAGGCCAGGTCCACGAAGAAATATTTTGCGCGGTATCCGAAGCCGAAGGAACCGTAGTGGGCGCTCCCATTGAATCCTTCAGACCATTGGCTGCTGTTGGCGTAAGGGGAGGTCTTGAAGTTGTAGCCCGCACGAAGAGCAAAACTCGGGCTCAGGTTGACTTCACCGCCGATGCGGATGGTGTGGCAAGCGCTGTATTTCTCGCGTGTGAGCGCATTTTCGTTGGAGAAATCATAGTCGTTGGCATATAGGGTCGCCATGCTGTGGTCGTTGAACTCATATTCCGCGGAGATGAAAGCACGCTTGTTGATGAGGAATGCAGCTCCCAGATTGAAACGGAACGGAGTCGTAAGAGAAAATTGATAGTTGTAGCTGTACTCGCTTGATTGATTGTCTGCAGAGACCCAATGGGATGTCATGGATCGTCTGTAGCTATCCTTGATTTTCCAGAAGTAGGATGGGGTCTGGATGCCTGCACTGAGTCTTAAAAAATTGACAGGCTGATAGATGATACCGATTTTGGCATTGACTCCGGCACCACGATCCCGTTGGATGGTTTTAACGGTGTAGTCCGTGATCCCAGGCAAATTGCTGACATCAGTAGGTTGTTCGGTCAAAGTGGTGGTCTCTTGGTAGTCTAAGAATGGAACGCCGATGGAGAGACCCAAGAAGAGTTTGTCATTGTAGTTGCCGCCAAAGGTGAAACTCATCTCGTCGATGGAGCCCGATTGTTTGACCAAAGCGGATTGGTCGAGATTGGCGTCGCTAAACGGGGAGAAGTAGCTTGCGGGTTGACCGTATAAGGTGTCAATCAACCAGGTGTTCCAAGCAATCATGGCGTCAGCCGACAGTTGCTGGTAATTGATGCCATTGGCACGGCTGAGAATCGGGTTGATAAATGAGGTGTTGGGCGTTCCGACAGCGCGGAAAGTGTTGTTGTAGTCCATGATGCGGTTGTACCCGAATCCGAATTGCCAGTATTTCCATGCGGAATTTTCAATGGGACGTGCAATAACAAGGCCGCACTCTGGAACGGTGTATTTTGGGTTCTGAGTGTAGCTGCTGGTGCCGTTGTAGAGTGTGTTGTCCTTGAAAAAAGAGATCATCATGGGTGTGAAGCTAACTTCAGAGCGCTTGTACAGTCCGATGGCTGCAGGGTTTGTGAAAAGCCCGGAGAAGTCACCGCCGACGGTTCCAAAAGTTCCACCTGCTCCCATGTAGCGGGCTGTGCCCATGTAATCAATTTGGGAGAAACGGAATGCCTCATAGTCACCTTGTGCGTATGAGCTGGCGACAAAAACGAGGAATAGCGAAATGATCCAAAATCTTTTCATTGTGGTCTTGATTATAGTTGTTTTTTGGGTTTTTAAAGGTTGAATTTATCTTCTGCCGCCATAGCTGCCGGAGGAAGAAGAACTGCCTCCTCTGGAAGAACTGCTGGACGAGCTGCTGTGAGAAGAACCGGAGTAACTGGAATGTGAGGAAGATGAGGATCCGGAATAGCTGGAACGAGAAGAGGATGAGGAACTTGGGCGAGAGTATGAGGAGCTGGAAGAGCTGGGTCTGCTATAGGAGGAGCTTGGACGGGAAGAAGAGGAAGAACTCGGACGAGAGTATGAGGGGCTGGAAGAACTGGGCCTGCTATAGGAAGAACTCGGACGCGAAGGTGTGGAACTTGGGCGAGTTGATGAATTGGATGGATTGTGGTTGCCGTTGTTATAGGAAGAACTCGGGCGTGAAGATGTGGAACTTGGGCGAGAGGGAGTGCTGGAAGAGCTGGGACGCGTAGTAGTTGTAGGGTTGGAGGATGCCGGTCGGGTTACCGTCACGGTACGAGTCACTGTGTTGCTCGTAGGTCTGGAATTGGACGGATTTGCAGCAGGTCTTGTTTCAGTCGTGGAAGGTCTGCTTGTGCTGGAGGAAGGCCTTGTAGTCGAAGGAGTTGCTGGCGTGGAGGGTCTTGTTGACGGAGCAGAAGGAGTTGCCGGTCTTGTGGCTGGAGTGGTTGCCGGTCTGGTAGAGGGGGTCGCTGGAGTAGAAGGCGTTGCGGGTCTGTTAGGAGATTCAAGACCAGGGGTGGCGTTGCTGTTAGGATCGGGTTTTCTAGTGGAAGAATTTGTGGTAGAGGGGATTACGCCATTGTTGCTGGGTCTTGCCTGAGGCGTGGTCATTTGGGAGGATTCGCCTCTGACCACCTCTGGCCGGGAGGTAGAGGTGGAACTCGTAGTCGTCCCGGTTTGTCCAGAAGTGCCGCCAGTAGTGGAGTAGTGAGCGGAAAGTGCGCTATACTCTTGGTTGAAAGTGGCTGGAGAAGAGGTGACCGTGGAGTACCGGTTGTTGTTGTCGTTGTTGCTGTATTCGGTTGGATGGTCATAGTCTCTCGGACGGTCGCCACGACCGGCGTTGCTGTTGCCTAACGAAGGGCCGACATTGTTGCGATGACCGTAGTAGAAGGTGTTGTTGCGGTCAAAGTTGTTGTGGTAATAGTTGGCCGCCAACCAGTTGTGATGGTTCCAATGGCCAGGATAGCCGTAATCCCAGTAATGGTGGTGCGGATGATGATAAGCCCATCCCCAGCCATAGGTGAACCCATAGTCGTACCACCCGTAACCATAGTAATAAGGACGGTAGGTGTAGCTTGGCCACCACCAATTATAACCCATGTAAATGCTTATGCCCCAGTTGTATGGGTTGTAATCGTACCAGTACAGGTTTGTATAGAAGGGATCGTAGTAACCCCAGCCGCTATACAGGTTGGTGTGGAAACGACGGATGCGAGAAGTGTAATAATAGTCATAGTAATCATCCTCGTCATAATAATAGTTGTTGGTGACGTAGGTGTTCCCGGAACCGGTCTGTACGGCAGCAGCCGAGCTCGGAGCAGTGGCATTGTCTGCGTACTCAATGAGAGGTTCGCTGATGCCTGGATAGTACGTTTTCGTGTCAATCAAAGTGCCGTTTTCATCATATTCGTAGATGATGGAATCGGGTTGGATAGCATCGGTTGTTTGGTACGATGGTGTGGCACTGGCCTTTTTCGGGGGAGCATACTGCCCGTCCTGCGATGTGGTGTAAATGTCGTCATAATAGGCGTATGACCCCGTAGAACAGGCAGCAAGCAGACAAGCTGCTGATACTAAAGCAATTGAAAATAGTTTTTTCATAGTTTCCTCCTTATGTCTTTAAATTTCGTACTTTTGCAAATCGGTTTTAATTGACCGCAAAAATACGAAAAAGTTAATTCAACAAAGTAAAAATATAATGGGTAAAAATTTTTGTACAAGAGCAGAGAATTATTCTCAATGGTATAACGATATTGTAAAACAAGCCGATCTTGCTGAAAATTCGTCAGTTAGAGGATGTATGGTCATCAAGCCGTACGGCTATGCAATCTGGGAAAAGTTGCAGTCCACCCTCGACAAAATGTTCAAGGACACGGGGCATGTGAACGCATATTTCCCTATTTTTATTCCGAAATCATTCTTCAGCCGCGAAGCCAGCCATGTCGAGGGATTCGCCAAGGAGTGCGCCGTGGTGACCCACTATCGTCTGAAGAACAATCCCAATGGCGGCGGCGTCATAGTTGATCCCGATGCCAAGCTGGAGGAGGAACTCATTGTCCGCCCCACTTCGGAAACCATTATTTGGGATACATATAAGAATTGGATCCAATCGTATCGCGACCTCCCTGTCCTGTGTAATCAGTGGGCGAATGTGGTTCGTTGGGAAATGCGTACCCGACTTTTTCTGCGCACTGCGGAGTTCCTTTGGCAAGAGGGTCACACCGCTCATGCCACCCGCGAGGAAGCGGTGGAGGAGACCGAGCGTATGTTGCATGTTTATGCCGATTTTGTGGAGAATTTCATGGCAATCCCCGTCGTGAAAGGCGTGAAATCTCCCAACGAACGCTTTGGCGGTGCTCTCGACACCTACTGTATCGAAGCCCTTATGCAGGATGGCAAGGCCTTGCAGGCCGGCACCTCTCACTTCCTTGGACAAAATTTTGCCAAGGCATTTGATGTCAAGTACTTGGATAAGGAAAACAAGCCCCAGTATGTGTGGGCAACCTCATGGGGCGTTTCCACACGACTCATTGGTGCCCTTATCATGACGCATTCCGATGACAATGGATTGGTGCTGCCGCCAAATCTTGCTCCCATTCAGGTGGTTATCGTTCCCATTTACAAGAGTGAGGAGCAACGACAAGCCATCGCCGACAAGGTGCAGCCGCTTATGCAGAAATTGAAAGAGGCCAATATCACTGTTAAGTTTGACAATGATGACACGAAACGCTCTGGCTGGAAGTTCAATGAGTATGAACTCAAGGGCGTGCCCGTGCGCATCGCTATCGGTCCCCGCGACCTTGAGACTAACGAGGCAGAGGTGGCCCGCCGTGACACGCTCACCAAAGAGACGATTCCATTTGATAACTTGGTTGGACATATCCAACAGTTGCTCAAGGAAATTCAGCAGAATCTCTTTGAAAAAGCCCTCAAGTTTCAGAAAGACAACACGCATAAGGCGGACACATGGGAAGAATTCGTTGACCTGCTTGACAATCATCCCGGTTTTGTCTATGCCCATTGGGACGGTACCCCTGAGACGGAGGACAAGATCAAAGAACTCAGTAAGGCTACCATTCGTTGCATTCCTTTCAACAACCCGCTTGAAGAGGGCAAGTGCATCCTGACAGGTAAGCCTTCCAAGCAAAGAGTTCTCTTTGCACGAGCTTACTAATGGAAAAACTTGATTTTGTGATATTTAAATCTAAAATCAATGGATGAAAGATTAGTGGCCTTTCAAAGGCTGTTGGATATCATGGACGAATTGCGCGAAAAGTGTCCATGGGATAGCGTGCAGACGTTCGACACATTGCGTTGCTTGACCATCGAGGAGACTTACGAACTGTCGGAGGCCATTGTTGACAAGAATTATAAGGACATGTGCAAGGAGTTGGGCGATCTGATGTTGCATCTGGTCTTTTACTCCAAGATTGCGTCCGAACAGCAACTTTTTGATATCAAGGATGTACTTAACCAACTGTGTGATAAGTTGATCCGTCGTCATCCGCATATCTATGGCGAAGCGAAGGCGCAAGATGCGCAACAGGTTCATGAAAATTGGGAAAAGATAAAATTGCAGCGCGAAGGCAATAGATCCGTACTTGGCGGCGTTCCTACAAGTGCACCTTCCTTGGTGAAGGCTTATCGTATTCAGGAAAAAGCCAATGGTGTGGGATTTGATTGGCATAATGCTGGAGAAGTCTGGGAAAAAGTGGAGGAGGAGTTGCAGGAATTCAAGGATGAGATTGACCGGCATTCCGACAAGGCAGAAGAGGAGTTCGGGGATGTGCTTTTCGCGTTGGTGAATTATGCACGATTTGTGCATATCAATCCTGATGATGCATTGGAAAAGACGAATCGGAAGTTTATCCGAAGATTCCAATATATTGAAGAACAATCGCAGAAGATCGGAAAGAAATTGACGGATTTATCTTTGGAACAGATGGAAGAGTATTGGCAGCAGGCAAAGCAATTAGAATAGAATATGTATAAATATAAAATAGTATATATAATATTATTGTCAATTCTTTTAGGATTTGCATGCAATGTAGCAGTTGCGCAAAAGCCCTCAAAAGCGGCTTCATTGTGCGCAAAAGCACAACAATTGGTTAATGACCGGCAGTTCGACAAGGCGATCGCTGTTTTAAACCAAGCGCAAGCCAAGTATGCCAACTATGCCGACATATATATACTGAAAGGTGATATCTATAATTTCACCCTTCGTTCCGACTCTGCATTCAGTTGCTACAAAAGAGCGATTGACATAATCGGGGAACCGGACCCGTTGTTGTATTACATAGCAGCCGGCGAAGGGGTGAAGTGTGGCAACTATGAAGGCGCTCTTCAGTGCTATGAGAGTTTTATGCAGAAGGGCCTGCAATATTCCGATGTGTTGGCGGATGCCCAGAAGGGCATGGCGAATTGTCGCTTTGCCATTGAGGCCATGCAAACCCCGGTCAAGTTCAAACCTGCCAATTTGGGTGGAATTGTCAATTCCGAATGGGACGAGTCCTTGGCCTCCATCACGGCAGATGACGGCATGTTGGTCTTCACGGTGGGCCGTCCGCGCGATGAGAAGACGGTTTGTGCCTTTTGCCAAACCGAGCAGGATTTGTACTATTCGATGAAGGAACCGTCGGGGTGGGCATCCCGCAAAGCTTTTGAGTCGCCAATCCGCACAGGATACAATGAAGGAGCCCAATGTATATCTCCCGATGGTGTATATTTAATATATACTATGTGTAATGCAGATTACGGGATGGGCAGTTGCGACCTTTACTGGTCGAAAAAGATGGGCAACAAGTGGTCGCGTCCGCGCAACTTTGGCGCACCGGTGAACACGAGTGCCTGGGAGTCGCAGCCGTCCATGGCTTCCGACGGCAAGACGATCTATTTTGCCTCGTCCCGTTCCGGCGGGTATGGAGGCATGGACATCTGGAAGACCACGATGACCTCTGAAGGTGCTTTCACAGCTCCGGAGAATTTAGGGGCAGCCATCAATACGCCGGGTGACGATGCCGCGCCGTTTATCCATAGCGACGGACGGACACTCTATTTCGCTTCCAACGGACGTGTCGGCATGGGAGGCTATGACCTGTACTATTCCACTCTGCAAGCCGACGGTACATGGTCCGAACCTAAGAATCTCGGTTATCCCATCAACACCTCTGCCGATGAAATCAACATCTTTATCAATGCGGCCGGAACCATGGCTTATATGGCATCCGACAAAGATGGCGGTTTCGGAGGTTTGGATCTGTACAGCTTCGAACTCGATGACAACTTGCGCCCGAATCCGGTTACTTATATTAAAGGTAGGGTCAAGGATGCGGAAAGTGGCGCGCCCTTGGAGGCAACGGTGGAAATGGTGGACTTGAACAGCAAGGAGTCGCTTTCGCAAACCAAATCTGATGCCCAGACGGGCGAATATCTTGCCTGCATCCAAACGGGAAGCAATGTTTTGTTGAATGTTTCAGCTTCCGATTACCCATTCTATTCTGAAAACTTCCAAATCGAGAAATCCTATACCGCTCTGGAACCCTATTTGAAGGATATCAACTTGCAGAAGGCCGAGGTCGGTACCGTAGTCGTGCTGAAGAACGTCTTCTTCGATTTCGATCGCAGCGATCTACAGCCCTCTTCTTATGTGGAGTTGGACAAATTGGTCGATTATTTGGAGCACAACAGAGTTAACATAGAGATAGCGGGGCACACGGACAACCAGGGAAGTGACGAGTACAACGACCGTCTTTCTATGGAAAGGGCCAAGGCCGTGTACGACTATCTGGTGCAACACGGGGTTGCGGCTGATCGGTTGAGCTATCGGGGATATGGAAAGCGACATCCGATTGCGGACAACGAGACGGAGGAGGGTAGGGCTGCCAACCGTCGCACGGAGTTCCGAATCGTACCTTAATACACCACCGGGTCTTCTGGCCCGGTTTTTTTATGGGTTCGGTATGGGCGGAAGCGTGATTTTGCGCTGTGCGGAGAAGGGCATTGTAACTTTTTTTTATCGGTCAGAGTATATGAGGTTAGAAACTAAAATGTGCCGAGTATGATAGAGAATATTTTGTAACATATTATATATAAATACTTTAGCTAAAATTTTTGGTTAAAAAAAGTCTGATTTTCCCATGATTTGAGAAAAAAAAACAGCGTTAAACAGAAAAAAATCAAAAAAAAATAGTTGAAGAAGATAATGTGTGAAAAAAAAATGTATTTTTGCAAGTTGAAATTTTAGTGAAATGAATAATAGTGTATAGTGTTTAAATACAAGAAAATAAGAAATAATATAATCAATAACAATCAAAAAGTAAAAGTATGAAAAGAGTATTATCAATTTGCTTTTTAAGCATGTTGCTATTGCTGGCGGGGTTTACCGCTAAAGCACAGGTGACAACGAATTGCTGCTTCTGGCTGGAGAACATGCAGCCAGACACGTTGCAAGACATTTCCAATTTGGGGATCGCGCCTGGTGCCCCAGCGCTTTTGCCGGGTCATGGCAATCCGCTCGTGCTTGACAACACGTTATCACGGGTTGATGAGGTCACCTTCACGCCGGAGTCCTATGGTACAGCTCATCCCATAGGCACGCGTACCGACTGGTACAGGGTGAGATTCACGAACAACTGCAATCTCCCTGCCAACACGAAGGTTTCCTTGGAATGGAAATTGTACAACAACGGCGTACTCATCCCGTATGCCAATCTTTCGGACTATGTGGATATGTTCATCTACACAAGCTTCGACCAACTTGCCAATACGAGCAATGTGAACGCCACCTGCGGTCACAGCGGCTGGTTGGGCGGTCCGGTTTATGCAGAAGGCGTTTGCCACGAAGTGGGCAACAATTGTGTGGGCGGTTATCCCGGCTCCATGGTTGTTGACAACAACTATACTTATGCACAGTATGGCTTCACCGCTGCCGGCTACGTCAGATTGGCAAATGCGTACAACCTCGATTACTTCTACATCAACTTCTTCGCATCCTCTGAAACTCGCATCGCCCTTCGTTGGAAACGTGTGGGTAACTACTCTTTGGTTGTAGGTCTTCGCGAACGTACCGACGGTACGGATTATGCTATTTGGAACGATCCCGGCCAGACGGGTTACATCGGCGGCCATCAGAGCTGCTGCGGCGCCCTCCTCGCCCAAGACTCCATCCACTATCTCGTAGAGACCACTTCCCAGAAGGTGATTTGCGAACGCGACTTCTACATGTATGGAAGACCTCTCGCCATGTACACCCAAACGGGTATGTACAATGTGCTTTTCGGCACATACGAATGCGGCCACTGGAAAGTCGATTCCGTTGACTTGCTCGACTTCCAGACCCGTCCCACTCCCGACATCGTTGGTCATGACGCTTCCAGCTGTAAGAACGAACCCATCACCCTGAATGACATTCTCGCCTTGGCTCCTCCTGTCAACACCGACACCATGGATTACATTTACCATGAGATTTATTGGAAGACCGGCGTGAACGGAACGTTCTCCCAAACTCCCATCATCCCTGACAACACTTATCCCCATATCGATACTTTCTATGTGTATCAAGTAAACGCATATCGTATCCCTAATGGTGACACCTTGTTCTGCACAGGTTACACGGATTCCTTCCTGTATGAGATTCTGGAAATCCTGCCTCCTGTTTTGGACAACACCCCGAACTACTTCGCTTTCTGTAACGAGGACATCACCCCGGCTTCAGAACAGATTATCAAGGCCAAGCTGAACAATATCCCCGAGAATCAATGTGCTGTTGAGATTCACTGGTTCCTCGGCACCACAGCCACTGGCACCCCGATGGTGACCACCGCTTCCAACACGGTGAACCTGTCCAGCATTTATACCAACAACATCCATAAGATTGTCAAGATTACGGCTTTCTCCTACGCTCCTTCTACGGGTACCTATTCTCCGACAGGCGCTACCGTGACGTTCGAGTTCTTCGCCACTCCTGAAATCACCATGGCTGCTGACACCCAATATGTGGTTTGCCCCCACACTCCGATCACTCTTCACAATGCAGCTGTCGTCACCAATATTAACGCAGCTGGTCAGACCACTGGCGTGAACGGTGTGAACTGGCAATATGTCTGGACTAAGAATGGCAGCACCATCAATGCCAACACGCCGACCCTGAACATCAATGCTCCTGGTTGTGCCACGACGGATGTTTATACTGTTACCGCCACCGCCACTTCCATTGAGAACGGTTGCGACTCCGCTCGCACTCGCGTCTTCACGGTTATCAGCAACGACACCATGCCTCTGACCATCAGATGGAGAAACAACGCTACCGCCCAGGTCCGTATCTCCGGTTGCGACACCACGACCAAAGCTTGGTCTGCTCCTTACACGATGGCCAATGTGAGCGCAACGGGCAGCTCCTCCATCATTCAAGTCACCTCCGACAGATGTAGCAATGTCCAGAACATTCACTACAGTGTCAGCATCAATACGACTCTTGCTCCGTGTACGACTATCGTGACCCGTAGCTACTATGTCACTGACGAATGTAACAACCAATCCAACACGATCAGCCAGGTTGTCACGATTGTGAACGACACCTTCCCGACACTTGCTGGTAATGTTGACACCGTTCTCCCGGTTCGTCCGCTCAACAACGATTGTAAGGACGACATGCCTGCACGTTCTGTCTTGTTGAATTCTTTGCACAACAACTTCCAGATTCACTCCGCTTGCGGTGCTGATGTTGATGATGACGACATTCACTTCTATGTTGGTAATGTTGAGGTTGCTGCTCTCGATGGTCACATTGGCGTGCGCGACACGAACATTTTCGCCAACACCAATGAAGTTCATGTGCTTGTTTCCTTGACAGACGAGTGTGGCAACACCACCCCGGTCAATCAAAGACAACATGTTATTACACTCTTCAAACCCGCTCAGATCGACATCGCCCATGGCGCTACCCTGACCCCGGATTATGAGGTTTGTAACTATGATACCGTTTCCGTCACGTTCGACACGTTGATGATTTACAACGGTTTCAGTCCTTATCAATATGCATGGTCACAAGATCCTAAACCCGAAGAGTGCGGAATCATCTATCACGCTGACGATCCTACCGTCATCGATGTGTATGCATTGGTTGGTGGTGCTTACTACACCTCTTCCCAGTTCATCATGACCATCACCGATAAATACGGTTGTGTGGCTGCTGATACTTCTAATGCAATTCACTTCTTCCCTGTTCCTACTGTGAACATCGTGGAAGACCCGCGTAATGACGACTATGCTCATGCCGAGCCCGTTGTTGTTTGCCCGACCTTCGGCCACTTCTTGATTGAAGCTCAAGCTACCGACAATCTCCCGCTTTCCTACGACCATACTTTGACTTATGTGTGGTCTGGCGAAGCCATTGACTATACTTCCACCGATGAGCATTCCTTCATCGCTGTGAACGAGAACATTTGTCATAGAATTTACACGGCCTACGCTACGGTTACCAACACCATGGGTTGTATCACGGTTGCCAACTATTCCATCGAAGCCGTTGACACCGAGGCTCCTGTTCTGAGTGTTGACTTGACCACCGACACCATTCCTGTCAATGCTCCGAACTGTAAGATTATTGTT
>JAGCCZ010000003.1 GCA_017651425.1 Bacteroidales bacterium
AATGAGCGATGGAGTCCACACCGTTATTGTCTCTCCGGGTCAAATTTATTTGTTTCCGTGCGACCGTCCATCCCCGTTAGGGGATTCATATCTGTAGCAGTGATCAGTGAGCAGAGGGTAGGTGGGCAACGGAGTGCGTTGTGGAGGTCTCGTGCGACCGGCAATCCCCGTCAGGGGATGAGTTTCCTGTGACATACTCCGTCACCCTCTCCCATACTGATCACTCTTCACTGATCACTGTTCACTCGTCTCACACCTTTGCTACCAACCCCTGCACACCTACGGCCTGCATCCCCGCCGCACCATAATGTTTTATTACCCTTCTTATCTCGGGATTTTAAGCTTCTGCCCGGCTTGAATGGCATTCTCGTTGCGCAAATTGTTGTATTTGGCAATGGCGGTAGCCGTGACACCATACTTGCGCCCGATCGAGGATAAGGTGTCGCCCTTTTTGACGATGTAGATGATGGGCGATCCGGTGGAGTTGTTTGTGGTGTTTGTGGCAGGCTTGGTTGTGGCAGGAATGGTGTCCTTCACCACGACACTGGAGTCGGCGGAAACCATCGTGCTGTCCCTGGCCACCAATGTGCTGTCGCCGGACGCAGGCTTCGGGGCGGGCTTGGTGATGGTCGTGCCCTTGCGCACCAGCAAACGCTGCCCAATGCGCAAACTGCTGCTGCGGAGATGGTTCAACGACTTCAGCTTGTTGACCGTGGTTCCGTATTTGGAGGCTATTTTCGACAATGTCTCGCCTTTGCGCACCGTATGGTACTTGTTGGGTGTGGTCTGCACAATGACATCCCCGGTCTCCGTCGTGGTGGTCAGGTCGCGCGTGGGATTGAAGAAGTCATCGTAACGGTAACGCTGGATGGAGTCTTTCAAAGCAATGAACCGGAGGATGTCCTGCGTTTGCAGGCGCAAAGGATATTTTTCGTGATAGGCGGGGATGATGTCCCGCTTATATTGTGGATTCAGGATGTGGATTTCATCCATGTCGATGCCGAGGACCTCCGAAACCTGCTGAAGGTGGATCTCTTTGTCAACCATGACGGTGTCGACGTTGGTGGGGATGCGAAGCGTGCTGGGCGCGATGCCGTAGAGATTGTGATAGGTCATCATGTAGTAGGCGCCGATGAAAGCGGGGAAATAGTTTTGGGTCTCCTTGGGCAGATAGGGTGCCACGCCCCAGAAGTCGGTTTTGCCGCCGGAGCGCTGGATGGCCTTGCGCACGTTGCCAGCCCCGCAGTTGTAGGCCGAAATGGCCAACCCCCAGTCGTTGAAGATGTTGTACAGGTCCCGAAAATGGCGTGCTGCCGCCTCGGTGGCTTTGTAAGGGTCGCGGCGGTCATCCACGAAAGTGTTGACCTCCAGTCCGTAAAGTTTTCCCGTGTTGTACATGAATTGCCATATTCCCGTGGCACCCGCGCGCGACACGGCCAACGGATTGAGCGCCGACTCGATGATGGTGATATAGACCAACTCCTCAGGCACATTGTATTTGTCAAAAATGGCCTTCATCCAAGGATAATAGTATTGCGCCAGCGCCAAAATGGCCGACGAGGAACGTTGACGTTGTACAGAGTAGAGTTCGATGAATCGTTTTACACGCTCGTTGTAGGCCATGGGCACGGCGGTGACAATCTGGGAGAGACGTTTATAGATGAGAGAATCATTGTTGTCGTAGGCATAACTGTCATCTTTGAGTTTGGAGAGCACGGAATGCTTGGTCGTCAACTCGTTTTTTACATACCATATATTGAGCATGGAGTCCATTTTCTGGATCTCTGCTTTCGCGAAGACATCCATGTCGTCTTCCACCATGTTGGTGTCTTTGAGCACAGTCGGAATGGGTTGTGCAGACAGACATGCGATGAATATGATTTGGATGAATGATAACAGTGTTTTTTTGATCATACGCCTATTTTCAATCTTTGATAGTATAGTTGTTCCATTTTAGTTCCCGCCCCTCTTTGAACAGCGTGGTGAGCAGTTGTATGCCCTCCTCGTTGTATTGAATCCAAGCACCTTCTTGCAAGCCGTTCACATACTTGCCGCTGGTCTTGATATTGCCGTTTTCCCAATAGGTGGTGAATTTGCCGTCGCGGACATCCTGGTTGTACTGGATGCGTGAGGCGATGCGGTCCTTGTCATAGGTGGTGGTCCAGGTGCCCGTGCGCTTGCCGCCGTCATACTGGCCGCTCTCCACGGAGGTGCCGTTGCGATAGTACCAGTTGCCTTCCTCGTAGCCGGCTACATAGTTGCCGCGCGTCACAATCTCGCCCGCCTCGTCATATTCCACATAAATGCCGTCAAGGTCGCCGTCTTCGTAGTGGCAGACGGTCATGGTGTCGCCAGTGGGGTAAAACCAGACCCACTCGCCGTGTTTCTGCCCTTTAGAGTTATAAGCACCAGCAATTTCAATGGTCTTGTCCGGAAAATAGAAATACCATTCCCCAATGGGACGGGAGTTTTTGTATTTGCCCCGCGAGCGCAGCTCTCCGGTGGGGTAGTACTCCTTCCAGAGCCCCTGTCGCAGTCCGTTCAGGTCGGTGATGCCTTCGAATCGGAGCCAACCCTCCTCGAAAAGGTAACCCTTTATGACATTGCCGGCCGTGTCGAATTCGCGGCGGATGCCGTCGGGCTTGTCATTGTGGTAAGTGGCAATGATCGAGGGCCGGCCGTTGGGATGGCGCGCAATGCGCTGGTCCAGTATCTTGGTCTCCTTGGCATCCTCATCCAGCTGGTCGTGAGTGTATTTCTCCACACGGAGGAAGTTGCCGTTCTGGTCATAATATTTGAAAAAGCCGTGCTTTTTGTCATTGAGGTAGGAACCCTCCATGCGAAGGTTCCCGTTTTCCCAAAAATATTTCCAACTGCCCTGCTTGTGGCCGAATTGGTCAGTGCGGTTGATGCGCTCTGTGCGGTTTCGCACGCCATGGTAATACTTGGTGACAGCGACCACCAGCCCTGTTTTGTCGAACTCCTTGGCCAAGCCATGGGGTTTGCCGTTTTCGTAGGGTACCAGCGACTTGAGCCAGCCGGCATTGTCGTATGTGTGCACGTCCCCCATGATGGTGTCTGTGTGCCAATGGGTCACGGTGTAGTCTTGGTCACCATATTGCACCTGCTCGCCCTCTTTTTTGCCCGCCTTATAGTGCAGGGTCAGATAACGCTTGCCCTTTTGGTAAAAAGTCCAGACGCTATCCAGGAGAAAATCTTTCCGATTACCCTCTGAAAGGAGGTTGCCATCCTCGTCGAAGGAGCGCCACCAGCCGTCGGGCTGCCCGTTGACTAAGGTGCCCTCGCTGGACTTGGCCCCGGAAGGGTAGCGGAAAGTGACAAACCCGTCGGTCACAACACTGTCTTGGGCCTGCACGAAAATGCAGCCGCAAAGAAGCAACGTCAACACTAACAAACGGGTATGCATGGTTAATGGTTTGAAAAAATCCTCCTCCCGAAGGAGGAGGAGACGGGTTTTACTTGCTGCCGGTAAAGTCGATGATACGGATTTCGGTGGTGGCTATGCCGAGGATTTGTACCGTGTAATAGACACTCATGTCCAAGGTGTTGCCTGTAAAGATGGCTTTCACATGAATTTTCTTGACCTGTTCGGTAGCTGTGTTGATGAAATTGTTCTGACCCACCATGGAGGTGAGCACTTGGGTGATCCATTCAACATTCTCACTGGAAGCCTCGAAGGTGTTGGTAGTAGTGTATTCCAATGGCAATACGCCGTAGAGGAGCACACCGTTGGTGGAAAGCGGATTGCTGAGAATACGGACAGAGCCGCTTTTGGTGGTGTTTTCTTTCACGATGGTGAATGTGCCCGTGTATTTACCGGCATATTCGGAGTTTGCGTTGTCGCAACCGGCAAGTGCAAAGGCAAGAATAACGATGAGGGGAAGGAGTTTTTTCATAATAAATTGTTTTGAAAAGTTAGAAAATTGTTTTGAAAATAATAATCACTTGGTTTGTGTGTCTTTTTTAGGTTCGGGTTCCTCTTTAAACGGAAATTCCGGATAATAAGTATGTACGAAGGAATAAATCAATAGCCCAAGACCCAGCAAAGCTATGGGGATGCTGAGAATTTGGCCGTTGTTGAGGGCATGGCCCACCTCGCCGGGCACTTGTACCTCTTTGACAAACTCAATGAAGAAGCGGGCGGTGAAGATGACAAAGAGCGTGATGCCGGAGGTGCGGCCGGCGGCCACCTTGCCTTTGGCAAACTTGAAATAGTAAACAACCAAGCCAATGAAAACACAGAGGTAAACGATGGATTCATAGAGTTGTGCGGGATGACGCAGGGTGCCGGCCACGCCGAAGCCGCCATGAATGAAATCGAATGCCCAAGGCACCGTGGTGATGCTGCCCACAATCTCATGATTCATCAGGTTGCCGATGCGCACGAAAGCCGCGGCAATGGGCACAGCAATACCCAGCCGGTCCCAAAGCCAGAAGAAGTTGACCTTGTATTTCCAGGTGTAATACACAATAAACAGGAAGATGGCGATGACTCCGCCGTGGCTGGCCAACCCCTGATAGCCGATGAATTTCCCGTCGTGGATGGGCAGCAGGATTTCCAACGGAGCGGTGACGAACTGCTCGGGTTCGTAGAAAAGGAAATGCCCCAGTCGCAACCCGACAAATGTCCAGACAATGGTCCAGATGGAGATGCGGTCCAACTCCTTCTGTGAGGCTTTCTCGGTGATGAAGATTTTCTGCAATGTCAAGTAAGCCAGCAGGAAGCCGGTGGCCAGCAGGATACCGTACCAGCGAACCTCCACGGAGCCCAAATGGAAGGCCACGGGATTCACTTTCCAGGTTATGGTACAGAGCGTGTTCAAAAGATTAGTGTACATTTTTTACCTTATAAATAGAAACTGCAAAAGTAGCAAAAATATAGGGATTGCGCAAAGAAAAAATTTTTTGTATGTTTGCAAACTCTAAAAAAGCGCCAATCCACGCCTTTAGCATGTTGTAATATAGTAGATTCAAGTAATAAAACCGTATATGAAAAGACATCAGATTTCAACCAAATTCCTCAGTATTGACAAGGTGGCCAAGATTGTAGAACGCCGCCAGAAAATTGAACTTTCCCAAGAGGCGATTGATGCCGTGCAGAAGTGTCGTGCCTACCTCGACAAGAAAACCGACACCGAGAAGGAACCCATCTACGGTGTGACCACCGGCTTCGGCTCCCTCTGCAACCGGTCCATCTCCAAGGAAGACCTCTCCACGCTGCAACGCAACCTTGTGCTTTCCCACGCTTGCGGTGTCGGTGCGGAAGTTCCCCAGGAGATTGTGCAGCTGATGCTGCTGATGAAGATACAATCCCTCTCGTATGGCCATTCCGGTGTGCAGTTGGCCACGATCCAACGGCTTGTCGATTTTTACAACACAGGTGTCTATCCCGTGGTCTATCAGCAGGGCTCGCTCGGAGCTTCCGGCGACTTGGCCCCGTTGGCCCACCTCTCCCTGCCGCTCCTCAACATGGGCGAGGTTTACTATCGCGGCAAGAAATATCCCGCCTCTGTCATCAACGAAAAATTCGGCTGGGAACCCATCACCCTGCAATCCAAGGAGGGTCTGGCGTTGCTCAACGGCACCCAGTTCATGAGCTCCTATGCGGTGTGGCTCCTGATCAAATCGCAAAAGCTTTCCTGGATGGCCGACATCATCGGCGCCATCTCCCTCGATGCCTTCGACGGTCGTATCGAGCCGTTCAACCTCAATGTCCATTTGGTGCGTCCGCATACGGGCCAGCTCATCACCGCCGCCCATATCCAGGAGTTGCTCCAGGGCTCCGAAATCATCCGACGCCACAAAGAGCATGTGCAGGATCCCTACTCTTTCCGCTGCATCCCGCAGGTGCATGGCGCCACGAAGGACTCCATCCAACATGTGCGCGACGTGGTCGAGACCGAGATTAACTCCGTCACAGACAATCCTACGGTGTTCCCCGACGAAGATATCGTGGTGTCTGCCGGCAACTTCCATGGCCAACCGTTGGCTTTGGTGCTCGACTTCCTTTCCATCGCCATGGCCGAGTTGGGCAACATCTCCGAGCGCCGCATCTACCAATTGATTTCAGGAAAACGCGAGCTGCCCTCCTTCTTGGTCAAGAACCCCGGTCTCAACTCCGGCTTCATGATCCCGCAGTACGCCGCCGCCTCCATCGTGAATCAGAACAAAGCGTTCACCATGCCCTGCTCCACCGACTCCATCGAATCTTCGCAAGGTCAGGAGGACCACGTCAGCATGGGTGCCAATGCCGCCACGAAGTGCTACATGGTGGTCAACAATGTGGAGAAGGTTCTCGGCATCGAGCTGTTCAATGCCGCCCAGGCTCTCGAGTTCCGCAGACCGCTCAAATCCTCTCCTTTCATTGAGGAATTTGTCAAGGCTTACCGCACCTTCGTGCCTTTTGTGGAGAATGACACCTACATGCACGAATTGATCCAACAATCCATCGATTTCGTCAACGGCGTGCGTGTCGAATAGGTGCTTTAACTCATTTTAAGATGAAAAAGTGGTGGATCTTTTTCTTTTGCACCGTCCTGGCCGCGGGTTGTGTGCATCGGGAGCACTATTCCGAGGTGCCGCACATCGAGTTTGTGCGCCTTGAGAAGTTGGATGACGGCACAGGTCGCGACAATAAGGCCAATTTGGTCATCGCTTTCCAAGACGGCGACGGTGACATTGGGCTCAGCATCAGTGACACCACCGGTCCTTTTGCCCCGGATTCCGCCTATTATTACAACTTTTTCATTGATTTTATCGAAAAACAGCATGGTGAGTGGGTGGTCGTTGAGACGCTCGGTACTCATAATGCCCGCGTGCCATACCTTAGTGAGGCTGTGCCCGAGAGCATTGAGGGTGAACTTACTATTTTAACGGATATTAACAACCCTTCTTCCCCATACGATACCATCAAGTTGCGTTGCCGTCTTGTGGATCGCGCCTTACATGAAAGCAACATCATTGAAACCCCAGAAATAATTGTAAAAAAATGATATTGAACGAACAAGCTAAAAAATTGATCCAGTTGTCATTGCAGGAAGATATCGGCGATGGCGACCACTCTTCCCTCTCAAGTATTCCCGCCGATGTGATGGGCGAGATGAAGCTCCTCGTGAAGGAGGATGGCATCCTTTGCGGTGTCGATGTGGCCCGCGAGGTGATCCGGCAAGTGGACGAGACCATCCGGATGGAGTGCTTCATGCAGGATGGCGACCCTATCCGCAAAGGTGACATCGTGTTCGTGCTGCGCGGCCCCGCCGTCAGCATGCTCACCGCCGAGCGCAACGTGCTCAACTATATGCAGCGCATGAGCGGCATTGCCACATGTACCCGCGAGTATGTGGATTTGGTGAAAGACACGCACGTCACCCTGCTCGACACCCGCAAGACGACTCCCAACATGCGCATTTTCGAGAAATATGCGGTCAAAGTGGGGGGCGCTTCCAACCATCGGTTTGGTTTGTATGACATGATGATGTTGAAAGACAATCACATAGACTTTGCAGGAGGCATCGAGAAGGCTATTGATGCAGCCAATGAGTATCAGCGTTGCAAAGGGTTGAATCTCAAGATCGAGATCGAAACCCGCAGTCTCGATGACGTGCGTCGGGTGCTCGCTCACGGGGGTGTGCATCGTATCATGTTCGACAACTTCTCCCCGGAGCTGATTGTCGAGGGTGTGAAGCTCGTGAACCACCGGTTTGAGACGGAGGCTTCCGGCGGCATTGTCAAGGAGACCCTTCGCGAGTATGCTCTCACGGGTGTGGATTTCATCTCGGTGGGCGCTTTTACGCATCATATCAGTAGTTTGGATTTGAGTCTCAAATTTTCCAAATAGTTGGTTCTGAATCACAAATGTTTTTAAGCCTCGCAAAAATACAGCAGAAGTTGCGGGCCTGGGGCGACAATCTCGAGCAGGTCCCGGTCCTCGGCAAGGTGGTCCAAAAATCACGCAAATGGACCTTGCCGGGGTTCCAGCACATGCCGCTGTATGATGTGATGGGCTTTTTTGTGCAATCGTTCGGCAAAGGGGTGATTTTCCAGCGCGCCGCCGCCCTGACCTACCGGGTTTTCGTGGCCCTGATTCCGATGATCATCGCACTGTTCTCCACCATTGCCTTCTTCGGCGAGGATGTCCAGCAAGGCCTCCTGACCTTGCTGCAATCCATCATCCCGAATTACGCCTGGCCGGCCGTGGACGAGGTGATTACCGGAGTGGTGACGGTCCAGAATGGTACTCTCTCTACGTTGATGCTCCTTTTTGGCATCTATTTTGCCATTCTCTGTTGTAATGGACTGTTGGCTGCATTCAACACCTCCTATTATAATGAACAACAACGTGGAATTATCAATCAGCTGTCACTCAGCTTTTTGATTATGCTTATTGCTTTTTTTACCATACTGTTGGTTGTGGGTTTGCTCATTTTTTCCTCTGTGTTGCTCAATTTTATCCATGAAAAGATTGGCGTGCTCAACAGTGGGTATTTCTACCTGGTGCATGGTGTCAAGTGGGTGCTGGTGTTCGCCGCCCTCTATTTCTTTGTCAGCATCCTATACTATTTAGCTCCGGTGAAAAAGGACAATTACCGGTTCTTCTCCATCGGATCGTCTGTCTGTACTATTCTTATGGTATTGATTTTGGGGGCTTTGAATATCTATTTTTCTCATTTTTCAAACTATAATCTCATTTACGGATCTCTCGGAGCCTTGTTTGCCATCCTGCTTTGGCTGAACTGGAGTTCGTTGGCCCTACTTTTGGGTTATGACCTCAATGTGAGCATAGCGAAGGCAAAATTGGAGGGTGTGGAGAGTGTGTAGTGCAAAAATTACAATAATATTATATATACAATAAAAGTTATATATCATGGAAGATATTATATCCATTCTTGTATTGATAATTCTCGGTCTGGCACCCACAATCATCAAGGCGGTCAAGGAGAAGGGGAAGGTTGTGACGCCTCCGCCGGTGGATGAGCCAGATTTCGAGGATTTCGAGTATGAAACGATCGCGAAAGAAGATGATTCAAAAATGCGACAAACGGTGACAAATTCGCCAAATGATTCCGATTATTTCACATACGAGACGATGGATCCTGAGACTGATTCTTTTGTGGAGGAAGAAAGAAAAACGGCTGTAATTAATCCGCAAAATATTGATAATGAGAAGGAAAAAGTGCCTCAATTCAATTTTGACGAGGAGGAATTATACAAGGGAGTCATCTACTCGGAAATTCTCAAAAGAAAATATAATTAACTCACAATCAATGTTTTGTTTTTGTTCTAATATTTTGTTTGTAAATTAGGAAAAAACACCGTGGCAAACAAACGATATTTTTTTTATTTTAGCACCCTTAAAAATTTGCATAAATCTAATGTTTAATATAAATTCATGGCTATGATTAAAAAGTTACTCTTAACATTCGGAGTGATCATTCTTTTCACTGGCATTGCATTTTCGCAGACCTCCTTGGTTAGGGGAAAGGTTGTCGATCAAGCGAACGACCCGCTTCCTTACACAAGGGTGTCGCTCCTTTCTGGAGACAAGACTGTGAACATGGCATATACCGATGATAAAGGTGAGTATCAGCTTTTTAGTGTTGAAGCGGGTACCTACAACATCGTGGCAGAGCCACAGATGAATTGTAAGAACTCCCAACGCAAAAACGATGTCCAGGTCTCCGCTGGACTGACGGTTTTTGTCGATTTCGACATCAACTGTACCAGTGAAATCAAGGAGGTTGTGGTGACGTATGAGCCCCCGGTCTTCACGCAGGACAACACGAGTTCCACCACGCGTATCAGTGGTGAAAACTTGAAGACCACGCCCGGTCGTTCTGTGACCAGCGCTTTGGCGAACCTCGAGGGTGTGACCGGCTTGGACGGCGCCATCAGTTCCGTGCGTGGTAACCGTGCCGATGGTCAGCAAACCATCGTCGACGGTGTCCGTGTGCGTGGTAGCGGTGGTGTCTCCATGGCATCCATCGAAGAGGCCCAGCTCATCCAGGGCGGTATTCCCGCCGAGTATGGTGATGGTACCTCTTTCACGGTCATCACGACAAAATCCGCCCCGAAGGAGTTCCACGGCTCCCTTGAGCTGAGAGGTTCCATCGATGGCTACAACAACTTCTTGGGTGCATTCACCATTTCCGGTCCCCTTTTGAAAGGCAAGAAGACAAACGAGCCCACACGTATCGGCTTCCTGTTCAGCGGTGAGGTTTCATACGACCACGACGCATCCCCTGCCCGCGGCGGCACATGGGAGGCCAACCAGGATGTGATTGACGCTCTTATCGCCCAACCGCTTCGTTACAGCAACGAAGAGTACGGCGCATTCTATCAGGAAGGCTGTTACCTTACCAGCGAGTCTTTCCACAAACGCCGCGTCAGAAAGAACGCCGGCACTTGGGACTACCTCGGACAACTCAAGTTCGACTTCACCATGGGTAAGAACCACAATATGCGTCTCTCCCTCGGCGGTTCCTACGAATATGTGAAACAAAGATCCTGGAGCACAACCTACGCCCTGTTCAATGTGGAGAACAACCCCGTCGTGAAACAAGGTACCATGCGTTTGAACGCCCGTTTGAATCACCGTGTCTTCACCGACACCACGGGTAGGGCTACCCTGAAGAATGTCATGTATGACATTAACGCCAACTATACCCGCGTGAACGGAATGTCATACGCACCCCAGTTCAAGGACCGCTTCTTTGAATATGGCTATATTGGCAAGTTCAATACGACAAAGGTCAGAAGTTACGAAAGAGTGGATGAAGTTCACATCCCCAACCCGTATGACACCCTGAGCGATTGGGTTATTTACAACGCCAATGTCTTCCAAGGTTGGTACGATTCCGTCGTGACGTTTGCCATCAACCCGAACTATAATGTGAACCCCATTCTTGCCCAATACAACCTGAATCTGTTGGAGCAGTTCCCCATTGAGGACTTATACAACTATTATGGCACCTCCGTCCCCTACGACCTGAACACCTACATGACTTTCGGTGGTCTGCGTAACGGTGACACCCCGGATCCTATCTACTCCATGTACAACTCTCCCGGATCTGTCTATGGCAGCTACAGCAAGTCTCAGACAGAACAGATCGGTTTGAAGGCCAGCATCTCCATGAACTTGAGCAACCACGAACTGAAGTTTGGTTATGATTTCGAGAAACTGACCTACCGTGGCTATGGCTTGGCCCCCATCACGCTTTGGACTTTGATGCGTAACCAAGCAAACTCCCACATCGGCGAGTTGGATATGAGCAACCCGATTGTGACCGACGATGGCGAAATCTACACCGTTGACTACAACCGTTTGATCAGCCTTGACGACCAGACCGTGTTCGATAGAAATCTTCGTAACAAGTTGGGCCTCAATCCTGACGGTGACGATTGGATTGACTTGGACAGCTATGATCCCAGCACTTTTGACATTGGCATGTTTACTGCAGAAGACCTCTTGTTGGGTACCTCTTCCGGTTCAAGCTCCTTGGTCAGCTACTATGGCTATGACTATACCGGTGCCAAGATCCGCACAAAAACCACAATTGAAGACTTCTTCAATGCCACTGATGCAAACGGTCGCAGAACCTACAACATCGGTGCTTACGAGCCTGTTTACATGGCATTCTATCTGCAGGATAAGTTCTCCATCAGCACCATGTTGTTCAACATCGGTTTGCGTGTTGACCGTTTCGACGCTAACCAGCAAGTGCTGAAGGATCCGTATCTGTTCCGTGAGGCCTATACGGTTGGCGAACTGCGTTCCATGAACCCCGAAATCCAGTTCGTGGGTAATGCTGAAGACGACTGGGTTGTCTATTACTCCGGTATGGACACTTATATGAGTGATGCCGACATCAGAGGCGGTGAATTCAACACCTCTTCCATCGTGGGTTATCGTTACGGTGACACATGGTACAACTCTACCGGTAACGAGGTTTCCGACCCCGAATCCGACCTTTCCCTCTATGTCAACGGCCCGATCTTGAAAAACCCGATTTACAACGAAAACAACGAGATGATCTCCGGTATCACGAAGGTGGAAGCCGGCGCTTTCAAAGACTATGAGGCAAAATGGTCTGTCATGCCGCGTATCTCCTTCTCCTTCCCTGTTAGCGACAACTCTTTGTTCTACGCACACTATAACATCATTACCTCCCGTCCCACCAACCTTCAGATTTCCCCGGTGGACTACCTCTTCATTTCCAAGAGAAATGCTGCCAGCGACATTGTCAACAACCCGAACATGAAACCGCAACAGTCCATCGACTATGAAATCGGTTTCCGTCAGAAGATTGGTGCCAAGTCCGCTATCAGTATCAGTGCTTACTATTCTGAGAAACGTAACCAAATCCAGGCTTACCGTTTCTCCGGTGCATATCCGAACACCTATTATTCTTATCAGAACATTGACTTCGGTACCGTTCAAGGTTTCACATTCTCCTATAGAATGAACAGAACCAAGAACCTGACCATGTCTGCCAACTACACCCTGCAATATGCCAAGGGTACCGGTTCTGGTACAACTTCCCAGTTGAGCATCTTGGCCGCCGGTCAGCCGAACTTGAGAACTCTGACCAACCTCTCCTTCGACCAAAGACACAGAATCGGTGTCAACTTGGACTATCGTTTGGGTAGCGGCACGGACTACAAGGGACCGAAGAAAGAGAAAGTCGTTGTGGCTGAAGATGGCACGAAGACCACAAAATCCATCGAGTGGTTCGCCAACACTGGTGTCTCCCTCCTTTTCTCTGCTGCTTCCGGTATGCCTTATACCCGTTCCAGCACTCCGTTCTCCACGATTGTCTCCGGTACCTCTTCCCAGCTTTCCGGTTCCATCAATGGTTCCAATATGCCGTGGCAATTCCAATGCGACCTTCGTATCGACAGAACCTTCATGTTCAACATGAACAAGAATGCCAAGGATAAGGACGGTCGTCCGAAATCTGCGAAACCCGGTTACCTCACCATCTATGTTGACATCCAGAACCTCTTCAACTTCAAGAACGTGGTGTCTGTCTATGACTACACGGGCAACCCTGACGACGACGGTTACCTTTCCGCTGCCGAGTACCAGCAGGCCATTAACTCCCAAGTGTATGTGCCTTCTTACAAGGACTACTATCTCATGAGAGTGCAGAATCCCTACAACTACAGCCGTCCTATCCGCGCCAGTTTGGGTATTCAATTCAGTTTTTAATCGTTTGATATAAAATAGAAAGAAATATGAAAAACAGTATTAAAATTTTCTGCTTAACACTCCTTGCCACATGTCTCTTTGCAGGCTCTGTGCAGGCTGAAAAAGTCAAGGGAGTGGTTCGTAAATCTTCCCCCAAAGCTGAATCAGCCACGTGTCTTCCGGCAGCCAGCTCCAATGAGCTGACCGTGAACAATGTTCGTGCATACATCGAGACTGGTGGTACGATGTGGTTCAAGGAAATTGCTGAATATGAGGTCCCCAAAGGTTCCAATAAAACATCCATGTTCAGTGCCGGTTTGTGGATTGGTGGTCTTGACGTCAATGGCCAGTTGAAATTGGCCGCCGTGCGATTCAGACAAGTCGGTGACGACTATTGGACAGGCCCCCTGAAAACCACGGGTGCCAGCACGACACAATCCATGTGTATCAAATTCGACAAACTCTTCAAAATCACCCGTTCCGAGGTTGACAGACATATCTCCGGCTATAACACTTCCGGATATGTGATGCCTTCCAGCATCGCCAACTGGCCCGCCCATGGCGATGAGGGTTACTCCTACTTCCTCGCTCCCTTCAAGGATGTCAACGGCAACAGCGTCTATGATCCTGAAAACGGTGACTACCCGTACTATGACATCAACAACGACCTCTGTCCTTGGACGGAGGACAACATTGCCCTTGCCGCTGCCCACGCCCTCCCGAGAACTCCTGAGGACTTGATGTACTACGGCACCGACTGGCATAACTCCAATGGTATGATCTACGCCGACCATGTGTTGAAGGGCGATGAGACCCTCTTCTGGATCTTCAACGATAACGCCGGTCCTCACACCGAGTCCAGCGGTAGCCCTATCGGACTTGAGATTCGTGGTCAGGCATTCGGCTTCGCCACGAACGACGAGCTCAACAACATGACATTCTACTCTTACGAAATCATCAACCGTTCCACATACCGTTTGACCAACACCTATTTCTCCCAGTGGGTTGACCCCGATTTGGGATATGCCAAGGATGACTATGTGGGTTGCGATGTGTCTCGTGGTCTCGGCTACTGCTACAACGGTTCCAATGTTGACGGTACCGGTCAAATTGAGGCTTACGGCGACCAACCGCCTGCCGTCGGCGTTGACTTCTTCCAGGGCCCGTACATGGACGCCGATGGAAGAGACAACCCGAAATTCTATCCCGACAGCGCCTCTGTCCCCGGCTATTGCGACCGTTTCCTCAAAGGTTCTTATCCTGCTGACCAAATGGCTATCAATGGTGTCAACTTCGGTGACCAGATTGTGGATAACGAGCGTTTCGGTATGAGAAGATTCGTCTATCACAACAATGACAACTCCGTGACGGGTGACCCGAGAGACGCTTACGAGTATTATAACATGCTTCAAGGTATCTGGAAGGATAACACCAAGATGAAGTACGGTGGTAACGCCCATACTTCCAATGGCGGTAATGGTCCAGACTGCGACTTCATGTTCCCGGCCCTCTCCGATGTGTGTAACTGGGGTACGAAAGGTGTTGACCCCAACCTGTCACAGTATGGTGCCGATGGCTGGACTGAAGCCAATGTGGGCAACGCTCCTTATGACCGTCGTTTCATGCAGTCCGCTGGTCCGTTCACCCTGCAACCGGGTTCTGTCAACTACATCACGGTGGGTATTCCTTGGGCACGTGCTTCCCAAGGTGGTGCACAAGCCTCTGTCGAGTTGCTGAAACTGGCCGATGACAAGTGCCAATCCCTCTTCGAAAACTGCTTTAAGACCCTGGATGGTCCTGATGCTCCCGACATCACCATTCGTGAGCTCGAAAACGAGTTGATCCTGTACATCAGCAATGAGGACAAGAACAGCAACAACTATCACGAGACTTATGAAGAACTGGATCCCCAGATCACCAGAACGCTTTCGCAAACGTCTCTCGTGAGCACACATGACACTGTTTACACCTATCACGCCGACGGTACTCCCGACACGATTGTGACGGAGACCATCGTTCCCGTGACCACTCACGACACGCTCTCGACAGAACAACGTAAATATCATTTCGAAGGTTATCAGATCTATCAATTGGCCAACGCTTCCGTCAGCGTCACCGACTTGAACGATGCCAGCAAGGCTGTTTTGATTGGTCAGTGCGATGTCGAGAACGAAGCCGGACAACTCATCAACTGGGTCTATAACGAAGCCCTCGCTTCCTCTGTGGCCACCGAAATGGTGAACGGATCCAACAATGGTATTTTCCACTCCTTCAGTGTGAAAGAAGACAAGTTTGCTACTGGTACCAACAAGAGACTGGTCAACCACAAGCAATACTACTTCCTCGTGTTGGCATACGGTTATAACTGCTACAAGGAGTTCAAGCTTGAAGACGGCTATCTTGACGGTCAAATTTCGCCGTACCTTGCCGGTCGTCGTAACATCAAGGTCTATACCGGTACTCCTCATAAGTCTGTGGAGAACTTGCAACAGGCCGTGTATGGTGACCAGCCGATGATCACACGTATTGAAGGCCAGGGTAATGGCGGATTTTTCCTCGATATGACGGACGAAAGCCGCGACATGATTCTTGCCAACAATGTTTATAACAACATTCAATACAAGAACAACTATGGTCCTCTGAACATCATGGTGGTTGACCCGTTGCAGGTGAAGCCCTTTGATTACTACATCAAGTTCCTGCCCAATGATGTGGACAATGATGTGAACGACAGCACTGAATGGCAACTCATCATTTCCGATGAAGTGACAGACGAAGAGTTGGCTGAATTGGGAATTCCCCGCGTAGATACGGCCGGTATGCCTATCAGTAAGACCAACGAACAACTCTTCCTCGACCTCGGTATTTCCGTTTCCCTGAAGAATGCACAGTTCAAGATTCACCAGAAAGATCTGGATGAGTATGTGGCTTCCACGGAGCGCGGTTACAGCTACTCCAACCTCCACATGTACGGTCAGGTTGACTTTGTTGGTTCCTCCATCGACTTTGGCGGTGGCTCGGCATGGCTTTCGGGTGTTTCCGATATCGAAGGTGACTTCCCCGCCAACTGGATTCACTCCGGACAATATTCCACTGGTAAATGGTACGACTGGGCTTATCATGGACATCCTGATGGCCAGGATGGTGCTGAAGACGAATACGGCAAGTGGCGTACCGAAGATATGTGCATGATTGTCGGTGAGGGAGTGTTGAACAAAGACGAGACAAGCCGTGCGTTCAAAGATCCTAACCAACAATTCGAAAAAGTAATTAACGGCACATGGTCTCCATACGTGCTTTCCTCTCCTTACGACGGCGGTCCGCAAGCCAAGTATCTTGTTCCTGATGACAAGTTGTTCCTGGAGCCCAATGGATCACCTACTCCCGGCGCACAACCTTCACCTGCTTATTTCAGTTTCTCAGACTTTGGTTCTGTGCCGAGACGTGCAGGTTACAACCAAACGATGACCAATCTCTATTCCATCGATGTGGTTTTGACTTCCGACAAAAGCAAGTGGACACGCGCCCTCGTTCTGGAGGCCGGTGGTGCCACCCAGGAAGAAAACTACATGGTGACCCAAGAATTCCACGGTGCGATTTATCATAACGTCAGACATGAACCGAAGAAATGCCCGTCTGTTGACAAGGACGGTAATCCTGAGACAAATCCCTTCGCTGGTCAGGAGACTGGTTTCGGTTGGTTCCCGGGCTATGCCATCAATGTGGAGACGGGTGAGCGTCTGAACATCATGTTCGCTGAGAACTCTCTCGACACGTTCAACCACGGTAACGACATGATCTTTAACCCGACGGATGTGTATGCCTTCTACCGCAACTTGGAGACTGGAGAATACATATATGACGAAGAGACGGGTGAGCCTTTTGCCATGAGTCAAACCGTGTTCAACAATTACCGTGAAGCTTATGGTGTCTTGTTTGGCGAGCCGCTGAACGGTGGTCGTCACTACATCTATGTTTGCGGCAGCTCCGGCAACACTTGCTCCATGCCGTATCACTCCGCTTCACGTCATCGTAACTACAATGACGGCGGAACGGTGTGGCAGAACAACGGCGGCACCATTGAGGGCACTTCCCTGCCTTTCTACGAGTGCGGTCCGTACGACGAGTGCGCATGGCTGAACGCCAAGTTCAAATCCTTCACCGGTATCACAACCATGGGCGAAAACAACAGAATGCGTCAAAAAATGCAGCTGTTCAACAACGTGATGTGGACCAGCATCCCGATGCCGGCCGTGAACCGCGAAAAAGATTGGTTGTCCACCGACGCCACCATCAAGATTCGTGTTTCCCGTCCGTATTTGAGATACTCATCCCGTTGGTACGACGATCCTTCAACTGCTCCGAACACTTCGTTGAACGATGGATACCCGATGTACGAGTTCACAACCAAGAATCTCGCACCCAAGAGAGCCTCTTCTGAAGAGGAAATCCAGACCTTGTTGGATGAAATCAACATTGTCCCGAATCCTTACTATGGCTTCTCTCAATATGAAAACACTGCTTTGGAGAACTATGTGCGCATTGTGAACCTCCCGACCAAGTGTACCATCTCTATCTTCACCGTCAATGGAACTCTGATCAGAACCATTACAAAGGGTGATGCCGCTACCTCATACGTCCAGTGGGATCTGAAGAACCACGCCAACATTCCTATTTCCGGTGGTGTTTACATCATCCATGTGAAAGCCGATGGCATTGGTGAAAGAACCCTCAAATTCTTCTGTGCTATGCGTCCGACCGACTTGAATGGTTTCTAAAATTATTAATATCGCAAAAAACTAAGAAGTATGAAAAACATATATAAGTCATTAATAATTTGCACATTAGTTGCCTTGTTGTCGGTCTGTGCTTCCAACACAGCATGGGCTGGTAACCGTGACCGTTCCGGTCAGGCTGGTGCTTCCCATCTTCTGATTGATCCATGGGCCCGCACCAGTGGAATGGCGAATGCCGGAGTTGCTGAAATCAGAGGCCTTGAATCTGTTTTCTCCAATGTGGCAGGCTTGACCTACATCACGAAAACCCAATTTGCCTTCAACCGCACCCAGTATCTGGTGGGCTCCAACTGTGGCATTAACATCAATGCCTTGGCTTTTGCCCAGCACCTTGGTAAAGAGAGAGATTTCGGTACCATTGCCGTCTCTTTCTCCACCATGGGCTTCGGAAAAATTCCAGTGACCACAGTGGCCCAGCCTGAAGGCGGCCTTGGAACGTTCAGCCCGTCCCTGTCGGTCATCGGTATTCACTACGCCAAGTCTTTCAACAACTTCATCAAGGGTGGTATCTCCTTGAAGATCATCAACGAAAGCATTGCTGACTTGCACGCAACCGGCTTTGCACTCGATGCAGGTATCCAATATATCACGGGTGCGTATGAGCAGTTCAAGATTGGTGTCACTTTGAAGAACATCGGTCTGCCGATGTCGTATAAGGGCGATGGTCTCACCTATAGAGGTGAAATCTCCAACACAGACGTGGAACAATCCCTCAACGTTCGTTCCGCCGAGTTCGAGATGCCGTCCTTGTTGGTGATTGGTATTTCCTACGACTTCCTTTGGTTTGGTGGCCAATACGCTTCCATGACCAAGGATGAGAGAAAAGAGGAAGGCTTTACCCGTGAAGATGCTATGCACAGACTCACCCTTTGTGGTGCCTTCACCGCCAACTCCTATTCCCGTGACATCTTCTCCGTCGGCATCGAATACGGCTTTATGCAGTATTTCATGGTGCGCGCCGGTTATGGCTTGGAGAACATTGGCAAGAAGAAGACCACTGAAATCAATGAAAACGGTCAGGAACAAGTTGTCAATACCATCTTGTGGAACTCTGACTCTTTCTTCTCCGGTCCTTCTGTAGGTGCCACTGCCGTCATTCCCTTGAAGAAGGGTAATACGGGCTCCAGAATCTACATTGACTATGCTTATCGCTTTACGAGCAAGTGGAGAGGTAACCATGTCATGGGCATCAAGTTCACTTTGTAATATCTATTGACCTTTATAAGTAATAATAGAAGAGACTTTCACGAGTCTCTTCTATTTTGTATAATAAAAACACAGTTATGGAAGAAGTAAAATATTATTCTCAAGAGGGTTTGGATGCACTGAAGAAAGAACTCAGCCAGCTTGAGTCGGTAGAGAGACCCAAAATATCGCAGGCCATCGCGGAGGCGCGTGACAAGGGAGACTTGTCCGAGAACGCCGAATACGACGCTGCCAAGGAAGCCCAGGGCTTGTTGGAGATGAAAATCGCCAATTTGCGCAACCTCATCGCCACCGCCCGTGTCCTCGATGAGTCCAAAATCGATGTCTCCAAGGTTCTGATCTATTCCATCGTTAAGATTAAAAATGTCAAGAACGGAATGACAATGACCTACACCATCGTGCCGGAGTCGGAATCGGATTTCAAGGCGGGAAAAATCTCTGTCTCAAGTCCTATCGCCAAGGCCCTTATCGGTAATTCCAAAGGCGATGTGGTGACCGTGCAGGCTCCTGTCGGCACCATGGAGTTTGAAATTCTTGACATATCACGCTAATTCATCCCGATCATGGAAGACACTATTTTCACAAAAATCATCAAGGGCGAGATTCCTTGCTACAAAATTGCCGAGAACGATGAGTTTTTTGCTTTCTTGGACATCTCACCTATCGCACAGGGGCACACGCTTGTGGTGACGAAGTTGCAAAACGACTATATCTTCGATTTGCCTGACGAGCTGTTGGGCAGGATGATGGTCTTCGCCAAGAAGGTGGCTTCTGGCATCAAGAAAGCCTTTCCGTGCAATCGTGTGGGCGTTGCGGTCATCGGCATCGATGTGCCGCACAATCACATTCACCTCGTCCCCATCAACGGGGTCGGCGACCTCAACTTCAAGGCCGAGCGTGTGAAGCTTACCGAAGAGGAGTTCAAGGCGACTGCCGCAGCCATATCGGCAGCCATCGAATGGTAAATTAAAAATCCCATTATTATGAATACTAAAGATTTAGAAAACATTGCCGCACAGGTGCGCCGCGACATCATTCGGATGGTGCATGGTGCCAAGTCCGGTCATCCCGGTGGCTCGTTGGGTTGTGCCGACTTCATGACGGCCCTCTATTTCCAAATCATGGAGATAGATCCGACCCATTTCACGAAAGAGGGTGTTGGTGAAGACATGTTCTTTCTCTCCAATGGACACATCTCCCCGGTGCTCTACAGTGTCATGGCCCGCAGGGGGTATTTTCCTGTCGAGGAATTGGGAACCTTCCGCAAGCTGCATACACGTTTGCAAGGACATCCCACGCCCGTAGAGGGTCTTCCTGGCATTCGCGTGGCCTCCGGCTCGCTCGGACAAGGCGTTTCCGTCGCCATCGGTGCAGCATTGGCCAAGAAAGCCAACAAAGACCCGCATCTCGTATTCGCCCTTACGGGTGACGGCGAGTTGCAGGAGGGACAGGTCTGGGAAGCATTCATGTTCGGTGGCGCCAAGAAGGTGGACAACCTTATCGTGACCATCGACTACAACGGCAAGCAGATTGACGGTCCCACGGATGTCGTCATGTCTCTCGGCAAACTGCGCGCCAAGCTCGAAGCCTTTGGCTGGATGGTGCTCGAAATGGACGGCAACGACATGAAAAAGTGCGTGCAGACACTCACATTGGCGAAGACCATTTCCTGCAAAGGAAAGCCGATCGCCATTGTCATGAAAACCGAGATGGGCAAGGGTGTGGATTTCATGATGGGAACCCACAAGTGGCATGGCACGCCTCCTAACGATGAGCAGGCGGAAGCGGCATTAGCCCAACTTCCGGTCACCCTCGGCGATTACTAATTGCTTTCGACGTGAAAATCATCAACAGATACCTCTGTAAAAACTTTTTAGGGCCATTTGTACTTACGTTCTTCGTGGCCCTTTTTGTTCTGTTGATGCAATTTTTGTGGAAATGGGTGGATGAGCTTGTCGGCAAAGGTCTGGAGTTGACTGTCCTGTTGAAGCTGATGTTCTATGCCTCCATCACGCTGACCTCCATGGCTTTTCCGCTGGCCGTGTTGTTAGCGTCTTTGATGACGTTTGGCAATATGGGCGAGCGTTATGAGATTGTGGCGCTCAAATCCGCAGGCGTATCCGTGCAGAAAATGATGGCCCCGTTAGCCATCCTCTCCATAGTCATCGCTGCCATCGCCTTTGAGTTTTCCAACGAGGTTATCCCCAAAGCTACGGTAAAACTCCGTATGCTGCTTTTTGACATTCAGGAACAAAAGCCGGCCCTCAACATCGAAGAGGGAGTCTTCTATACTGGTTTTGACAACTATGCCATTCGTGTGGGCAAGAAGATGCCCGATGGGGAGACGGTAAAAGATGTGATGATCTATGACCACTCCCGCAGGATGGGCAACACTTCCGTCACGTATGCCAAACGGGGCACCATGCGTGTCACACCGGACAAGCAGTATCTGGTGTTTACCCTCTATGACGGCTCTTTTTGGGACGAAAGTCCGTTTGCGCGCGGTGGCAACGGCGGACGTTACCCGCTGACCCGGGCCACGTTCGACAAGCAATACAAGCGTTTCGACATGTCCGCTTTCTCGTTGGGCGAAACCGACGAGAATTTCTACGAAGGACATTCTACGGCCCTGTCAATAAGCGAGCTGAATGAAAGGATCGACACGCTGAAAAAAGAGCTGACCAAGTTGGCGCACGGTGCTTCCGACGTCTTTTTCGGGAATCTGTACTATTTCAACATCTTCATCAAAAACGACTCCACCCGCTTTGACACGATGACGCGCGCCCAAAGGTGCGATTTGGCTGACGTACCGGAAGACCAGGCGTTTAAGATATTCTCCTATGCAGACAATGCGTCCCGTTCTTTCATTTATTCCGTACGTTTTTCTTATCAGGACATGGAATTCCGGAACCGTTATCTGTGGAGTTTCCAGATCGAGTTTTTCCGGAAATTCACCCTGTCGCTGGCATGTGTGCTGTTTTTCTTTATCGGAGCTCCGTTGGGGTCCATCATCCGAAAGGGGGGCATCGGCATACCCCTGGTCGTAACGGTGGTCTTCTTCACGCTCTATTTCGCACTCTCCATCACGGGCGAGAAAATTGCCAAAAGCAGTGTTTGGCCTGTCTGGTTCGGGATGGGCCTCTCCTCTTTCATTCTATTGCCCATTTGTATATTCCTCACCCGCCATGCCACCACCGACTCGGCGGTACTGTCGCCTGACACGTATGCCAAGATTGTGGAAAACATAAAAAAATTCAAGTTATTTGGTAGAAAAAAAAGACATGAAGATACTGCAACTTTGTCATAAACCTCCCTTGCCGCAAGTTGACGGCGGGTGCATTGCCATGCACAACATCACCCAGGGGCTGCTTAACAGCGGTCAGGAGGTGCGTGTATTGGCTGTGACGACACCCAAGCATCCTGTCAAGACGGACGCTTTCCCCGAAGAATACCTGCAAAAAACGCATTTTGAGTCGGTGTTCATTGACACTACCCCGAAAATCGGGACCGCAATCGGCAGCTTGTTTCGTCGTCAGGCATACCAGATCAGCAGGTTCTACAGCAAGGAGATGGCGGATAAATTGACTCGCATTCTCACATCGGAACCGTTTGACATCGTTCATGTGGAGTCCATCTACATGACCCCTTATATTCCTGTTATTCGCAAGCATTCAAAAGCCAGAATCGTTTTGCGAATGCACAATATCGAGCATCTGATTTGGGAGCGATTGGCATCCAACGAGCGTAATCCTTTCCGTAAGTGGATATACAAGACGAACTGCAACCAGCTTCGCCGCGTGGAAGAGCATATTTTAGAATCCGTGGATGGCTATATGGCCATTTCCGATCCGGACTTCACCTATTTTTCCACAACAACGCCTGATGTCAGGGGCACCGTGGTGCCTTTTGGCATTGACATGAAGAACTACGAGGTGGAAGATGACTATATTCCCTCGGAAAAGCCCTCGCTCTTTCACATTGGCAGCATGAACTGGTCGCCCAACGTGGAGGGTATGGAGTGGTTCTTGGACGAGGTTTGGCCCGGCATCCACGAGCAGCATCCAGAGCTCACCTTCACGCTCGCAGGCCGCAGTATCCCGGCGAGCATCCTCCAGCGCCACGATCCCAATGTCAGCATCGTCGGGGCCGTGCCGTCCGCCAATGAGTTCATGCTCGACCATGATATCATGATTGTGCCGTTGCTCTCCGGCAGTGGCATTCGCATCAAGATTGTGGAGGCTATGGCTTTGGGCCGTGTGGTGGTCACCACCAGTGTGGGAGCGGAAGGGTTGTCTGTCGAAAACGGCAAACACCTCTTCATCGCCGACACGCCGGAAGAGTTTCTCTCTGTCATCGACAAGTGCATTGCCACCCCTGACATTTGTACCATCATCGGTGAAAATGCCCGTGATATCATCTCTGTCAAACATAACAACAGCATTATCACTGGGAAAATGCTCGATTTCTATCAGCAAACTCTCAATTCTTAGTCATGCGATATCTTGATTCCATACATACACCCGAGGATTTGCGAAAATTGCCGGTTGAGAAGTTGCCGCAATTGTGCGATGAGTTGCGCCAGTTCATCATAGAGCAGACGGCCCGTCATCCGGGACACCTTGGCTCCAGTCTGGGCGTGGTGGAACTCACGGTGGCCATTCACTATGTGTTCAACACACCCGACGACCGTCTGGTTTGGGACGTGGGGCATCAGGCTTACGGGCACAAGATTCTGACGGGGCGCAAGGAGGCGTTTGCCACAAACCGATGTTACAACGGAATTAGCGGCTTTCCGCGCCGTGAGGAGAGCGAATACGATGCTTTTGGCACCGGACACTCCTCCACTTCCATTTCCGCTGTCTTGGGCATGGCAATGGCCTCCAAAATGGAAGGTAACAAGAAACGCAACCATATCGCGGTCATCGGCGATGGCGCCATCGGAGGCGGCATGGCTTTCGAGGCCATGAACCAGGCCTCCTACCGCGATGTCAACATGCTTGTCATCCTCAACGACAACAAAATTTCCATTGACCAAAGCACGGGTGCCATGAGCAAATATTTGCTCTCCATCACCACCTCGCCGGCCTATAACCGCTTTAAAAATCGCCTTTGGAATCTGTTTACCTTCAAGAGTCAGCAGTCCAACAAGATTACCAATTTTTTCAGCAAGATGGGCAATGGGTTGAAAGGCTATCTGCTGGGTGGCAGCAACTTGTTCCAAAGTCTTGGTTACCGCTATTTCGGTCCGGCGGACGGGCATGATGTCGTTTCGCTGGTCAAGACCCTGCGTAGTCTCAAAAAGTTGCCGGGGCTGAAACTTTTCCATGTGCTTACTGTCAAGGGCAAGGGTTTGGATATGGCCGAGCAGCATCAAACCACCTATCATGCGCCTGGCAAATTCAATCCAGACACCGGTCAGATCATAGAACCCCATACCGAAGGCATGCCTCCAAAGTATCAGGATGTTTTCGGGCATACCATACTTGAAATCGCCCGTCAGGACGAGAAGGTGGTGGGTATCACGCCTGCCATGGCCACGGGTTGCTCTCTGACCATCATGGACGAAGTGTTTCCCGAGCGCGTTTTTGATGTGGGCATTGCCGAACAGCATGCCGTCACTTTCTCTGCCGGCTTGGCCGCCGAGGGCTACATCCCGTTCTGCAACATTTACTCTTCATTTCTGCAGCGTGGCTATGACCAGGTGATTCACGACGTAGCGTTGCAGAAACTGCCTGTCATTTTCTGCATCGACCGTGCGGGATTGGTAGGGGAGGATGGTGCCACCCATCAGGGGGCTTTCGATCTGGCATTTTTGCGTGCCGTCCCCGATCTTATCATTGCCTCCCCGCTCAACGAGCATGAATTGCGCAACATGATGGTGACAGCTTACCATAATGCCAAGCAAGGAGGGTTGCCCTTTGTGGTCCGATATCCCCGGGGTCGCGGCGTTTTAGTGGATTGGCACAACGAGCCGCAGGACATTGCCATCGGGAAAGGGCGGCTGCTCCGCGAAGGCGAGCGGCTGCTTGTGCTCTCACTCGGCCCGTTAGGCAACAATGTCTCCGCCGCGCTGGATGTCCTGCAGCAGGACAACATCCGCCCGGCACACGTAGACCTTCGTTTCCTCAAGCCGCTTGACGAGGAGTTGTTACGCAACTTGGCCGCACAATATCCTGCATGGCTTACCGTGGAGGATGGCACTGAAAAGGGTGGACTTTTCTCCGCGGTCGCTGAGTTTTTGGAAAACAACAAATTGAAGAATACGCTTTACCACATTGCCATCCCCGATCGTTTCATAGCGCACGGTGACATTCCCAGCATTCATCATGAAGTGGGCTTCGGGGTGGACGATATTGTGAGTAGAATCCGAGAGATTAGTTAAACGAACTATTTCATCAAGAACGGGAACTTGTCGAAGTTCTTGAGGGCGATAGCTGTGCCGCGGGCGACGGCCTTGAGGGGGTCTTCGGCCACGTGGACCTTCAGTGTGGTTTTGCGTGAAATACGCTTGTCAAGTCCGCGCAGGAGGGAGCCGCCGCCGGCCAGGTAGATGCCGGTCTTGTAAATATCGGCAGATAGCTCGGGCGGCGTTTTCTCCAGGGCATTGTTGACGGCCGTCTCGATGAGGGCGATGGAGCCGTCGAGGGCTTGTGCGATCTCGCGGTGGCTGACCTTGACGGCCACAGGGATTCCGTGGACGAGGTCGCGGCCATACACTTCATAGTCGGCAGGCGGGTTCTCGATATCTTCAAGTGCGGAGCCCACGTTGATTTTGATTTGCTCGGCTGTAGCCACGCCGATGGCAATGTTGTGGGTTTTGCGCATGTAGTTGATAATGTCATTGTTGAAACGGTCGCCAGCCACCTTGACGGAGGTGCTGGTGGTGATGCCGCCGAGGGCGATGACGGCGATTTCGCTCGTGCCGCCACCGATGTCAATGACCATGTTGCCGTTGGCATCCAGCACGTCGATGCCGATGCCGATGGCGGCGGCCATGGGCTCGTGGATCATGCGGACCTCCTTGGCCCCGGCCTGCTCGGCGGAGTCGCGTACGGCACGCTCCTCCACCTCCGTGATGCCGGAGGGGATACAAATCACCATCTTGAGGGCGGGAGGGAAGAAATATCCCTTGGAGCCCGTCATCTTGATGAACTCGCGCAACATCATCTCTGTGCCCTGGAAGTCGGCAATGACGCCATCACGCAGGGGACGTGTGGTGATGATGCCCGGCGGCGTGCGCCCTTCCATCATCAATGCCTTTTTGCCTACGGCCTTCACAGACTTGGTCTTTGTGTCTATGGCGATGATAGACGGCTCATCCACAACAACTTGGTTGTTATGCAAAATCACGGTGTTCGCCGTGCCCAAGTCTATGGCTATCTCCTTTGTGAAAAACGAAAATAATCCCATATCTATAAAATTAAGTTTGCAAAAGTACAAAATAATCAATTCTTATACGATATTATTTTTCGTTTGGTTACACTTTTTTTGTACTTTTGCCGAAAATATTTTTATGAGAAGCTTTATCGTAACATTGGTCCTGATAATCAGTTGTGTACAGTGCATGGCGCAAAACTCTGTGCATTACAGCGTGGAGCCTGCCATTGCCAATATTCAGGATGATTATGTGCGCACATGGAGGCGTCTGGGCGAGATGAACGGCTATCGCATCCAGATCGCGGCGGTTACGGGCACCAATTCGAAAAGCACGGCTGAAAGCGAGCGTTATCTTTTCCTGAGTCGCTATCCTGATATTCCCGCCTACATCTCCTATATGGAGCCCTATTTCAGGATCAGGGTGGGCAATTTCGCCTCCCGGCTCGATGCCTATTTCGCCCTGCAGGAGATCATCTCCCTGTATCCGAATGCCTATATTATTCCGGATAAGATTACATATTCAAATTAGTGAACAGTGATCAGTGATGAGTGATCAGTGAAGAGTGAACAGGGATTAATTCCAACAGCCGTTGGCAGTTCGCTTTAACTCTTAACTATAAACTCTTAACTCTATTTGAGCAGCCTCGATAGGGGCTAGAGCTCGGTAGAAATAATAGATAATGCTCTTCCTTGAGCAGTCCCGGAGGGACAAAATCTTATTAACCCCAGACTAAACGCAGTGCAGTCTGGGGCAGGACGGTGCGCGGGAAAATCGCGGCGCGGGAGAAGGTTGAGGCGAGGGTGTTCGTTGCTCGCCGCGAAACGGGTGTGGGGTTCGACGAGCCTGCGTGAGGGATTGAAGCGGGAATGATTTTGGCGGTAATGCGTTCCCTGGGAGACGGAGGTTCCGCTTGACGCTTCGCGTCTCGCGGAATGATGGTGGGTTCTATGCCAAAATCATTAGAGCGGAAAGCCCGACGGCGCGACGGCATTTGATTGCGTGCGCAATTACGGATGCATTTCCGTGCCGCCGCGCCGGCACGCCCAAATAAAAAAAAGAAGCAAAAGCCCTGATTTGTACCATCAAGTGTATAAGGAACTATCTTTTTCCAAAAAAAGCAACCATCGTGTCGGATAATTCATTATTTTTGCTTCGCGAAAATGGGCTGCACTCGGCATAATTCAAGCAAGCTTGACTCTGCTCTCGTTTGCACCATTTTTGCGGTCGTGAAACTAAACTAACAGATATGAAAATCATAGACGGAAAGGCTTGTGCACAACAGATCAAAGAAGAAATCACCCGAGAGGTGGAATCCATCAAGGCGCGAGGCTTGCGTGTCCCGCGGTTGGACATCATACTGGTGGGAGATCGCCCCGACAGTCTCTCATACGTTCGCAGCAAGGCCAATACTTGCCGCTCGCTCGGCATGGATTGCCAGACGTACTTGTTGCCGGTTGACACGCCTGAAGCAGACCTATACGGCCTTGTGGATCGGCTCAACCACGACAGTGACGTTGATGCGATTCTGATACAGTTGCCCTTGCCGGATCACTACGACAGTGCGCGCATCCTTGATTCCATCGACTATCGCAAGGATGCCGACGGTCTTCATTTGATGAATGTGGGGTTGCTTCACCTTGGCGAGCCGTATGTGATGCCGTGTACCCCCAAGGGCATCCTCACGCTGCTTTCCACCAACGGCATTGAGGTGGCCGGCCGTCATGCCGTTGTCGTCGGACGCAGCCAGCTGGTGGGCGAGCCCACCGCGCAGTTGCTCATCCGCAAAAACGCCACCGTCACCCTTTGCCACTCCCATACCCGCAATTTGCCGGAGCTCACCCGTCTCGGCGACATTGTCATCACTGCCGCCGGCCATCCGGGGTTATTGCAGCCGGAAGACCTCAAAGAGGGTGCTGTGCTCATTGATGTGGCCATCAACCGCACGGAAGAGGGCCTTGTGGGGGATGTCTATAGTCCCGCCACACGCGATGCCTTGGAAAAACGCCTCAGCGCGGCCACGCCCGTGCCCGGCGGTGTCGGCCCCATGACCATCGCCATGCTCATGAACAATGTGCTGGATATGTACAAACACAAAAACGTGTAAACCGCGCGATTATTTCGAGTAATATTCAATCACCTCCACCAGCACTTTGTGGCAGACGGGGCAGAAGTCGTCGTACCGGATCTGGTGCATGGTGCAGTGCAGTGCGGGGCGATAGACGCCCTTGGCCACATAGCCGCCGCCCTCATAGACACCCAACCGATTGAAATCGGGGTCGTTCTCCTGCACTTCGGGGGTGGGCACGGGGGTGTCGTCGGACAGCATGGATTTCCACTTGGCGTCGAAGTTCACCAGGGTGGTCACATTCGGCTCCACGGGTTCCACTCCTTCGGGGTAGAAGTCCTGCACGGAGACATCGGAAGTGTAGTATTCGTCGGCCAGTCCGCCGATGAGATGGCCCATTTCGTGTACGATGACATAGTCGGGGTAGTCGCCGTGGTTATAGACGGTGCAGTAGAAGTTGTAGATGCCGCCGCCGCCATATTTCTCGCTGTTGCAGATGATGACAATGGCGTCGTAGGGCGCGTCATCGGCCACGTCCTGCATGTGCCAGACCCCGAGGCACATCAGGTAGCGGTCGAGGTCGAGCGCGTTGTAGGCGCAGTTCAGCAGCGTGTTCACATGGAAGTTGTTCTGCGGCTGCGAGATGCCCGACTGCTCGGAGTAGCCTTCGATGGCGCGGATGTTCACCTTGTCGGCCATGTCTTTGTATGGCGAGCAGTTCATCACGTAGGAGGCGAATCGTTTCATGTCGTGTTTCAGCACCTTCTTGTCCTTCTTGGCATAACCGTCGGGGATGAAGAGGATGTCAATGGCCTTGTCGGGCGTGTTGCCCTGATGCAGCGTCATCACCTTGTATTCCTTTTTCATCGGCTCCGTCGGGGTGGTGCGCGGGTTGTAGTAGCATTCGTAGAGCACTTTTGAGTTCCGTTTGCGGTCGTAGGAGGTGAATTTCAGGAAAACGGTCTTCTTGGGATAGGGAATGTTGACGCTCTCCTCCATTCTCGCCACCTCGGTCTTGGCGCGTTCGGTGGTCTTGTATTCCGTGAAGAGACAGGAATAGCTGCGGCTGTAAATCAGCTTGTTGGTGAGGGAGTCGAACACCTCGATGGCAATGTCGCCGTAGAAGTTGGGTTCGATGAGGAAGGAGCGGGTGCCGCTCCAGACGCCGCCGGCGGTATAGTGGTGGATTTCCATCGATTCAGACTGATGGTCGCCGATATGGAGGTAGTTCACCCGCAGGGTGCGGTCGATGAAATAGTCGTCGAAATGTTGGGCGAAGCCCGTAGAAAGGCTGAAAACAGAGGCTAAAAGGGTTAAGAAGATTTTTTTCATCGCGGTTAGGGTTTGTGTCAATTTTTTTTCTATTTTTGCGGCCTCAAAAAAAGCCACTTTAGCTCAGTTGGTAGAGCGACGCATTCGTAATGCGTAGGTCGCGAGTTCAAGTCTCACAAGTGGCTCTCAAGGCGGTCAAATCGACCGCCTTTTTTTGTCGGTCGTAGATTTATAATCAGCGGCAAAGGTACAATTTTTTAGCTGAAATACCAGCCTATAAAATTATATTTGTTATCGTATCATTTTTTGTGACTTGTGTAAATTGTGTAACCCCTCACGGGGTTGTGGGGGTGCGGGGAAATGCCATCGTTGCTACAGATATGGAAGCCCTAACGGGCTTCGGGAAACACGCGGGAACACCATCGTGCTACAGATATGGAAGCCCTAACGGGCTTCGGAAAAACTGGTTCGGGGGAACGGGCTTCGGGGTGGGAGCGCCTCGGCGGTACCTTCGCACATTGACATCATTGAGCACCCTCATCCCCGTTAGGGGATGCATATTTGCAAAACCGCACCTTAATGAAATAACCCGATTTCACAACACGGAGTGAAAAACGTATCGTTCATCGTATTCGATACCAAATTCTTGAAGAATTTTGAGATATTCCTCTCGGAATGTCCGTTTTTTGTGATGTTGAACCTGCTTCTCGATATAGGCAGCCACATTTGGGATAGCAGACCGGTCATAACTGAAAACCCCATACCCCTCCTGCCAGGAGAACACCCCTGGACGATAGAATTTCTCGTTGATCCAGATAGTAGAACTTCGTTTCACATCGGCCATCAACGTGGCACATGAGATCGACGGATTCATACCCGTCAATATGTGGATATGATCCGCCACACCTCCGATACTCAACAATTTACATTTATGATTGGAGATACACCCTGTCATATATTTGTATAATTCATCTTTCCATTCGGGAAGTATGAGGCATTCTCTGTGCTGTACAGCGAAAATGTAATGGTGATAAATTTGAGAGTATGTATTTGCCATATTATTTAAATTTTTAAATGCACGGCAAAGATACAAATTTTATAAAACACTGAGTATCAAATATTTATTTAACTATTGATTGTTAAATGGTTTTGGTATTTGATTGTGGTATTGTGTTTTTACGTTCGTCGTATGCAACCCCTAACGGGGTTGTGGGGTGCGGGGATATTGCCCTCATCTACAGATATGGAAGCCCTAACGGGCTTCTATGGAACGGAAATGCCTTCATTGCTACAGATATGGAAGCCCTAACGGGCTTCTGTGGAGCGGGAATGCCTTTATTGCTACAGATATGGAAGCCCTGACGGGCTTCGGTGGAATGGGCTTCGGCGGAACGGACATCGGGGGGGGCGGTTCGTGGCGCTTTGTTGATTTCTCGCACATTGTATCTTCGAAAACACATCCCCGTAGGGGATGCCTATCTGTAGGGAAACGGATGCCCGCGCGGATTCCATCATCCCCGTAGGGGATGCATAATCAATGGTTGGCAAACATACTGGCATGTCCGTTGTGTAACCCCTCACGGGGTTGTGAGGGTGCGGGGAAATGCCTTCATTGCTACAGATATGGAAGCCCTAACGGGCTTCGGTGGAATGGGCTTCGGCGGAACGGACATCGGGGGGGGCGGTTCGTGGCGCTTTGTTGATTTCTCGCACATTGTATCCTCGAAAACACATCCCCGTAGGGGATGCCTATCTGTAGGGAAACGGATGCCCGCGCGGGTTCCGACATCCCCGTTAGGGGATGCATAATCAATGTTCGGCAAATATATTGGCGTGTCCGTTGTGCAACCCCTCACGGGGTTGTGGGGGTGCGGGGAAATGCCATCGTTGCTACAGATATGGAAGCCCTAACGGGCTTCGGGAAACACGCGGGAACACCATCGTGCTACAGATATGGAAGCCCTAACGGGCTTCAGCAGAACGAGCTTCGGGGAAACTCAATCCTCCATTATGAAAGAAATGTCTTTTCCACCTCTTCCCACACCTCGTCTGGCAGTTTTGCTCCCACATATTCTATCAGTCTTCCAGACAAAAACGCCGCCAACTTGCCGGCTTGGGCGGGCGTGTAGTCGTTCATCAGCCCATAGAGAATGCCGGAGGCGTAAATGTCGCCCGCACCCGTGCTGTCCACCGCCTTGACAGGGATGACACCCACCTTGGTGATTTCGCCATCCTTTTTGATGAAAGAACCCTCCTTGCCAACCTTGACGATGGAAATCGGGCAGTATTCGGAAAGGATGTTGAGTGCATCGATGCCCTCCTTGCCGGTGAAGGCCTTGGCCTCCTCCTCATTGGCGAAGATGATGTCGACATAGTCGGTCAGCAGCATCTTCACGAAGTCGTAGTTGGCTTCAATGATGTTGTAGCTGGCCATATCCATTGAAATTTGCAATCCTTTCTCTTTGGCAATCTGACAGATGCGGAGGATGAGGTCATGGTTGAAGATGAGGTAGCCCTCCACATGCACGCAGTCGTAGCCATCGAACACGGCGGGGTCGATCTCATCGGGTGTCATGGTGGCGGCGGCGCCAAGATAGGTGGCAAAGGTGCGCTCGGCATCGTCAGTGATGAAGGTGGTGGCGATGCCCGTGTCGATGTCGGAGTCGATGAGGTGCGGGGTAACTCCGAAGCGGCGCATGTCCTCGCGGAAGAAGTCGCCCATCTTGTCGTGGCCCACCTTGC
This sequence comes from Bacteroidales bacterium, assembly GCA_017651425.1. Lineage (GTDB taxonomy): Bacteria > Bacteroidota > Bacteroidia > Bacteroidales > WCHB1-69 > F23-D06. The sequence continues at coordinate 32,667 of JAGCCZ010000003.1, forward strand.
CGATGTAGCCGGTAGGCGCGCCCAAACGGGCAAGACCGTGGATGGTGTTGGAGGTGGAGCCGCCAGTGGCACACACCTGCGGCATCTGCTCAATGTTCTTGTGCAGCTCGCGCTTTCGCTCTGCGTCAATCATCACCATGCCGCCCTTGTCCAAACCCAAATCAGCCAGAACTTTGTCCTCGTCGATGTTGACTAACACGTCAACCAATGCATTGCCAATGCCTAATATCTTTTTCATATACTATTTGTTATCTTGAGAATCTTGTTGTTTGCGCTTTTTTTCCAAGATGGCGTAACTGATCCAGTATCCGAGTGTCACGGCCAGTGTCACGCCCATCATGATGGGAAATCGTTCCTTGAGGTCCGTCGCCAGAAAGGTGAACGGGATCAAGAAGGCGGCCAGGATGATGAAAAATCGCAGGACGGCTTTCATGTTTTATTGCAGTTTTGAAAGTTGTTCTTTGAGAATGCGGATTTTCTCTTCCGCATCGGACTGTTTTTTGCGCTCGATATCCACCACCTTCTGCGGGGCGTTGTTCACGAAACTCTCGTTGGAGAGTTTTTTCAGGACGCTCTGGAGGAACTTCTCGGCATATTCGAGGTCGGCTTTCAGCTTCTTGATCTCCTCTTCGGCATCCACAAGGCCTTCGAGGGGTACGGCGTACTTGACGTTCTTCTCGATGAAGGAGGTGCCCTCCGTCGGGGCGTCGGCTGCCATATAGGTGACGCTCTCCACGTTGGCAAGCTTCATGATGACGGCGTCGAGCTGGCTGGTGGAGACGGAGCTGTCGGCATGGACGTGCAGCTTGAGTGCGTTCTTGGGGGCGATGTTCTTTTCGGAGCGGATGTGCCGAATCTGCTCTACCACGCTGCGCGTGCGGGCGAAGTCGTCGAGCAGCTTCTGGTTCATCTTGCCCTCGTGGCGCGGCATGGGCGTGAGCATCAGCGATTCTTCCTCGCCGCGCTCGCGGATGGCGTGCCACAGCTCTTCGGTGATGAACGGCACGAATGGATGCAGAATGCCCATCAGGATTTCATACAAATCGATGATTTGGTTGTAAGTTTTGCCATCGATGGGCTGGTGGAGCGGAGGTTTGACGATTTCAAGGAAGCAAGAGCAGAAGTCGTCCCACACCAACTTGTAAACCGACATCAGGGCTTCGGAGAGGCGGTAGCGCTTGAAATCCTCCTCCATGCCGGCGAGCACCTCCTGGATGCGTTCATGCATCCATTCGATGGCGACCGCGCTGTGGGCGGGCTGCTGGCCCTGATCGTCAACCTGCCATCCCTTGACGAGACGGAAGGCATTCCACATCTTGTTGCTGAAGTTGCGTCCTTGCTCGCAAAGGGCTTCGTCGAAGAGGAGGTCGTTGCCAGCCGGGGAGCTGAGCAACATGCCGAAACGCACTCCGTCGGCGCCATATTTTTCCATGAGCATGATGGGGTCAGGGGAGTTGCCGAGCGACTTGGACATCTTGCGGTGGAGCTTGTCGCGCACGGTGCCCGTGAAATAGACGTCCTTGAACGGAATGGCGCCGCGCCACTCCAGTCCGGCCATAATCATGCGGGCGACCCAGAAGAAGATGATGTCGGGTGCCGTGATTAGGGCGGAAGTGGGATAATAGTAGTTGATGTCGGGGTTGTCGGGTTTGCGGATGCCGTCGAACACAGAGAGCGGCCACAGCCAAGAGGAGAACCAGGTGTCCATCACATCCTCGTCCTGCTTGAGGTCCTCTTTTGTGAGGTTGAGGTCGGGGAACTTGGCGTGGGCGAGCTGCAGGGCCTCGTCGAGGTCGTGTGCCACGACAAATTCGTGGTTGGGCAGGTAATATGCCGGGATGCGGTGGCCCCACCAGAGTTGGCGGCTGATGCACCAGTCCTTGACATTCTCCATCCAGTGGGCGTAGGTGTTTTTGAACTTGTCGGGGTAGAACTTGATGTCGCCGTTCATGACCGCGTCGAGGGCGGGCTTGGCCAGCTCGCCCATCTTGCAGAACCATTGCAGGGAGAGCTTCGGCTCGATAACCTCATTGGTGCGCTCGGAATAGCCGACTTTGTTGACGTAATCTTCGATTTTGACAAGGTTGCCGGACTCTTCGAGCATGGGGATGATGGCCTTGCGTGCGGCGAAACGGTCCATGCCGACAAGGAACTGGGCGCTCTCGTTGAGAGTACCGTTGTCGTTGAAGATATTGATAGTCTCCAAGTGATGCTTGATGCCGAGGTTGTAGTCGTTGATGTCGTGCGCGGGAGTGATTTTGAGGGCGCCGGTGCCGAATTCTCGTTCCACATACTCGTCGTAGATGAGGGGGATGGAGCGGTTGACAAGGGGCACGATGGCGCGTTTGCCCTTGTACTTGGCGTAGCGCTCGTCGTCAGGGTGCATACAGATGGCCGTGTCGCCGAGGATGGTCTCAGGGCGCGTGGTAGCGATGGTGATGAATTCGCCCGGCTCGCCCTCGATGGCGTAACGCACATAATAGAGCTTGGAATGCAGTTCCTTGTAGATCACCTCCTCGTCGGAGACGGCGGTGAGGGCCTTGGGGTCCCAGTTGACCATGCGCACGCCGCGATAGATCTTGCCTTTGCGGTAGAGGTCGATGAAAATGTCGATGACTGCTTCGGAGAGGTCGGGGTCCATGGTGAATTTGGTGCGGTCCCAGTCGCAGGAGGCGCCGAGTTTGCGGAGTTGCTGGAGGATGATGCCGCCGTGTTTCTCTTTCCACTGCCAGGCATATTCGAGGAATTGCTCGCGGGTCAGGGATTTCTTGTCGATGCCCTGTTCCTTGAGGAAGTTGACCACCTTGGCTTCGGTGGCGATGGAGGCGTGGTCGGTGCCGGGCACCCAGACGGCGTTGAAGCCGAGTTTGCGGGCGCGGCGCACCAGCACGTCCTGGATGGTGTTGTTGAGCATGTGGCCCATGTGAAGCACGCCCGTCACATTGGGGGGCGGAATCACGATGGAGTATGCTGGACGCCCATCAGGCTCGGAGTGAAACATGCGATGGTCGGTCCAATATTTGTACCATTTGTCTTCTACAACAGAGGGATCGTACTTGGTTGCTAATTCCATGGGTAATTGTAATTAGAGGTTTTAATATTCAATATTTATACATGTAAAATCTTGTAAATCATCTCAATGAGCAGATCGTCCTCTTCGCTGTTGGTGTCAACGCCCTTGGACTTGACGTCATACTCCCGGAGCACGGCGATGATGTGGGTGAGCTGCGGAATCGTGTAGCTCATGGCATTCCGTGCGTTTTTCTCCATGATGCTGGGTGGCAGGTTGCCGAAGATCTGTTTTTGGGTCTCCTTGTCCTTGACGGGCGACAACTGGTACCGCAACATCTTGTGGAAGAAGTTGAAAAGGGTGGTGATGGTTTTGATGTTCGGGTTGTCCTTGAGATGTTGCGTGAAGTTGATCGCAATCTTATAGGTTCGTTGGGTGTTGCGGCTCACGATGGCGTCTTCCAGTTCAAAGATGTTGTACTCCTTGCTTTGGACCACATATTGTTGGATGACATCCTCCGTGATTGTCCCACCCGGGGGGAGCACCGCCTTGAGTTTTTGCAACTCGGTGTAGATGCGCGAAAGGTCATTGCCGATAAAATCGGCTAATTTGGATGCGGAATAGGGGTCGATGTTGAACTTTTCACGGGCGGCCCGCTTCTGGATCCAGTCGGCAAGCTGGTAGTCCTTTACGCCGACAGAGTCGAAGACGACCCCCGACTTCTCGTAGGGCTTGTACTGGTTGGCTTTCAGCTTCCCGTACTTGTAGCAGATGACGAGGATGGTGGTGGGGGAGGGGTTCTGCACGTAAGGCAGCAGCTTGTCGATGTCCTTGAGGTCTTTGGCCTCCTTGACGATGACGACGCGCGTGGGACTGCCGAACGGGAACTGCTTGGCGCTGGCGATGACGTCCGCAGCGGTAGTGTCCTTGCCGTAGAGCACGGTTTGGTTGAAATCGCGATCCTGCTCGTCTATGATATGGTTTTCAAAGAACACGCAGATGCGGTCAATGTAGAAAGGTTCTTCGCCCATGAGGAGGTAAACAGGGGCGAACTTCTTGTTTGACAAATCTTTGACGAGTTCTTCGTACTTGATCATAGGGTTATCTTGATTAGGGCGCAAAGATACTAAATAAAAAGAAAACCGCCCCTGGGCAGGAGCGGTAATCTTAAATCAAACATTATGAACAAAAAAATCACTCGTGTCCACTCTTATTCCTGGGCAGGAACAACAGACACAAATGATTTGTCTTTATAGGTTTTCCTGAAGTTGACGATGCCATCGCAGAGTGCATAGAGGGTATGGTCTTTGCCCATACCGACGTTCATTCCGGGATTGTGCACGGTACCTCTTTGGCGAACGATGATGTTGCCTGCCTTGGCGAACTGTCCACCGAAGATCTTCAGACCTAATCTTTTGCTATGTGATTCACGGCCGTTCTGAGAACTACCGACACCTTTTTTGTGTGCCATATCTTCTTTTTGTTTTTATTCGTTAATTAATACTTCGACTTACAAGGTAATTCCATCGATCTTGATGGCGGTCAGACACTGACGGTGGCCATTGAGCTTCTGGTATCCTTTTCTTCTTTTTTTCTTGAAAACAAGAACTTTGTCACCCTTGAGGTGTTTGAGAACGGTAGCGGTCACGGCAGCGCCTTCTACGGTCGGGGTGCCCACTTTTACATCACCGTCGTTGTCAACTAACATAACGCGATCAAAACTGACCTGCGCTCCTTCTTCAGCCTTAAGGCGTTGAACATAGACTCTGCGGTCTTTTTCAATCTTGAATTGTTGCCCGGCTATCTCTACGATTGCGTACATTGTGAATATTGTTTTTTGTTATTATTTTTTGAGGCGGCAAAAATACAAAATTTCTGATATATTCATTTTTTTTTCTGCAATTTTTTTTCAACATTTACGTTTATGTATCACTTTTACATAAAAAAATCTATCGAAATGAAAATCAAAAGAACATTTAGAACATTAGCAATCAGTGTGTTAGCTATCGTGTGTACGGTTGGGTGTACCCATGCGCAATCCAGCCACGGAAGCACGTCCAAGTATGTGGATTTGACAGAAGCGGCAGAGCGTTCGGTCAATTCTGTGGTGTATATTAAGACAGAATTCACGCAAAAGACGCCCGAATGGGACGATTTTTTCGGGGGCACGATATGGGAACATTTCTTCGGGATGGCGCCGAGTGCCTATCCTGTGCAGGCGGCCGGTTCCGGGGTCATCGTTTCCCCTGACGGCTATATCATCACCAACAACCACGTGGTGGCCGATGCTGTGAAGACTACCATCACATTGAACGACAAGCGCGAATATAACGGCACGATCATCGGCACGGATCCCAGCGCCGACCTGGCCCTCATCAAAATCGATGCCAAGAATCTTCCATATGTGGAGTTTGCCAACTCCGACTCTGTCAAGCTTGGCGAGTGGGTGTTGGCCGTGGGCAACCCGATGAATCTTACCTCGACGGTCACCGCCGGCATCATCAGTGCCAAGGCGCGCCAGTTGGAACTCGGTAGCAAAGGCGCCACGGAGGAGAGTTATCTGCAGACCGATGCCGCTGTCAATTCCGGCAATTCCGGCGGCGCGCTGGTCAATGCCTCAGGAAAGCTTGTCGGCATCAACACCGCCATCGCTTCCGGCAACGGCTACTACACGGGCTACTCCTTCGCCATCCCCTCCAACATTGTAAAGAAAATCTACTTCGACCTCAAGGAGTACGGCCGTGTGCAGAAGGCTTACCTCGGCGTCTCCATCATGGAACTGAATGCCTCCTTGGCTGAAGAATATGGTCTTGACGATGTGCGCGGCGTCTATGTGGCTGACGTTGATGAGAACGGTGCCGCCGCCAAGAACGATTTCCAGGAGGGCGATGTCATCATCAGCATTGACGAACATCCCGTCAACAGCCTGGCCGAGGTGCGTGGCGTGCTCAAGACCAAATCGCCCGGCGACAAGGTCAAGGTGAGCATTATACGAAATAAAGAAAAATATAATAAGAATGTAACTTTATTAAACAATAAGGGTACAACCGAATTGTTGCGTAATGATTATGATTAATAACGACTAATAAATTTTTTTTTATTGATTGAAATATACAATATAATATAATGAGACAATTAAAGATTTCCAAGTCCATCACCAACCGTGATTCCGCTTCCTTGGATCGTTATTTGGCAGATATCGGCAAAGAGCAGATGATCAGTGCCGAAGAAGAGGTGGAATTGGCCCGTAGAATCAAGGCTGGAGATGAAGCAGCTCTCAATAAGCTCACTACCACAAACTTGCGTTTTGTGGTCTCTGTTGCGAAACAGTATCAGAACCAGGGCATCAGCCTGCAGGACCTCATCAATGAGGGAAATGTCGGGCTCATCAAGGCCGCCAAGCGTTTCGATGAGACGCGCGGCTTCAAATTCATCTCCTACGCCGTATGGTGGATTCGCCAGTCCATCCTGCAAGCCATTGCCGACCAGTCGCGCATTGTCCGCCTGCCCTTGAACCAGGTGGGCGTCATCAACAAGATCAAGAAGGAGACTGCCCGTTTGGAGCAGCAGCTCAAGCGCATCCCCACCACGGAAGAGATTGCCGAGGCCATCGACCTGCCTGTCTATAAGGTTTCGGAGATTATGAAGATGAACAACCATCCCCAATCCATCGATTCCCCCATCTCCCCGAACGAGGAGACCCGCTTTGTCGATATTTTCGTCCACGACAACGACGAAGATACGGACACCATCTTGATGCAGGAGTCTCTTGCCTCTGAAATCCATGATGTGCTCAGCACTCTGCCTGACAAGGAGCGTGAAGTGCTGATGCTCTTCTACGGCATCAATGCCTCGCACGAGCATACGTTGGACGAGATCGGGGACATCCTGGATCTTTCGCGCGAGCGCGTCCGCCAGATCAAGGAGCGCGCCCTGAAGCGTCTTCGTCAAAATAGCAAGAACAAGAATCTCAAAAGTTACCTGTAACCGCTATCACAAGCTCATGACATTCAAAGTTCGTGGCCTTTGCGCGCTTTTATGCTGCTGCGCCGTCCTGTTGCTGGCCTCCTGCCTGCATCGGGATGAGGTCCTCGCGCCACGCCCGGTGGGCTATTTCCGCATCGACCTGCCCGACCACGAGTACCAACAGAGCGACTCCACTCTGCCGTTCTCGTTCCAGCAATCCAAGCATGCCGTGTCCGACATCCGTTGGCAAAAAGACGGGTCGTGCTGGATGGATCTCTCCTATCCTGAGCTCAACGCCACTTTCAAGTTCACATGGTTCCCTTTGGCAAACGTCGACAGTCTGCGCAATTTCATAATCCGCGAGGAGGAGATGATGAAATTCCATTACCAGAAGGCCGACGACGTGGAGTATTCCATGATCCGCGACCAAGAGGCTCCGTTGTGGGGGCAGATCTACGACATCAAGGGCAAGGAGGTGGCCACGCCGTTGCAGTTTTGGATGACCGACAGTGCGCACCAGTTCCTGCGCGCCACCCTATATTTCAACTTCACGCCCAACAACGACTCGTTGCAGCCTGTCATTGACTATTTGCGTGAAGATGCCATGCAGCTTGTCAACACATTATCCTGGAAAAAATGAAACGCACACTTCTGCTCCTCTCACTCGCCATGCTCTTTTTTGCCGCATCCGCCCAGGACACTCTGCGCATGATGCAGTACAACCTCATGTACTATACGGAAAACTCGGGGGTTTCGGACTGCAATGCCGTCACCAACAATCTCGACCAGAAGGACGCGAATCTCAGGACTATATTCCACTATGTCACCCCCGATGTGTTTTGTGTCAACGAGATAGGCAGCGCGGCGGCCTATGCCGACCGCATTTTGAACAATGTCATCAACGTGGACGGCATCGACTACTACCGCCACGGGCCGCTCACCAACTACTCGGGCGGCTATATCGCCAACATGATTTTCTATGACTCGCGGAAGCTGACGTTGCACAGCCACACCTACGTCACGACCTCATATCGCGACATCACGGGATACAAGATGTACTACAACTCGCCGGACTTGGCTTCAGGCGACACGGTGTTCATGACCTTTTGGATTGCCCATCTGAAGGCGGGCAGCTCCGCCGACAACGCGAATGCCCGTCTTGTGCAGACGCAACGGCTCATGAACCGCATCTCCGCCTCCGGCAACCCGGGCAACTATGTGCTTTCGGGCGACTTCAATGTGTATGGTTCCGAAGAGTCCTGCTATCAGGAGTTGGTCAACTATTCCAACAGTCTCTATCGTTTCTACGATCCGATTGACCGCAGTGGGCATTGGAACAACAACTGGGAGTTTTCCGACATCCACACCCAGTCCACCCACACCCAGTCCGACGGCTGTTTCTCCACGGGCGGTCTGGACGACCGTTTTGACATCATCCTCGTGTCGCCATACGTCTATTACGGCAGTGCCGGCGTCCGTGTGCTGCCGGAGACCTACCATGCCTTGGGGCAGGACGGGGAACGCTTTAATGGGACCATTCTATCGCCCGCCAACGAGCTCATCCCGAGCAACGTGGCCCAGGCGCTCTACAACCAGTCCGACCATCTGCCGGTCATCACTGACTTTGTCATTGACGCCACCGCGGGGGTGGCCGACCGCGCGACGGACTTCCAGTTCCGTGTGGTCAACCCCATCCGGGAACGGTTGGACATCTATTTTCACGGTGCGCAATCAGACCTTTATACATTCGAAATTTTCTCCGTCGATGGCAAGTCGTTGGCCCGTTTCAAAGAGCATTTGGATGACGGAGGGCAACGCCTGAGCTGGCCGTTCCCTTATAAACAGGGTGTTTATCTTTTACAAATATCTGATTCAAAACAACAACATCAAATTTACAAATTGGTAAAATAAGACACTTTTATTAGGGAAAAAAGTTTATCTTTGCCGCACAATTTTAACCTTAAACCTATAAAAATGGCAACACCAATTATCAACCGCTATTCTGATGAAGAATTAGAGGAGTTCAGAGTTCTTATAGAAAACAAGATCGCTGACGCGAAAAAAGCAATGGAAGTCTATCAGGAAGCCTATAGTGGCGTTGGCAACGACACCACGGACACGGCTCCCACGTTCAAGAACATGGAAGAGGGCAACCAGGTGCTTTCCAAGGAAGAAAACAGCCGGCTGGCAGGCCGTCTGGACAAATACATCGCTAACCTCGAAGCAGCCTTGGTGCGCATCGAGAACAAAACATACGGCGTGGACCGCATGACGGGCAAACTCATTCCCAAGGAACGTCTCAGAATCGTCCCCCATGCTACCCTCGACGTGGATTCAAAGATCAGAGAAAAACAGAAATAGTTTGAACAAACAGAGAAAATACAATGTAATTGCGTGTATCGTAATTGCAGGCATTATCCTTTTGGATCAGCTGCTCAAGGTATGGGTGAAGACCCACATGGCCTTGGGGGAGAATATACCATTGTTAGGGCATTGGTTCAATCTCTATTTTGTTGAAAACGAGGGCATGGCCTTCGGTATCAGCCTGGGTCAGAATTTCGGCAAGCTGATGCTCTCCTTGTTGCGCATCGTCCTGGTGGTCTTGATGTGCTGGTACACGCACCGGCTCATCAAACGGGACCGCATGGACGGGCTTACGCTCGCCGTGTTCTGCCTCGTCATTGCCGGAGCTCTCGGCAACATCATCGACTCCCTCTTCTACGGCCTTGCCTTTAGCGAAAGCGGCCTGATGGTTGTGGCCACGCTCTTCCCCGAAGGTGGCGGCTACGCCCCGTTTTTCTATGGCAGGGTGGTCGATATGTTCTATCTCAAACTCTTCCCGCTCCCCGACTGGTTCCCGGTCTGGGGCGGCAGCTACTTCTTCCCCGCCATCTTCAATATCGCCGATGCCTGCATCACCGTGGGTATCTTCCTCATGATTGTTTTCAACAAACGGATTTTCCGTCAGCTGGAACCCGAAAAGAAAGAGTCCGAAGAGCCCGCCCCCGAAAGCGAGCCTCTTGCATAATGGATTGCAAAAATATCATTATCAATTAAATAAAAAGTACTATGAAATTCTTATCGAATCTTAAAAAGAGCTTGATGCTGCTTGTGGCGACAGCTTTTTGTGCCACCACTTTCGCCATCAATCCGCCGGATGAGGGCATGTGGCTTCCCATGTTTATCAAGAATTACAACTACGCACAGATGCAGAAGCTGGGCTTGCGCCTCACTGCCGAGCAGTTGTATGACATCAACAACTCCTCCCTCAAGGATGCTATTGTCCAATTGGGCGACGGCTTCTGCACCGGTGAGATGGTCAGCCGCGACGGCCTGATGTTCACCAACCACCACTGCGGCTACTCTTCCGTGGTGGAACTCTCCAGCGTGGAGCACGACTACCTCGAGAACGGCTTCTTTGCCATGAGCCGCGAAGAGGAGTTGCCCGCCAACTTCCACGTCAACTTCCTGGAAAGGATGGAAGATGTGACCAGCATTGTGTTGGCCGAAGTGAAAGAGGATGCTACTGAGAGCGCCCGCGAAAAAGTCATTGAAGCTGCCATCAAGAAGCTCCAAAAGGAAAACTCCAACGACGGCCGCTACAAAGTGGTCGTGAAACCCTTCTATGAGGGCAACGAGTACTATATGTTCATTTACACCACATATGAGGATGTGCGTTTGGTGTGTGCCCCGCCCAGTGCCATCGGCAAATTCGGCGGCGACACCGACAACTGGATGTGGCCCCGTCACACCGGCGACTTCACGGTGTTCCGCATTTACACCGCCCCCGACGGCTCCCCTGCCAAGTATGCCAAGGAGAACGTCCCGTTCCACCCCAAGCACTTCCTGCCCATCAGCATCAAGGGTTATCAACCCGGCGACTACACGATGATATGGGGCTATCCCGGCTCCACCCAGCGCTTCATGACCTCCTACGAGGTGCAGAACGCCATCAACGTGAACGATCCGGCCATCTATGAGCCCCTTGACATCATCCTGCCCGTCATCAACGACCATATGAACGCCGATGCCGCCGTGCGTCTCCAATATGCCGACGACTATGCCGGACTGGCCAACTATTGGAAAAACCAGCATGGCGAGGTGACCAGCTTGCAGAATCTCCGCGTGGTGGAGAAAAAACAGCAGCAGGAGAGAGAGCTCACAGAATGGATCAATGCTAGCAGCGAGCGTCAGAAAAAGTATGGCAATTGCCTCAACGAAATCAAGAAAGCAGTGGAAGGCATCAACGGGGACGCTTACAAGGCCATGACCAATGCCAACCTTTGCCTCAGCTCCTCCGCAACCCTGCTCACCGGCTGGCGTACCCGTAATGCGCTGTCCCTCAAGAAGGGTGAAAAGGGTTTCACCCCTGAAAAAATCGAAACGCTGATGAAAACTTACGAGAAGAACTTGGGCAACAAGGACAAGGCCACCGAAATAGACATCATCATGGCCACCCTCAAGACCTGGGAACGCCTCCCTGTTGACAAGCGCCCCGACATTGACGGATTCCTCGCCAAGAATTTCAAGGGCAGCAAGGAAAACTTCAAGAACGCCCTCGCCAACTCTATTTTTATCTCCAAGGAGAATTTTGAAAAGTTTGTCAAAAAACCCAACAACAAGGTGCTTGAGAAAGACCCTGTTTACCAATATTTGCAGTCTCTGTTGTCCATGATCATGGTGAACCAACATGTGTATAGCGATGCCGAGAAGGTTGACCTGCCTCGTCGCACCTATCTGGCCGCCTTGAAGGAGATGAATGCCAATACGCCGATGTACCCTGATGCCAACAGCACTATGCGCACCACGTATGGCACAGTGTGCGACTACTATCCTGCCGACGGTGTCCACTACAACTATTTCACCACCACCAAGGGTATCCTCGAGAAAGAGATCCCCGGCGATCCCGAGTTCGATGTGCCGGCAAAGCTCAAAGACCTTATCCTGAATAAGGATTTCGGTCAATATGCTGACAAGGATGGCACTCTGCATGTTTGCTTCCTCTCCAACAACGATATCACCGGCGGAAACTCCGGCAGCCCGATCATGAACGGCAACGGCGAGCTCATCGGCTTGGCTTTCGATGGTAACTGGGAAGCCCTCAGCAGCGACATCGTCTTCAACACCGAACTGCAGCGCTGCATCAACGTCGATTCACGTTATGTGCTCTTCATCATTGACAAGTTCGGTGGCCAAGGCTACCTTCTCAATGAGATGGATATCAGAAAATAACCGATAGAGCCTGCGCTCCACCTTGTTGTCTGAGACAATTTTTTTCTTATTTTTGCGCCTTTTAGAATAAAAAACGCAAAATGCAAGAAATTAGGAATATAGCAATCATTGCCCACGTCGATCATGGTAAAACCACCCTCGTGGACAGAATATTGTACCAAGCGCACCTCTTCCGCGACAACCAGCAGGTGCAAGATTTGGTGCTCGACAACAACGACCTTGAAAGAGAGAGAGGCATTACCATTCTCTCCAAGAATGTCTCCGTTCGTTACAAAGGCGTAAAGATTAATGTGATTGATACGCCGGGACATAGCGACTTTGGCGGCGAGGTGGAGCGTGTGCTCAATATGGCCGATGGCGTCCTCTTAGTGGTGGATGCCTTTGAAGGCCCTATGCCGCAGACCCGTTTTGTCACCCAAAAGGCCATCGAACTTGGCCTCAAGCCCATTGTGGTCATCAACAAGGTCGATAAGCCCAACTGCCAGCCCGACTTGGCACAGGAGGCTGTCTTCGAGCTGATGTTCAACCTTGGGGCTTCCGACGAGCAACTCGATTTTCCCACTGTCTATGGTTCCGCCAAGCAAGGCTGGATGGGTCCTGACTGGAACACGCCCACCAACGACATCTCCTACCTGCTCGACACTATCGTGAAACACATCCCCGCTCCTCATCCGGAAGAGGGTAATTTGCAGATGATGATTTCCTCTCTCGACTTCTCCTCATACGTGGGTCGTATCGCTGTGGGACGCGTCAAGCGCGGTTCCATTTCGTGGGGCCAGAACGTCTCCCTTGTCAAACGCGACGGCACCGTGCAGCGCTCCAAGGTCAAGGAACTCTATGTGTTCGAAGGTTTGGGCAAAGAGAAAATCAAGACCCCTGTGGAAGCTGGCGAGATTTGTGCCGTGTTGGGTCTCGACGACTTCGAGATCGGCGACACTGTGGCTGACTTCGAGAATCCCGAACAGCTGCCGCCCATCAAGGTTGATGAGCCGACCATGAGCATGTTGTTCACCATCAACAATTCCCCATTTTTCGGCAAGGAGGGCAAGTATGTGACTTCAAGGCATCTGCGCGACCGTCTTTTTGCGGAGCTGGAGAAAAACCTTGCCATGCGCATTGAGGAGACCGACTCCCCCGACCGTCTTAACGTCTATGGTCGCGGCATTTTGCACCTCTCCATCCTCATTGAGACGATGCGCCGCGAGGGCTATGAGCTGCAAGTGGGCCAGCCGCAGGTCATCATCAAGGAGATTGACGGCCAGAAGTGCGAACCTATTGAACAATTGTTGGTGCTGGTGCCGGAGGAGATGTCATCCCGCGTCATCGACTACGTGTCGCGCCGCAAGGGCGAACTGATGTCGATGGACACGCTCAACGACCGGGTACACTTGAACTTCAACATCCCGTCGCGCGGTCTTATCGGGCTGACCAACCAGCTGTTGACGGCCACTGAGGGCGAGGCTATCATCTCCCACCGCTTCACGGGTTTCGAGCCGTGGAAGGGCGACATTCCCGGTCGCCATGCCGGTTCCCTCATCGCCATGGAGACGGGCCAGGCGTACGCCTATTCCCTCAACAAGCTGCAGGACCGTGGCCGCTTTTTCATCGAGCCCGGCGATCCCGTCTATGCAGGTCAGGTTATCGGCGAGCATATCCGCCAGGGCGATTTGGTCATCAACGTCTGCAAGTCGAAGAAACTCTCCAACATGCGCGCTGCCGGTTCCGACGAAAAGTTAGTGCTGGCTCCGGCCATCAAGTATTCCTTGGAGCAGTACATGGAATTCATCGCCAAGGACGAATATCTGGAGGTAACCCCGCTGTCGCTGCGCGTGCGCAAGATTCTGTTGGACGAACTTGAACGCAAGCGTGCCGCACAACGCGCATCAGATACGCAATAAAGCGATTTATGCAAAAAGAGGAGTTCTATCAGCATTTGTGTGAGGAATTGCGACAAAACAGGTCGCTATACCCTTATTATAAGCTGGTGGACGGGAGTGTGTCCCAGCAGCAATATCGCAAGGCTTATTTTTTGCAAAGATTGGAATATTTTGATAATCACATAGATATATCCAATAATCCTGTTGTTTGGGATTGTGGATGCGGCTACGGATCCACCGGTCTCTATTTTGCCATGAACGGAGTGTCTTCGTATGGCACCACTATCGAGTTCTATGCCGACGAAATCGAGAAACGCAAGCAATTTTGGAAACAATTTGGTGATTCGAGTCTCTTTACCTACGAATATGCCAATGTTTTTGACCAAAATATTCCCGAGGAGAAATACGACTACATCATTTTGCAGGACACCCTGCACCATATCGAGCCTTTGGACGAAGGGCTGCGCATTTTTTACAAAGCCCTAAAAAAAGGTGGGAAATTGGTGTTGATTGAAGAAAATGGCGGTTGTTTGGTCAAGCGTGCGATGCTTTTTCTGCGGCGTGGCAACAAACGAGTGATTTCTGTCTATGACGACGTATTGAAGAAAAACGTGTTGATGGGCAATGAAAATGTCCGTACCGAGGCACAGTGGCGGGAGGCGTTTGCCCGCATCGGTTTTGTGTTGGAAGAGGATTCCGTCCAATACATCCGCAGATGCTATCCGTGGCGTTTCAATGCGCATAACATGTTGCAGATTATTGATTTAGAACAATACAAGAGTAAAAACAAGAAACTGTGTCACTATGCCTTTTTCGGGTTGAACATGGTTTTCACCAAACAATGATTTAATGAACACGACCATCCATCTTGCCGACATGCAGTTTTACAGCCACCATGGCTGTTTCGATGAGGAGCGCGTCATCGGGACGCGATTTGCTGTTGACCTGTGGCTTACTTACGACGCATCGCGCGCTGCCGCCACCGACGACGTGAACGATTCGGTGAACTATGCGCTGGTCTATCAGACAGTGCAGCGGATGATGGCTGTTCCATCGCACCTGTTGGAACATGTGGTGCGCCGCATAATCGAGGCCGTGAAGAGCGACTTTCCCGCCGTCATCAGTGTGAAGGCCAAGGTTTGCAAGCTCAATCCCCCGTTGGGCGGCCAGATGAGCCATGTATCGGTGGAGATGGAGGGATAGGCCATGAGCGTGCTTGTTTCCGAATTGCAACAGCAACTGCGAGAGCGCTCGGTGCGCAAGTTGGTCGTCATTGCAGATGCGACGGTGTCAGCGCTTTATCCGCACTATTGGGATGCGCTGTCTCCAGAATTTTCCACGATGCTCATAGAGGTGCCTGCGGGCGAGGCTTCCAAGTCAATCGCGCAGGCAGAGCGACTGTGGCGGCAACTGTTGGACGCGCAATGTGATCGGCAAGTCTTCATCCTCAACTTCGGCGGCGGCATGATTTGCGACCTCGGCGGTTTTGTAGCGGCCACCTACAAGCGCGGCGTGCGCTTCGTCAACTGTCCTACCACCTTGTTGGCCATGATTGACGCGGCTGTCGGGGGCAAGAACGGCATCAACATGCAGCATGTCAAAAACTGTATCGGCGCATTCAGCCAGCCCGAGTTCGAAATGCCCTGCGATTTGTCGTTCTTGCTGACATTGCCGGAGGAAGAGCTGCTCAACGGCTTTGGCGAAATGATCAAATATGCCATCATGGATGCGCCATCCTTTTTCAGCGAGTTGGAGGTGATAGGGCATCTGACCCCGAAGGATATCCAACCCGGATGGATCGACAAATGTATTTCCATCAAGCATGAATTTGTAAAAAGGGATCCGTACGACCGGCACGACCGACATGTTCTCAACTTGGGGCACACTTGCGGACATGCTCTTGAAAGTCTGTTTGCCGAGGAGGGCAGGCCTGTCGCGCATGGCGAGGCTGTGGCGCTGGGTCTGTTCTACGAGAGTCGGTTGATGGCACAGATTGGGAATTGTCCGAAGGAAGTCGCCGAACGTGTCGAGCGCTTGGTGCGGCGCCATTACTGCGTTCCCACGTTCACCGAGGATGAGGTTCGGCGGTTGGTTGACTTTATGCAACAAGACAAGAAGAACGAGCGGGGCCGCATCAATTTCGTCAAATTGTGCGGTATCGGGCAGGTTTCTCCCGATTGCAGTGTGGAACCGGATTTGTGCAACGGTATTTTCCGATGATGCGATTCAGATAACCGTGAATATCCATCATGTTGGTTGTCTGACGGGTCTTATTCGTAATAGTCGAATTTCAGGTGTTTCACCGTAATTCCCTTGTTGATGAGTTGTTTCAGGGAGTCGATGCCGATTTGTAGATGGCGCAGGCTATAGTTGGCGCTCACCATTTTGTCGGACTTTTCCGTTTTGATGCCGTCGGGCAGCATCGGTTGGTCGGAGATGAGCAGCAGGGCCCCCGTGGGGATGCGGTTGAAGAAGCCGACGGAGAAGAGGGTGGCCGTTTCCATGTCAACAGCTGTGGCGCGGATGCGGCGGAGGTAGTCCTTGAACTCCTCGTCGTGCTCCCAAACGCGGCGGTTGGTGGTATAGACCGTGCCCGTCCAGTAGTCCAGGCCGTAGTCGCGGATGGTGGTGGAGATGGCCTTTTCCATGTTGAAGGCCGGCAGTGCGGGCACCTCCTCAGGGAAGTAGTCGCGCGAGGTTCCCTCGCCCCGGATGCCGGCGATGGGCAACAGAAGCTCGCCTAAGCCGATGTAGGATTTCAAGCTGCCGCACTTGCCGAGGAATAACACGGCCTTGGGTTTCACCGCCGTGAGCAAGTCCATGATGGTGGCGGCATTGGCACTGCCCATCGTGAAGTTGATGATGGTGATTTCGTCTTTCGTGGCCGAACGCATCGGCTTGCCCTCGCCGTGGACCTCCACGTCCATCAGCTCCGCAAAATTATGTACATAATCTTCAAAATTGGTCAGCAGGATGTAGCGTCCGAACTCGTCTAACTGCATGCCCGTGTAGCGGGGTAGCCAATTTTGCACGATTTCCTCTTTGGTTTTCAACATAGCATTGGATTTAAAAGTGTGCAAAAATACAAAAAATCACTATCCTTTTCCCAAAACGTGCGTTTGTCAATTTTATTGGTGGTTATATACCTGATGGCACCAGACTTGCATGAGCAGGTCTCTAAGCAACGCATTTTTCTAACGCCTCCCTTTCGCGGCGAGCAGGTTTCTTGCATCTTGGATGCCGACTCCTGCGCCGCGAGAGGGTATCGGTGCCGTCATCCATCCCCACACGGCGCTCCTTCGTCGCTTATGTGGGGTTATTGAGAGGGTGTCCCTCCGGGACAAGGAGGAAAGATAATATATTTCCTTGAGCAGCCCCGGCAGGGGCAAGAGCTTGGTAGCCAGGGGTTAAAGCGTGAGGAACGAGCGCTGCAACCCCTGGGAGGGGTGTGTGCGCGGGATAATCGCGGCGCGGGAGAGGTTTGAGACGAGGTTGTGCGTTGCTCGCCGCGAAACGGATGTGGGGTTCGACGAGCCTGCGTGAGGGATTGAAGCGGAAATGATTTTGGCGGGAATGCGTTCCCTGGCGAGACGGAGGTTCCGCTTGACGCTTCGCGTCTCTCGGAATGGTGGTGGTGTCTAAGCCAAAATCATTGCAGCGGAAAGCCCGACGGCGCGGCGGCATTGGATTGCGTATGCGGGTGTGACGTAAATTCCGCCGCCGCGCCGGCACGCCCAAATCAAAAAAAAGATGCAAAAGCCTTGATTTGTGCCATCAGGTATATAATTCCCATTTTATAATATGTAGTCGTTTATTTCTTCCAAAAAATGAATCACTTTGTCCGGATTCTTTTCATCAGTGGGCAAATTGAGCATCTGCGATGCTTTTTCTACGGCTATGGGATATTTGTCGCCTTGCAGATCCCATTGCTCCCAGTGCTCGCAGACAGGATGGATGGGACTGCAGAACCATTCGCCGAGCGGTATGTGCTGTTTCTCGGCCATTTCCAACACTTTTTCCCGTTGGAACACCAACAGGGGAAATTTCAAAAAAGAGTGGTCGTCAAAAAGTGCGGGGCTGACAAAGGTTTTGCCGTGTTGCCGGAGGTAGTCGTTGTAAATGCGGGCATTGTTTTTCCGAAGAGCCATGGCATCGCCAAGATGCTGCAGGTTTTGCAGCCCTTTTTTCATTTGTGTGGCCGACAGGGCTTTGAAATAATGGTCGGGCATGAGGGTGGAGATCAGTTCGGCACCGCCGGAAGAACCTTGGACGAGGTTGTGCCGGCTCAGCCACCGGTAAAGGCGTATCATCCACCAGTAACGTTTTTCGGTGAGTATTTTTTCACGCACGAAATAGAGCATGGATAAAGAGAGGGCGTCTTTTCGGGTGGCCGGTTCCATCTGGCTGTTGACGGCTGCAATTTTCGATGCCAGTTCCGGATTCTGCACCCAGGCGAATCCACCTACACCAGTGCTGAAAGGCTTGTTCCATTGGGTGGAATAAAAGGCTGCATCGCAGTAGCTGCCGTTCGGTTTGCCATGGTAGCTGCCACCAAACCCGTGGGTGCAGTCCTCTATGGTGTAGATCCGCCGGCTGTATGCCAAAGCTTGTATCTGTTCCACGTTGGATGACAAACCGAACGTGTTTTGGCAAATTATCACCTTGGTCCGCTCCGTGATGGCTTGTTGCAGACACTGCAGGTCGGCATTGTAAGTGACGGGATCGATGTCAACATAAATGGGGGTCGCCCCCAAATATTTGATGGCGTTGGGTACCACCACGCAGGTGAAGGCAGGTATGACAACTTCATCGCCCTGATGCACATCCATGGCTTTCAGGATGGCATAGAGCGCGACTCTGCCCTTGTAATACAGGAAAATGTGATCGGGCGACGTGTGCAAATAGGCCGCGATGGATGTTTTATACTGAAGCTCTATGTCACGTTTCATTTTTTCACGGATTTGAATATTCCGACAAGAGAGCCCGCCGCATACGAGAAATGGAGCACGATGAAGGCTAAGCACAAATAACCGAAATGCCTGCGTTTACGGAGGGAGATGTTCGTGCAGGTGATTAGTAGGAATATCAGGTATAATGTCAGGGATAAGGCCGAAATCAGGATGAACGGCCAATATGCGATGGAACAAATGGCAGGGATGATGAGGGACAGCAAGAACAAAAGAGGCACGAAGTGTCTTATGGACAATGAGGAGAAATGTTTTGTGATTTTCACCGTGAGCAGGTTCCAAAGCCCGTTGAGATAATTGTTCCGGGCTATGCTTGCAAATGTTTCCCGAGCATAATAAGTACACAGCACTTGGGGAAGCAGGTATATTTTCCCGCCACCTGCATGTATGCGTTTGTTGAGTTCGATGTCCTGATTGCGCTCCAAAAGGGTGTTGTACAGGCCAAAGCGGGTAAAGACGTCCCGGCGAAAACACCCGAAAGGCACGGTGTCGGCCTCCATGATGTCGTCATTGCCGGTGTCAATGCGGAAAGCGGAATTTCCCACCCCGAATTTGTGACAGAGAACCTCTTTTATGGCATCGGTTTTGGGCGTATGGTGCAGCACGTCGGTACGCCACCGGACACCCACGTTGTCGGCCTGAAGGGACTGCAACGCGGAGGTCAAGGTTGTGAAATAGTTGCTTTGATAGTCGGCATGGGCATCCAAACGCATGATGATGTCGCCCTTGGCCATGCCGATTCCGATGTTCATGCCGTAAGGTACAATACGGTGCGGATTGTCTATCAGATGAATATAGGGATATTGTTGGGCGTAGTCGCTTATAATACGCCGGGTGGCATCGCTGCTGAGCCCATCAATGAAAAAGACCTCCAAATCCTCTTTGTCATAGTCCTGATTAATAATGGAATGCAGGCAGTGCTCTATGTATTTTTCTTCATTATATACGGGTATGATTACGGAAAGCATGGCGTATGACAGTCAAAGGGTTATTGGAAAATATCGTGGTATATATTCATGTAGGTGCGGGCAATACCCGCCCAATGGAAAAGCGAGAAATCAACCGTGGAGTTGGTGTAGTCATTGGGATGGAGCATCAGATTCTGCAGTGCGCCGACAATCTCCGTGGTGGATTGGGGATTCACCGCTATTCCCACCTCATCGTGGAAGAGCCCGTCGATGCCCTCGTTGCGCGTATAGAGCAGCGACAATCCTTGCGTGAGGGCCTCCACATATACCAGGCCAAAGGTTTCATGCAGGGAAGGCATGGCGAACACTCTGTTTTCGGCATAGACCTTCTGCAATTCGGACTTGTCGTAAATCTTGCCCCGATAACGGAACGTGTCAGGATGTTGTTTCACAAGGGCCAGTACCTCCTGTTCTCGATTGCCATCACCGCCCACCAGATCCAAATGAATGTCGGGAATGTCTGTTTTCAGCTGCGAGACCGCTTGCATCAGTCGCAACACGTTTTTGTTGTCATCGAAAAGGCCTACATAAAGCACATTGTGTGAACCGTCAGGGGCGGCAGGGGAGGACTGTATATGGTTGAGCCAGTACTCGTTGACGCCATTGTGGATGAGGAGGCTCTTGCCGCGCAGCAGTTCCCTCATGCCCGCGAGAGTCCAGTGGTTGGTAAGCCGCCGCTGAAGTGCAGGGCTGATGAAGACGACCTTGTCGGCATTCCGGATAACGGCGCGGTGAACCCACCAAAGATGAGGTGCATAGCGCAAAAAGGCGTTGAGGTCCGTGTTGCGCACGGCCACGATATAGGGGATGCCATAATGCCGCTTGAGATACAGGGCCACCGCCCCGTCGCTGAAGAGATTGGTGGCATGGGTGCAGGCGATGTGCGTCAGATCCACCTGTTTGGCGACATCTTTGGCAATCATCGTGATTTTTTTGTGGAAGAAAATGCGATGTATGGGTTTTAATATAAACGAGTAGATAATGCTCGTGTGCTCGCCCTCAAAGGCATTGCGCCCGTCCAGCTCCTGACTGCGAATCGGGGAATAAACAATCTGGTCCACCCCGATCTTATCCAACTGCTGGTATAATTCTGCATGAACTTTGCTGTTGGGAAAATCGTTGCAAATATGCAGCACTTTTGCAGGCTCTCCGTCATCGGCCAGGATGGCGTGGCGCGGCTGCTGCTGTTTGTTGTAGAAAGTGGCGCCCAACAAAAGGAAGGCCAACATCTGCACGGAGCCTGGACCGTAGGGGAAATTAGGCTCCACAAAACTGATAATCAGTGGCAACGCACATGTGATGTAACCGATGTCGCGGATGTCTGTCTTGCGGTCGCTGAGAAGTGCGATAATAGTCTTGATTCCAAAATAGAGATAGAAACCCACCAATGCGAACGACCATATCCCGTAACGCACGAGTCGTAAGAGTATGTAGTTGTGTATAAGCAATATGCCAGATTTGCTCTCTTGTTCTCCGACTACGGATTCGTTGAGAATGTATTCCAGGCCCTCCTTGTCTCGTTGCCAGCGGTTGGAGGTGATGACATCGAGTGAGCCGGACCGTTTGCCGCCTACCATGAAAGTGTGCAGTTCATCGCTGAGAAATGCCGAATAGAGGATATAGCCGATGAGGGCAAAACCCAAGATGGTAAGTACCGTTTTGAAATCCCAGTGCCAATGGGAATCCTTTATTGTTATGAACGTGGCGCATACGAGCAGGGCAAAGAAGGCGGACCGTGCGCGAATAAGCAGCAACACCAACAAGGCTAAGATGAACAATACTAAAAAGTGAACGCGCTGTTCTTTAATGTGAATGCCAAAGAAGAGACAGGCCATGCCGGCGATGGCCAAAATGCCGCCAACTTGGTTTTTTCCTTTGTCAAACATGTAATACTCAGGAATATAGAGTCCTCCAGCCCAATAGAAACAGTTGATCACGCCCATTATGATCAATCCGATGGTGTAGAAATAGCAGATGTTGGACCATGTTTTGATGTCGCAGTCGAGCGACATGCCGATGCCGATGCACAGGAAGGCGATGACAAGCTGGGTCAGGTCTGCGACATGGAATCGTCTTCCTGTGAAATGGAATAGGATGAATTCCAAGAGCACGATGCCAATGGTGATTGCGAAAATACGCATGAAGCGGACGGAGAAATAGCGGTCGAAGGAGAAGGTGAGTGCTGCAGAGACGGCCATCGACCCCATGATGGCATAGCGGATGATATAGTAAATCTTGGTGTGGTATATCCAAGGCAGGTAGGAAGCCATGACCAGTCCAAGGGTAAGGTACAGTAAGTATTTGGCTATGTTCTGTTTCATTGTCCGAAGAAAAGGCTAAAGATTGGGCAGTTGAATCATTTGACCAAAGAGGAGGTCAGTTTCGGGCAGTCGTCCGCGGTCGAAGCCGCCGCTGGGTGTGAAGGTGAGTTCCCCGAAGTAGGTTTTTCCGTTTTCCAGATAGAAGTCGGCACGCACAAAGGGGAAAGGCTTGGAGAGGGTTTCGGCGTAGTCGAACAGTTGGTCAATGCCGTCGGGTTTGGGAAGTGTAAAGCCATCGGGAGCCTCTTTGCCCTGTTTGTTGAGGCGCTGCAGTTCCCACTGGCGGTTGAAGAAGTAGAAGGCGGGTCGCTCCTGGTCGCCGCGGCCATAGCAGCAGAGCACATATTCGGCTTTGCCGTTGAAGCAGTAGAATTTGTAATCCACCGGCGCATGGCCGTCCTCGGTTTCGATAAACTCTTCGCAAAGAATGAGCTTTTCGGGAATGTCGTACTGCGGTTCGGCGGCGATGAGGTGGAACTTTATCTTTCCGAATTTGTTGAGTTCGCGCACGGCGGCGGGGATGTCCAACTTGCTTTTGTCCGGGCAAATCACGTTGCCGCCACAACCGAAATTCCATTTCAGCACAAATTTTTCGGGCAACGCATCCCATTGTATCTCGTTGGTGGAGTGGTATTTGTCAATGAGTGGGTTGAGAATGTGCTCCAAACCGCACTCCTTCACATACTCGCGCACACGGTACTTGTCGGCACACTGCTTGACGATGTCCTGTTGGCAGTAGTGCAATTTGAGCCACTGGATTTTCTCGTCCATGGTCTGCGGATTGTCAAGGTTCAGCCGTTTGTGATGGCAGATTCGATAGAGCAGGCGAACGCTCCATCGGGGAGAGATGGATGCGATCAGATAGCGGAACCAAAGATTGGGGGCGGAGCGAAATTTCATCGTGTGCAATTTTGGATCAATATTGGAATTGTCGGGTCTTGAGGTCGAAAGTGGCCAAGTGGTCGTAGCCGCAGCGGAGCAGCTCGTCGCGGGCCTCGGGACAAAATTGGCCAAGGTCCTCCGACTTGTGGGCGTCGCTGCTGATGATGACGGGAATGTCGAGTTTGCGTGCTTTTTGCAATAGCGCGGTGGAGGGATAGAAGGCATCGCAACGCTTCTTGTAAAGCCCCCGGGTGTTGATTTCCACGATGAGGTCGTGTCGCTTGATGAGTTGCAACGCCTTGTCGGCCAGCACTTGGTACCACGGTTCATCGTCTTCGAAAAAACGGTGTAGGTTGTGCATCTTGATTTTGTCGAAATGGGCGATAATCTCGAAATGCTCGGTTTCGATCATCTCAAAAGTCTGTTCCCAAAAACGGGTCACGGCCTTGCAGATGTTGTGGTCGAAGAGTCGGTCGAGACCGTCGTCGTAAACTTCGCGTTTGGACCCGTCGATGAACCAAATACCGTCTCTGTGCTCGGGTATCACGAGGTGTACGCCGCCGATGATGTAGTCCAGGTGGTGTTCGTTGCGGAAGGTGTCGAAAGATTTGCAGTGGCCGGGAGCGAAATCGCATTCCAAGGCCTTGAGCAGCGTCATGGAGGTCTGCTCTTGCAGCTCGTCGATTTCCCGGCAATAGGTGTCTATCTCGTTTTCATGGATGCCGAAGTCGTTCTCGAAGGAGACGGGGGCGTGGGAGGAGAAGCCCAACTGAGTATAGTTGAGTTTCTCGGCGGCGGCCACGAATGCGGGCAGGGGTTCTTTCCCGTCGCAATAGGTGCTGTGTGTGTGATAATTGGTGTTGAGTTCAATCATGGCGTTCTCTGTTGTCACATGGTTTTATGCGCGGTTTAGCGGGGCTGCCGGTCGTACATTTCAAGAAACTCGTTGCTCTTTCCTGCGTGGGAGGAGTTGTAGAAATTGCTGAGGAAGATGATGACCAGCCCATCCTTTGGCCGGTAGAGCCAGAGGTTGTGGTAGCCGTTCCAAAGGCCGCCGTGATAGACGAGGAACCCGTGGTCGGGACTGTCTTCGAGGTGGACGCCGTATCCGTAGAGGTCCTTGGGATAGGTGCCGTTCGGCAGCTTGTTCTGGGCCTTGGTGGCTTCGTCGATAACCTCTTCGGGGAGAATCTGATACTCCATGTAATAAACGTTGGCCCAGCGCAGCAGGTCCTCGGCGGTGGTATAGACGCCCTTGTCGCCGAGAATGCCGTTGAGGCGGTCGTAGAGCGCGAGGTTGCCGGAACGCCAGTGGCCGCGTGTGAGCGGTCGGGGCGTGATACCCTCGATGGGTTTCACATTGATGTAGTCCTGTCCCTTGCGTATGACGCATTCGGGCTGCACATAGCCGGGGTAGAGCCCCACCAGTTCCGTGAAGAAGTGGGTGTTTTTCATGCCCGCCGGTTTCCACAGGTTGTCACGCACATACTGCTCGAAAGGCATCCCCGACACTTTCGCAACGATGGCGGCCAGCAGGGCATAGTTGGTGTTGCAATACTTGTAGCCCTGCCCCGACAGGAACATGCGTTGCGGTTTGGAATTCTCCAATACGCGCAGCAGTTGCTCGTTTGTGACAAAGGTGGAGGTGTCGTAAACCTTGTAGTCGAAATTGAAATATTCTGGCAGACCGGAGGTGTGGTTGAGCATTTGGCGGATGGTGACCTCTCCGTATGGGATTTTCGGGAAAAATGTGTGGAGCGAGTCTGTCAGACTGATTTTCCCTTCCTGGCAGAGCTTGAGGATGGCGGCGGCGGTAAATTGCTTGGAAACCGATGCTAACTCAAACAAGCTGTTGTTGATCAATGAGTTGGTATACATGCGGCGGCGGTAGTTCAGCTCTTTTTCCGAGAGCCAGCCGTAGCCGTCGTAGCTTTTGTAGAGCTCCAGATAGCCGTATGATTTCTGTAGCAGGATGGTGTCGTGGCGGGCAATCAGGATGGTACCGTTCATTCGTTCACCCAGATGATCGGCAAAGACCTCCAAGGAATCGTAGAGCGCATGTGTCTTGCCAATATTGTCGGGCAGGGCAGTGGTCAGCGATTTGAGAGAGAATGGTACGATAAATCCGCCAGAAGTATCCTTTGACGAACCGATATCTGCTTTTAAAAAGCTGATACACAAGAAAAAGACGAAGAAGGCGATAGATATTCTTTTCAGCATAACAATGGCAAAGATAGTATTTTATGGAATGCTATAATACCATACTACAACAAAGTTATCCCACCTTTTCGGTTAATAATCAGCACCTCTTCGCGGGTGGTTGACGACGAGTGGTTCGCGGCCAAAATTAGCCGTTCATGGAAGCCAGAAATTCCTCGTTGGTTCTGGTGAGTTCCATCTTTTCTTTGAGGAAGGTCATGGCTTCGATCGTGTTCATGTCGGCGAGATGGTTGCGCAGGATCCACATTTTCTGGAGGACGTCGGGTTTTTGCAGCAGGTCGTCGCGGCGGGTGCTGGAGGCCATGAGATCGACGGCGGGATAGACGCGCTTGTTGGAGAGTTTGCGGTCGAGTTGCAGTTCCATGTTGCCGGTGCCCTTGAATTCCTCGAAGATGACCTCGTCCATGCGGGATCCGGTCTCGATGAGGGCGGTGGAGATGATGGTGAGGGAGCCGCCGTTTTCGACGTTACGGGCGGCGCCGAAGAAGCGTTTGGGTTTTTGCAGGGCGTTGGCTTCCACACCGCCGGAGAGCACCTTGCCGGAGGCAGGGGCCATCGTGTTGAAGGCGCGCGCCAGTCGGGTGATGGAGTCGAGCAGGATGCACACGTCGTGGCCGCACTCCACCATGCGCTTCGACTTCTCCAGCACCATGTTGGCAATCTTGACGTGCCGTTCGGCGGGTTCGTCGAAGGTGGAGGAGATGACCTCCGCATTGACGCTGCGCTGCATGTCGGTGACCTCCTCGGGACGCTCGTCGATGAGCAGGATGATGAGGTATATCTCCGGGTGGTTGGCGGCGATGGCGTTGGCGATATCCTTCAGCAACACTGTTTTACCTGTCTTGGGCTGTGCCACAATGAGGCCGCGCTGCCCCTTGCCGATAGGCGCGAAAAGGTCGATGACGCGGGTGGAGGTGTTGCAGCCCGAATGCCCCGTCAGGTTGATTTTCTCGTCCGGAAACATGGGGGTCAGGTAGTCGAAGGGGATACGGTCGCGGATTTCATCAGGGTTGCGCCCGTTGATTTTGTCGATCTTGGTGAGCGGGAAGTATTTCTCGCCGGCCTTGGGCGGACGTATGGCACCATACACCGTGTCACCATTCTTGAGACCGAAGAGCTTGATTTGGGAGAGGGAGACATAGATGTCGTCGGGCGAAGTGAGGTAGTTGTAGTCGGAGGAGCGCAGGAAACCGCAGTTGTCGCTGGTGATTTCGAGCACGCCCTCGGCCATGACGGTGCCCTCGTACTGCGCCTCTTCCAACAGGGCGGTCTGTTCCGCTAAAATGGCTTCCGCACTGTTTTTTTCCGGCTGCGGTTCTTTTTTCTGCGTGTTGTCATGGGTATTTTCTTCTTTTTTGTGGTTCTCACCCTTGACATATTTGCGCCGCAGGGGTCGTTTTTCCTCTTTTTGCTGATACTCGATGATGGGCTCGTCAACGTCCGTCTTCTTTTCCGGTTCGTGTGCGGCAAAATGATAGTTGGTTGAGATTTTTCCGGGGAGAACCTCGGGATCCAGAATGGGAATGTCTTCCGGTTCCTTGGTTTGAGTCGTCACTGCGGTGGCGTTTGCCGTGTCGCTCTTTTTAGGCCGGCCCCGTTTGCGCTTGACGGGCTGGGGTATTTCAGCTTCAGCCTCCGCAGCGGCGACTTTGACGTCGGCTTCGGGGGTCTCTTTTGTTTTCCTTTTGCGTGTCTGCTTTGGCTTTTCCGTCAACGGAAGAGGGTTGGCGAACAAAACAGGCTCTTCGTCCCTCGTTTTATTCGGTTCTAAATCGATATTTTTGTTGGCATTTTCGGCCTTCACATCCTTAAAAAGGTCTTCAATGCGTTTTTCAGGGATGTTGACTTTTACGGTTTTCTTGGATTGGTTAGAGGTGGCTACGGGAAGGTCACTGTTGGTCGTGATTCTTTTACGTTTCGGCCTCTTTTCTATAGATTCTAACATTCTAAATTGATGATTTAGGATTTTATTTAGGGTTGAAAGCGGTATCACAAAAAGAAGGGGGTAGGGCGTGTACCGCGGGTTTGAAATGAGGCGGCAAAAATACAATTTTTTTCTTATTTTTGCGCGCTTTAAAAAAATGCTTCAAAATATACGAAATCTTATAAGGAAAGTCCTCACCCCGGAATTCATCCGCTTTGTTTTTGTGGCGGCTCTGAATACCGCGTTCGGATGGGCCGTGTTTGCCGTGCTGCGCTACTTGTTGGGTATGACTTCTCTGAAGGAGCCCTTTGTGTTGGCGGCTTTCCTCGGCACGATCATCAGCGTGCTTTTCAACTTCAAGACGTATGGGAAAATAGTATTCAAGGTTGGTGACAACAGGCTGATTTTTAAGTTTGTCATGGTTTGCGCGATCACCTATTTCGTCAATATTTTCGGCATTGGCATCATGGAGAGGCTCGGTGTGAACAACTATTGGGCCAGCGCCATCATGGCCCTCCCGGTAGGCCTGCTCAATTATCTTTTCAACAAGATTTTCACCTTTGCGCCCGAAACCAAGCCAAGACTTTGGTGGGTGATGTGCGGCATTCTTGCCGTGGAGCTCGTTATCTTCCTGGTGCTGAGGTTCTGCTAAAAAACGAAAATCATCCCTTTTTGTTGGTCCATTGCGCCATCATTTCCGCGATACCGAATCACATAGTTGAAGAAGGTGTTCTTTTGAATGCTTTCCGGATGCCACTGGAAAGAGGGATCCTCGGAATAAAACAACAGTTCTCCCCAACGGTTGTAAATGTAAATACTAAAATTCCGTATGACAGAAGGATCGGGGCAATAAATCCGAAAATAATCATTCAAACCGTCTTTGTTGGTGAAAGATATTGCATTGGGAACAAAGATGTTAAACGTACAAGCAGAAACTGTGTACGGCACAGAAGAACTACATCCCCCTTGCGTTGCCGTAACCGTATAACGCCCCGATTGTGTCACCTCTATGGATTGCGTGGTCGCCCCCGTACTCCAAACATACGCCTCCATCGCGGGCTGTACCTCTAACACAATACGATTGTTTTCGCAGAAATCCATGCCTCCGTCTTCAATCCGGAACTGCGGTGGCGGCAATGTTTTCAGCAATAGTCTGATCAAACTGTCACAACCATTTGCTCCGATTATATGTCGGTCGAAAATATCATTGCCCGCATAGTTCGTTTGTGCCGATGTCAAGGAGAAACCGTTGCCTTCGTATGGCATTCCCATGCAAACACTGTCGCTGAGAAACAGGGTGTCGCAAGGCTCTACAATGCAGCTGTCGGCGGCAATGTGGACGGATTCCGAATAGAAGGAGCAAAGACCGTCCAGCAATCCTGTCTCTGCCACTTGAATTCTATAAAACCCCACATTGGCGGGAGACAAATTTTGTATGGAATACTGGAGGTTGCCGCTGTTGGGCAAGTCCTGCCAATTGACATCATCGGGGGAAAACTGCCATTCGTACTCCAACGTCGCATCGGCTGGGATGGAATGGCGCACAAACTGGGCGGAAAGTGTGATCGGTTCACCAATGCATAGCGTCGTGTCGGCGGACGGAACCAAAATATAGGCCTCGCCGCCACAATAGGTGACCTTGATGTCATCTATAGCCCAGTCATTGCCGATGTTGTTGGCGTTTTTGTTGATAATGCGGAAAATCACATCGTGAACATTATTGGGCAGAGAATATGAGAAACCATATTGGTGCCAGACCAACGGATTGTTGCGGGGCATATCAACAATATGGCTGCGTACAAGCAAAGAACTGTCGTCGGAGTTGATGAGCTGCATCTCAAACGCGGGGTGTGCGTAATTACGCTGCAGGTCGGTGGCCCAAAGGCTGAAATTGAGCCGTGCATTGTCACACAGCCCGTTTATGGGAATTTCATACAATATGGCGTTCATTTGGTTGGGTGCCGGGTCAAGATACATAAAGTATCCTCTGTCGGGGTCGCCAAGATGGGTGTGGTCGAAGTTGGGGTGAACAGCCCAAGTTTCAGGACAATTTTTGGCTAAAGAGTAATGGCCGGAAGAGGTGGTTGTTCCGTTAAAAATAAGGTCGGAGTGTCCGCCGACAAAATCTGTGGGGGAAATCCACGGATCGGAGACATTATTGCCCCCGAAATCTTGATGATAGAGAACCGTACCCTCGCAGTCGCCGTCTAAAGTGTCGCCGCACAAGGTGGTAAGAAGGATGGGAATCTGAAGTCGATCGCCGAAAGCGTTGACGGCAAACAGTTGGGCATAGACATATTGCACGGAGTCCTGGTTTTTTGTCACCGTATAAGATGTGCCCGTGTGGATGATATTGTTGCTGGTGGCGTCGGCATACCAGTTGACGTTATAGTCGCCGTTGGATGTGATGTGAATGGTGACATTCTTGCCTTCGCAGGCCACGTATGCAGCGGCATCGGAAGCAATATATCGCTGATAGTCGCTGAAGAAGCCGTAGCTGCACCCTCCCGCATAGCCGCCCTCGAAAACTCCGAGGTGGAAAGGCGCGGGATTGTGTACGACGGCGGTCTGGTTGATAGCCACTGTGGACACGGGGATGTTAATGGAGGCATAGACCCAGCCGCCGTTGCTGCCGGCCACGGGGTGGAAGTCGGAGGCCTGGATGGCGGTCGCGCTGCCGTTGAGGGTGAAGTTTCCCTCCGTGCCGGCGCGTGCGATGAGGTTGAATGCCAACTGCCTGTCCGCCCCTGTGGCCCGCTTGTAGCTGACTTGCGTGGACCCCGTGTTCTGTATCGACGGCAGCACGGCGGCACCGAATTCGTGTCCCAAGCCCGTCAGCTGGA